>JAEUJP010000526.1 GCA_016793725.1 Myxococcaceae bacterium | reverse complement strand
GGCGCGGCTGGTGGCCGAGTATCGCGAGAAGTTCGCGAACCCGTTCAAGGCGGCCGAGCTCGGCTACGTCGACGAGGTGATTCGGCCCGAGCAGACGCGGTCGAAGATCATTCGTGCGCTCGAGATGCTGAAAGACAAGCGCCAAGAGAACCCGCGGCGCAAGCACGGGAACATTCCCCTGTAGGCGACCGGCGCACCATGACGCGCCCCACTCGCAACCGGCTCCTCTTCGCCGCCTTCTGGCTCGCCTGCCTCGTGCTCGGCAACGTGCTGCCCGACGTCGTGCGCGTCGTCTTCATCGCGCTCATTCTCGGCGCCGCCGCCTTCTCGTACGCCGTCTCGAGCCGGTTCTTCGCCGGCCGCCGCCACCTGAAGACCAAGCAGTGGGTCGACGCCATCGCCGCCTTTCAGTCGTTCGAGCAGGAGCTCGAGCGCACGAGCTGGAAGCGCACCTTCAGCTGGCTCGCCGCCGGCATCTACACGCGCGACCCCGTCGCCATCGCCCGCAACAACGTCGGCGTCGTGCACCTCGAGAACGGCAAGCTCGACCTCGCCGAAGCCTCGTTTCGATCCGCCCTCGAGCGCGATCGCGATTACGCCGTGCCGCATCTCAACCTCGGCGTCGCCGCCGCTCGGCGCGGTGATGGAAAAGTCATGGAGGCCGAGCTCGCCGAAGCCCAGCGCCTCGGCCTCACCAAGAAGAAGGCGCTCGCCAGCGTTCGCGCCCTGCTCGTCTCGAGAGACACCCGCAGCGCGGGCTGAGCGCCCCCTTCGACCTCGCTCAGGGCGAGCGGAGGTGAGCTCGTGCTCAGTGCGTGAAGTACACGCCCGCGACACACATCTCGTCGTCGGTGTTCGGGCCCCAGTTCAGCTCGCGCGGCACGCGCTGAATGCCGTTGATGTACGGCTGGTTCTCTTGCGAGTTGTCCCAGTGGCACTCGATGGCCACCTGGTCGCCCGGGTACACCGTCTTCGGCGTCTTCAGCGAGTACGGCAGCTGCCAGTGGAACTCCCACTTCGGAATGTCGTTCACACATTCCTTCGTGCCGTCTTTGCGCATGATCTCGAACGTCGCCTTCGACCCCATCTCGTGCATGTGAATGATGGTCGCGTACGCCTTCAGCGGCAGCCCATCGACGAACTCGCGGTTGAACACCGAGATGATTTTCGTCGGGTCTTCTTCGTACCGGTGCATCACGTCTTTCTCGAACGCCGGTATGCGCATCGCCCGCTCTCGCAGCCACGACACCTT
The DNA here is from genome assembly GCA_016793725.1 of Myxococcaceae bacterium. GTDB lineage: Bacteria > Myxococcota > Myxococcia > Myxococcales > Myxococcaceae > Xiheicaenimonas > Xiheicaenimonas phototrophica. Next base: position 5,102 of record JAEUJP010000526.1, on the reverse strand, counting down.
CGCCAGCGCCACCACCAGGCCCGGCTTCGCCTTGTCGGCCAGCGACAGCTCGAGCTTCGACAGGTCGGGCTTCGGCCCGTTCGTCGCCGCCGTGTTGTAGTGAAACTGAATGAACACCTTGCTGCCCGGCTCGACCTTCAGGCCGGACCCGGCGGGAAAGTCCATTCCCAGGCTGCCCGGCACGAACGTGCCGATCCAATAGCCCTCGAGAATGGGCGGGTTGTAGCACTCCCAACCGTCACCGTTCGGGTCGTTCGCCCTGAACTCGGCCGCCTTCTCGGGCGGCACGTACAGCACGTCGGCGTGGTGCACCATCGCGTTCACGCCCGGCGCCAGGTTGAACCCCGTGATGTACTTCGGCTCGGTCTCGGGCCAGTCGAGCACGAAGCACCGGTAGTCGTCGGGCATCTTCTTCGGTGTGTACGGCTTCACCATCGGCAGCGTCAGGTCGACGCGCGACAGCGACGTCTTCGGCCCCTCGAGCGCCTGGTAGTCGCGCGGGTCGCCCTCCATCGCGCCGTCGTCGAGCCAGCCCGTGATGAGTGCAATCTGCTCGTCGGTCAGCGAACCATCGGGCGCGTACTCGGCACAGTCACGCCGCGCCGGCCACGGAGGCATTCGCCGCGACGTCACCGCCGCCCTCACCGACTCGGCCACCGCCATCACCTCGGCGTGCGTCGTCAGCGAAAACGGCCCGATGCTCCCCGCGCTGTGACAGCCGCCGCACTTCTCTTCCATCAAGGGCGCGATGTCGCGATGCCACGTGGGCTTCGGCGGCGGGCTCTGGCACGCCGCGAAGAACGAGAGACCGGCGAGGGCGAATGCAGACCGACTGGTCATGATTTTCACGGTGTACCTCGCTTTACGGCCCCGACGCAAAGCTCAGGGCGCGCAGTCGACGTCGGTCGAGTCGTAGAACCGCGCGATGATGCCGTTCGTCGGGCTGAACTGCGTGCCGTTGTCGCTGCCGACGATGAGCCCCTCGTCGCACGCGCCCGGCCGCCACGCGACGTCGAGCAGGTGCATCGAGCTCGTATTGCCGAACCACGGCGACGCCTCGAACGACCCGATGTTCGAATTCACCAGCGCCGCCTCGTCCCACGCGCGGCCCGTCGGCCGGTAGTCGATGACGGTCGCCTGCGTGCCCGGCCCGATGACGCGCCCGACGATGAGCGCGCGGTTGCCGTCGGCACGAAACGCGATGGCCTGCGGCGCCGCCGCGGTGCCGACGCCGGGCAACGTCGCGAGGTGCCACGCGCCGTCGTACACGTAGAGCTTGTTCGAGCTCCACCCGGTGAGCACCCCGTATTCCCCGTTCGGCTGCCAGGCCGCTGCGCCCGGGTTGCCGTGGCTCGCCGGCCAGCCGTTGCCCATCACGTTGCCGGTCTGCAAGAGCCACGTGCTCGAGCTCGCCGCGTTGACGCCGTCTGACGTGATGATGCCCGGGCTCCCGCCGTGCAGCACGAACGTCGGCGACGCCCACATCAGGCTCATCGCGCCGGCGGTCGAGCTGTAGCCGCGCGGCGCCGACAACCCCGCATCGGGCTGCCACGTGTAGAGGTAGTTGATGTTCGACGTGCCGCGCGTGATGACGCCGAAGCGTTCGTTGCCCGGCTCGACCGCGACGGCTGCGACGGTGCCGTTCGACACCAGGCCCGCGTCGGCCACCGACAGCGCATCGGCCGCGCCGACGTTCACGCGCCACAGCGCGCTCGGCCCCGCGACGAGAAAGTAGCTGCCGTCGGCTGCGACGTCGAGGTCACTGAGCCGCTGCGCGCCGACGTTCTGGAACAGCGCGATGCTGCGCGACGTCGCGTCGTACTTGTAGACGGCCGCCGTCGTCGTCAGCAGCAGCGCGAACCGCCCGCTCGGGTGCCACGCCACCTTCGTCACGTCGTCGACGATGAGAATGTTGGGGATGCGCTGAAACACCAGCGTTCCCGGGGTGCCGCTGCCGCCCGCAGTGGCTCCGCCGCCGGCCGTGGCGCCGCCACCCGCGGTCGCGCCACCTCCGGCCGTGGCGCCGCCGCCCGCTGTCCCATTGCCACCTGCCGCTCCACCACCTCCGCCCGCGGTGCCGCACGTGCCTGAGGGCAGCGACCAGTCGGTGCAGCCGCTCGCGAGCACGACACACCGCTCGAGCGCGTTGCCGGCGGTGCAGCGGGTCGCGCCTTGCGTGCACTGGTTCATGCACTGGCTCGGCGGCACACACCGGCCCGAGCTGCACACCTGGCCGGTCGGGCACGGCGTGGGCATCGCCCAGTCGGCGCACTTGCCGATTGGCTTCACGCACGAGACGGTCGCGGTCGCGCCCGAGCACGTGGTGGTGCCCGCACCGCACTGGTCGCGACACGGCGGCGGAGCGCAGGCGCCCCCCGTGCACACGCCCGCATCGCACGCGGTCGAGCTCAAGAAGTCGCGGCAGCCGTTCACGCCGAGCGCGCAGCGCAGCAGCGTCGCGCCTTCACACAGCGCCTCGCCATCGGCGCACAGGTCGACACACGAGGCGACGCACGACGGGCTCATCGAGCAGTCTGGGTCGGCGCAGTCGATGAACGTGTCGCGGTCGTCGTCGACGCGGTTCGCGCAGTCTTCACGCGGAGTGACGATGGGCGGGTCGCCGCAGTCGCACGACACGACGCCGAAGACGACCGACATGACGAGGAGGGCGCGCACCGGCGCCTGCGAGCCTACCGCATCGCCATGAGCCGGCGTTCGGCGCGTTGCGCGCTCGCGGCGCCGAGCTTAACTTCACCGCCATGCTCATCATTCACGGCAAGAAGCACCGCGTCGTCGACCGCTGATAGCTGCTCGAAGCCGCACGCCCGTATTCGGCGATTCACGTCGACTTCGGCACGGGCGACGGCACGTTCGCGAAGCGTCTCGCGCTGAAGCACCCCGAGCTGTTCGTGATTGGCGTCGACGCCAACGCCGACGGCCTGGCCCTCGTGTCTCGAAAGGCGCCGCCCAACGCGCTGTTCGGGCGGCTCTCGCTCGACGACGCGCCGGGCATTCTCGAGGGGGTCGCCGCCAGCGTGACGGTGCTCATGCCGTGGGGCTCGCTGCTCACCGCGGTCGCGACGGGCGACGTGTCGAAGCTGCGCGCGCTCGGCGGCGAGCTGCGCATCGTCTACGGCACCGGCGACGCCGACCGGCTCACGCTGCCCGACCCCATGGCGGTGTGGGGCGCGCGGGCGCGCCCGATGACGCTCGACGAGGTGCGCGCGCTGCCGACGACGTGGGCGAAGAAGCTCGCGTTCTCGGGCCACGCGCGGAGCTTCTTCGAGGTCGTGCTTCACCCCACGTGAGTGCGCGCGTCGCGCCCCGACAGCTGCTTGTCGAGGTAGTACGCCGCGCTGATGAGGCCGATGTGCGTGAACGCCTGCGGGAAGTTGCCGAGGTGCTCGCCCGCCTTCCCGAGCTCTTCGGGGAACAGGCCGAGGTGGTTCGCGTAGCCCAACATCTTCTCGAACGCGTAGCGCGCGCGGTCGAGGTCGCCCGAGCGCGCGAGGCACTCGGCCCACCAGAACGAGCAGATGCAGAACGTGCCCTCGGTGCCGCGCAGGCCGTCGCCCGCGGCGTCGCCGTGCCGGTAGCGGAACACGTGCGAGTCGTCGACGAGGTCGTGCTCGATCGCCTTCATCGTCGACAGCCACCGCGGGTCGGTCGGGCTGATGAACTTCACCATCGGCATCAGCAACATCGACGCGTCGGTCGTCTTCGCGCCGTCGTACTGCGCGAACGAAGAGCGGGCCGGGTCCCAGAAGCGCGTGAAGATCTCTTCGTAGATTTCGTCGCGCACTTTGCTCCACCGCTCGAGCGGCGCGGGAAAAGAGCGCTTCTTCGCCAGCCGCACCGCACGATCGAGCGCGACCCAGCACATGACGCGAGAGAAGAGAAACTCCTTCGCGCCGCCGCGCACCTCCCAGATGCCCTCGTCGGCGCGCCGCCAGTTCTCACAGACCCAGTCGACGAGCCGCCGCAGGTTCACCCACGTGTCGTACGAGAGCGGCGAGCCGTACTTGTCGAACAGGTACACCGAGTCGAGCAGCTCGCCGTAGATGTCGAGCTGCAGCTGCTGGTACGCGCCGTTGCCGACACGCACCGGCTTCGACTGCAGGTAGCCCTCGAAGTGGTCGAGCGCCGACTCGGGCAGCTCGTGCCGCCCGTCGACCGCGTACATGATCTGAAGGCTGCCATCGGGCTCGAGCTCGCGGCACCGCTCTTCGAACCAACGCATGAACGCCGCCGCCTCTTCGGTGTAGCCGAGCCGCATCAGGCTGTAGAGCGTGAACGAGCCGTCGCGAATCCACGTGTAGCGATAGTCCCAGTTGCGCTCGCCGCCGATGTCTTCGGGCAGCCCGAACGTCGGCGCCGCCACCATCGACCCGTGCCGCCGCGACGTCAGCAGCTTCAGCACCAGCGCCGATCGGCTCACCGCCTCGCGCCAGCGCCCGCGGTACGTCGACTTCGCGATCCACGCGCGCCAGTAGTCGGCCGTCTCTTTGAACGACTGCGCCACGTAGTCGGGGTGAACGCTGCGGCTGTCACCGCTGTCGACCTCGAACACGAACGACGCGTGCTCGTTCGCGCGCACCGTGAAGTCGGCGGTGACCGCGCCGTCGTCGTCGACCTTCAGCGGCACCGTCGCCCGCAGCCGCACCCTCAGGCCGCCGGCCTCGAACACCACCCCGTCGGGCGTGCGGTGCACCTGATGCGGCGTCAGCCCATAGCCGAACCGCGGGTTGCACACGCAGCGCCAGCGAATTTCGCCGCGCACCGTCTTCGCGCGCCGCACCACGCGGTGCTCGCCCGGCTCGAGGCTCATGAAGTCTGACACCTCGGCCACGCCGTCGTTCGACAGCCACCGGGTGAACAGCACGTTCGTGTCGGGCAGGTACATCTGCCGGTGCCGCACCTGCTCGAGCACCGGGGCGAGCTGAAAGAACCCGCCCTTCTCGTGGTCGAGCAGCCGCGCGAACACCGACGGCGAATCGAACGAGGGGAAACACATGAAGTCGATGGAGCCGTCCATGCCCACCAGGGCGACGGTCTCCATGTTTCCGATGACTCCGAAGCGATCGATCGGCGGGTAACGCATG
>JAEUJP010000518.1 GCA_016793725.1 Myxococcaceae bacterium | reverse complement strand
GCATCGGCTGAACACGGCGATCACGTACTGCCGGTCGGTGAACGACAACGGCACGTGCGAGCTGCTCGAGGCGATTCTGGTCGACGAAGAAGACCACATCGACTGGATCGAGTCTCAGCTCGAGGCGATCAAACAGGTCGGCGAGCAGAACTACCTGGCCGAACAGCTCAAGGGTGACGAATGACGGTACGGCGCGCGAAGACCACGGTGAACGACGTCTCGACGGTCGCGAAGGCGCTGATCGAGCGCGACTTCAAGGCTGCGGCGAAGTCGAACGGGGTGCTCTCGAAGGTCGAGCAGAAAGAGGCGCGCGCGTACGTACGCGCCGCGGCCGACGAGGTGCGCAAGCAGCAGCCCGGCAAACACGTGCAGCTCGACGAGCTGGCGGCGCAGGTTGCGCCGCGCACACAGGCCCTGATGAGCGAGTTCAACCAGCCGGCGGGCGCGGGCGCGAACCTGCTCTCGAAGGCCGAGGCGAACGCGGCGTTCAAGAAAGACCCCGTCTACGGCGAGCTCGTGCTCGAGGCCTACGAGATCGCGAGCGGCAACGGGCTCGACGTCGATGCGCTGGCGCTCGCGAAGGTCGAGCGGAGCCTGGGCCTCGACCCGGGCGAGCAGATCACGGTCTACCCGACGCTGCACGAGGCCGAGCGCTCTTCGGGGGGCTGGCTGGTGCGGCTCGACGACGGGCTGCTCAAGAACAAGTACGTCTACGGCAAGAATGATCTGTGGCACGCCGAGTTCGACGTCGATCGCCTGACCGGCGAGATCTCGGTCACCCGAGAGCACTGAGCCGCGCGCTCAACGGCCCGTCGTCGAAGTTGAGCAGCATCTCCCAGAAGGCGCGGTAGTAGCCGGCGCCTTCGCGCTTGTGCACCTTCAGGCGGTAGCCGTACCAGACGTCTTCCCAGTTCGCGGGCGTGGTGAAAATCGCCCACAGCTCGCCGGCGCTCAGCGTGAGCACCTCGTCTTCGTCGCCCACGAGCCCCGAAGCGAGCGCCGGGGCCTGGCCGGGCACGAACGTGACGCGCCATGCGGCGCCGCCCTCGACCTGAAAGCCCGCCTTCATGGCCAGCGTCGCGGTGCCCGCGCGGGTCTGCTCGAGCAGCTCAGCGAAGTACGCGCGAAACGCGCGGTCGAGCGTGGCGGCCGACACGGGCTTCGCGGGCGTGCGCGCGGCAGCGATCGCCGCCGCGACCCGCGAGGCTTCGGCCCGGGCATAGCGCTCGACCGACGCGGCGTCGTGACCCCAGCCTTCGGTGAGGCCCTTGCGAATGACGCCAGCCTCGGGGCTCCACTCGTCGCCGGGCTCCATGCGCAAGAGATGTGTGCCGGCGCTGGCGGCGGGCACCATCGCGGCCTTCAACGCCTCGTCCGAGGTCGGGCGGTCGACGTAGTTCTTGTGCAGCTCCGAGAGCTCGAGCAGCGCCCAGCTCGAGGCGAACGGCACGGCCTCGGCGGGCTGAAGGCCCTCGATGCCCTCGACGAAGCGGGCGATGCCCTCGGCCTTCTTCTTCGCGCAGCGCTCGCGCATGAGCTCGGGCGAGCCGTCGAAGCCGGTGGGGTACGACGAGGCGCCGGCGTAGGGCAGCCAGGCGAGATCGATCTTGCCGAGGCGCTGCACGAGGTCGCGGTACGCCGGCACCGACAGGGGGTTGTCGTTGCCGTGATAGACGCGGCAGCCGTCGCCCTCGACGACGATGGAGCTGACCTCCCACCCGCGATCGTGCGGCACGAACGTCACCTTCAGGCCCGGTGAGAGCTCGCGGGTGGCCCAGGGCTCGAGCCAGACGATCTTCTTCAGGTGGCTCGCCTCGAGGCGGCGCTTCAGGGCGCCGCTGGGAAACGGCATCGCGAGCACGGTGGAGTCGGCCGAGAGCCGCTCGAGCGTCTTCGGCCCCGAGTGGTCGGGGTGAATGTGGCTGAGCAGCACGAAGTCGGGGCGCGGCAGCGACGACGCGTCGGGGTAGGGCGGCGGCGGGTAGCGAAACCACGCGCCGCCGAACACCGGCTCGTGAAACCAGGGGTCGAGCAGCAGCGTGCGGCCCGCCGCGTTGATGAACAGCCCGGCGTGCCCGAGCCACGTGATGAGCATCAGCGCTTCTTCTTCTTGCCGCCGCCAGCGCCGCCGCCGCCCGACGGCGCCGCGGCGAAGTCGCCGAAGATCTGCGCCGGGGCCTCGGGCTCGACGATGATCTTCTTGCCCCACGGGGTGAACAGCCACCAGATGCCGCCGATCGCGATGATCGACGAGATGCTCATCGCCACCGACTGCTCGTCTTGCCAGGCGCTCATGCCCGGGATCGGGGTCAACATGATGAAGATGCAGGTGGCGACCAGCGCCGTGAGCCACATGCCGACCTCGCGCCGGAGCTCGTAGAGCGTCGCGATCGCGACGAAGAACACGTAGTAGTAGTTCGTCACCTCGGGCGCGCAGATGAAGCCGCAGCCCATGGCGCACGTCGCCCAGAGCGGCGGCGCGCTGCCGCGAATCGCGAAGTACAGCAGCACGACGCCGGCGAGGCAGATCAGGTAGAAGAACGGGCGCGCGTAGTCGAACACGACGATGCGCATGTCTTTCCACGGCTTCCAGGCGTCGAGCACCTTGCTGTCGCGCAGGTTCTGGCCGCTCGTCCACGGCAGAGACGACATCACCGTCTTCAGCCCCATGCTGTTCGTCAGCGGGGTGGCGGCGTGCTTCGACGTGTTCTGCGCGAAGCGCTGCCACGTCTCGAGCCCGCCGAAGAACTTGAGGCTCATGCCGCCGAGCAGCGCGGTGGCCAGAATGCCCCCCACCACCATGCGCCCGAACTGCGGGTGCACCCACCTCGGCGCCTTCGCGAAGGCGCGGGCGACGAGCACCTCGAGCACCTGCAGCGCGGCGACGAGCGCGACGGCGCCGGCGACGAGCGCCGCGAAGATGCGGCCGAGCTGCGCGTCTTTCGTCATCAGCCACAGCGCGGCGAGCGCCGGAGGGCCGACGACGACGCCGAGCGTTCGCAGCGCGGCGCCCTGCTCTTTTTCGCTGAGGGCGGCGTAGCGAACCCAGAAGAACTGCTTCGCGGGGTCGTCTTCTGCGGGCTCTGGCTTCGTGTCGTCGGGCACGTCGCCGCGCGCCTTCAGGCGCAGGCGGGCGTATTCAGCGGCGGCGAGCACCGGGCCGATGAGCAGCAGGCCGGGGAACAGGCGCAGCAGGGCCGCGTACGCCATGGCGACGCCGGCCATGAACGGCCGGCCCTTGCGCAACAGGCACACGACGGCGACCGTGTAGAAGAGCCAGTCGTGGCGCAGCAGGGCCCCCCCGGTCCAATAGAAGAACCGGCTCGCCCAGTTGCAGCCCAGCATGATCATCGCGAGCGCGAAGACCCGCGGCCCGAAGGCCCACCACACCATCGCGGCCATCAGCGCGAGGTAGAGCGGGTCGAACAGATCGACGAACGTGACCTGATCGATCGTGGCGGTGCCGGTGTTGGTGATGAGGTTGCCGAACAACGTCCACACCGGTGACGCGTTGTAGCCGTGGTCGTGGTGAATCTCTTCCCACCGCTTGTCGTTCACGCGCACGCGAAAGAAGGCGATGTCTTTCTTGAACTCGGCCCAGCGCTCGGGCGTGAAGTGCTGCTTGCAGTACTCGGGGCGGGTGAGAATCGTCTCGCCCACTTTTTCCATGATGTTGGTGCGCAGGTTCGTGACGATGCGCTGGTCGCGCATGCGGGCGACCTTGTCGGCGGGCAGATCTTCGGAGTCGGCCGTGATCGCGCACTCGTACATGCGGTCGTAGCCAATCTCGGGGAAGTACTTCGCGCCGACGTAGTAGTGGTACGTGTCCCACGTGTGGATGAAGTTCTCGAAGTGCAGGTGCCCGAAGTTCGCGTAGCCCAGGCCCGCCGAGATGCCGATCGCCACCAGCAGCCGGTCTCGCAGCAGCTGAAAGTCGCGCGCGCGCTTCTGCGCCGCGAGGTAGTAGCCCCACGCGATCACCGCGAACGCGCCGAGCGACAGCGTCAGCGTCATCGTGCTCGCGGTGTTGTCGTCTTTGATCCACGTCTTGCCGTCGATCTTGAAGAACGAAGCGGCCGCGACGAAGGCCAGCACGCCGAGCGGCCCGTAGACGTCGAGGCTGAACGGGGTCACCACCACCCTGCCGTTCTTGCGCGGGGCGAGGTGGTAGATGCTCGCGATCAAGATCAGCCCGATCGCCAGCCAGTACAGCCACATGTTGAACTCGGGCCGGCAGTGCCCGAACCGCGAGCACCAGTCGGTGATCAGGCGCTGGGTGAGAAACGCGCCGACGGCCCCGATGAGCGGCCAGAGGGGGAACTTCCGTTCAGGCTCTGCCGCCTTTGACCCCTGAGGGTTCTTGCCTTTTTCCGCGGTCGCCACGGCCGCCCATATACACGGGAAGTGTGTGGGGGTGGGAGTGCGCGGGTGGTAGATCTTGCTGACCTTTCACCCGTTCAGGGGGCTCATGAGCTCGCTTCGCCTGCTGGTCGTGTCTGCGCTGGTCGCCGCGCCCGCCGCCTTCGCCCAGGGCATGTTGATGCCCACCGACACGTCGATGGGCCCGCTCGGCGTGAAGTACCAGCACGTGTCGGCCGAGATTCAAGACGGCACGGCGGTGACGAAGGTCGAGCAGATCTTCGTGAACTCGAGCCCGCGCCAGCTCGAGGCGCACTACGTGTTCCCGCTGCCGAAGGGCGCGGCGCTTCAAGACTTCTACCTGTGGATCAACGGCAAGAAGACGAAGGGCGAAATTCTCGAGAAGAAGAAGGCGACCGAGATCTACGAGGGCATCGTTCGGCGCATGCAAGATCCCGGGCTGCTCGAGTACGTCGACAGCGACGTGTTTCGCGCCCGCGTGTTTCCCGTGCCGGCGAACGGCGAGCAGAAGATCGAGCTGACCTTCAGCCAAGTGCTCGACTACCAGGGCGGCATCTACCACTACTACTACCCGCTCGGCGCCGGCGCGCGCGGTGCGCCTGTGCTGAAGGTGAAGCAAGACTTCAGCTTCGCGGCGAAGCTCACGTCGAAGGTCCCGATTCGATCGATCTACTCGCCGACGCACACGCTCGGCGTCTCGAAGAAGAGCGAAAACGAAGCGGTCGCGGGCATGGAGGCCGGCAGCGGCTTCGACATCTCGAAAGACCTCGACCTCTATTACACGACGTCTGACAAGGCGATCGGGCTCAGCGTGCTGAGCTACCGCGCGTCGAACGAAGAGCCCGGCTACTTCCTCGCGCTGGTCGCGCCGCGCAACGAGATACCGAAAGACGAGATCATCGCGAAGCGCGTCACGTTCGTCATCGACACCTCGGGGTCGATGATGGGTGACCGCATGAAGCTCGCGAAAGACTCGCTCAAGTACTGCGTGCAGCGGCTGAACCCGAAAGACGAGTTCAACGTCGTGCGCTTCTCGACCGACGTCGAGGCGCTGTTCGAGAAGGCGCAGGGCGCGAGCGGTGAAAACGTGAAGAAGGCGCTCGCGTTCGTCGACACGTTCGAGGCGATCGGCGGCACCGCGATCGACGAGGCGCTGCAGCGCGGCCTCAAAGACGGCGAGAACAAGGGCGACCGCCCGCACATGGTCATCTTCATCACCGACGGCCACCCGACGGTCGGCACCACCGAAGAAGACGCGATCGCCGGCAACCACAAGAAGCTCAACAAGGGCAGCCGCGTGTTCACGTTCGGCGTGGGCGACGATCTCAACGCGCGCCTGCTCGACCGCATCGCCGACGATGGCCAGGGCACCAGCGACTTCGTGCGCGACGGCAAGGAGTTCGAGATCAAGATCAGCGCGTTCATGGACAAGGTCGCGAACCCGGTGCTCTCGAACGTGGCGCTCGATCTCGCCGCGTTCGGCGCCTACGACGTCTACCCGAAGAAGTTGCCCGACCTGTTCAAGGGCCAGCAGCTCGTCGTCATGGGCCGCTACCGCACGCCCGGCGAGGCGAAGGCGGTGCTGACGGGCACCATCAACGGCGGCAAGAAGTCGTTCGAGTACGGCGCGGCGATGTCGGGGCAGAACAAGGCGGCCGACTTCATTCCCCGCCTGTGGGCGATTCGTAAGGTCGGCTACCTGCTCGAAGAGATTCGGCTGCGCGGCGAGCGGGCCGAGCTGAAAGACGAGGTCACGATGCTCGGCAAGCGCTTCGGCATCGTGACGCCGTACACGTCGTACCTGGTGGTCGAAGACACGCCGGTGCCGGTGGCGCGCAACGTGGACGAGCGCCGCCCCGGCCAGAACCGGCCGCCGCCTCCGCCGCCGCAGCCGGTCGTGCCGTGGGCGCAGGCGCCGCGCGAAGAGGCCGAGCGCTTCGCCCCGGCGAAGAAGATGAAGGCCGAAGAGAAGCGCGACATGCAGCCCGAGACGAGCGCGGCGTCGCCGAGGCCTGCGCCCGCAGCAGAGCCCGCGATGGACGCCGACGACTTCGCCAGCGCGTTCGCAGGCCCGAAGGGCGGGGCGGGCCGCGGCAGCGGCGACATGGGGGCGCTCGGCAACTCGAGCGGCAGCGAAGGCATCGCGGTGTCGAAGGCGACGCGGGCGCTGAAAGACTCCGAACGTGGCCCCGCTTCGAGCGACCCGGTGCGCATCGCGGGTGGCCGCACCTTCATCTTCCGCTCCGGAGGGTGGATCGACTCGGAGGCCCTCACCGGCACGCCGAAGTCGCTCAAGGTGAAGTACCTGTCGGAAGGCTACTTCGCGCTCTTGCGCGCGAAGCCCGAGCTCAAGGCCGCGCTCGCGCTCGGCAACCGGGTCGTGGTCGTGATCGCCGCGGGCAAGAGCGTCGTCATCGCGCCGAACGAGGGTGAAGAGAAGGCCGACAAGGTCGAAGCCTTCTTGAAGTAGCCTCTGGCCCATGTGGGCCCGCTGCCGGTATCGCTCGCTCTGCAGGTCGGCCGCTGGCCCCCCGGGTTGACGAACGTCGACGAAGCACGGCGACGAGCCTGGGGCCGCGGCCGCGCCTATGCTGGGCGCCGACACCGGGAGGCATGCCCCGGGTCTGCCTGAGGGCCTTCTGAGAACCCGCGATGACGAACCCGAGCGACATTCGAACCCAGTTCGCGCAGCGCGCGATCACCATCGCAGAGGCGTTCGGGGGCGTCGTCGGCGCCGTGCCGGTCGAGGGGCCGATCGTCTACCGCGTCGAGATGGTGGTGCCCGAAGAGCTCTCGACCGGCGGCGGCGCGAAGTCGGTGCAGCACCTGCGCCTCGTGCCGGTGGCGGGCGGCGCGGCGATCGTGATCGGCCAGTGCGATCAGATCGAGATGAGCGCAGTGCTGCGCGGCTGGGAGGTGCTCGCCGAGCAGTACGCGCAGCGCTTTCGCGGCGCGAAGCTGCCGGTCGACGCGGTCGAGTACGGCAAGCTCCTCGATCGAATGGATGCGTTCTTTCGCGAGCGCCTCATGCGCGTCGATCGGCACGACCTCGATCGTGCGCCGTCGAGCATTCGGCCGGCCGCGAAGCCAGCGGCGCCGAAGAGTGGGGCGCCCAGCCTGTCGTGGGCTGTCGCGCTGGTGTTGCTGGGGGCGGCGATCGGTTCTGCGGTGACGTTGCTGCTGAGATAGGCGGGGTGTTGCCCATGAGAACGATCTCGATGTCGTTGTTGGTGGTGGTGACGGCGTGCACGCCGCCGCCCGGCATGAACCCGCCGCCCGGCGATGGCGGCGCGGGCGGTGTGGCTGCGACCGGTGGCGGCAGTGGAGGCGGCTCCGCGGGCGGCGCGAGTGCGGGCGGCGCGAGTGCGGGCGGCGCGAGTGCGGGCGGCCCTGCCGACGCCGGCAGCTGGGAGTGGCTGCCCATCGACGGCTCGCGCTGTGGCTCAGGAGCGCGAGCGGGCTTCGCGCTGAACGCCGGCGCGACCGACGAGCTGTTCATCTTCGTGCAGGGCGGCGGAGCGTGTTGGAACCGCGGCACCTGCGTGCCGTCGCTGCTCGAGTACGGGCCGCTCTGCTACTACGGGCAGAACGTCTGCCTGTTGAACGACCAGGGAGGCACGCAGCCGACGGCGGTCTTCGTGACACACCCGAACCCGTACCCGGCCGACGGCGGCGGAGCGCTGCCGAACGACCTGCGCACCATCGGTGCGGTGAAGGCGCTCGATCGCCTCGCGGCCGACAACCCGTTTCGACGCGCGTCTTTCGTCTACGTGCCGTACTGCACCGGTGACCTGCACTCGGGGCGCGTGCAGCGGCAGTACACGTACAAGTACGGCGCGTTCGACGCCGAGTCGACGTACACCATGAACTTCTGGGGCGCGGCCAACATGGACGTCTACCTCGCGCGCCTGGTGACGCTGTACCCGAACGTGCGGCGCATCTGGCTGACGGGCTCGAGCGGCGGCGGCTACGGCGCGTCGCTCAACTACGACCGCGTGGCGCGCGCGTTTCCGCAGGCCGAGGTGCACCTGATGGCCGACTCGTCACCGCTCATCGACACGTACCACTTCGACGACTGGCGCAGCACGTGGGCGATGGAGCTCCCCCCAGGTTGCACGACCTGCGACGGCGGCTTCCCGGCCGTGATGGATCATCTGGCCGCGGCGTACCCGAACCGGCGCATGGGCCTGCTCTCGTACGACCTCGACCGCATCATCACCTGGTTCTTTCACGCGCCTGCTGGCGCCGAGCACTTCGTGAACCCCCCGTTCCCCGCGTTTACGAACAGCCTCAACGCGCTCGAGGGCCGGTACGACGCGCGCACGAACACGAAGTACTTCGTGGTGCCGGGCGAGTCGCACGTGCTGTGGGGCGACTATGGCCTCAGGCTCGCCGACGGCGGCTACACGGCGCCCCGCAGGTCGCGCGACGGCGGCACCGACTTGAAGGCGTTCGTCGACGCCTGGGTCGACGGTGGCGCGGGCTGGCACAGCTCGCGCTGAAGCTCAGCGGCGCATGTCTTCGACGACGTCCGAGTCCGACAGCCGACGCCCGTAGAACCTGATCTGGTCGAGGTCGCCGTTGACGCGGTCGTTGTACGAGCTGTTGCCGAGCTGCACCTCGATGCACTGCCGCGGCGTGGTGAGGGTGCCGTGGTGGCCGCGCCCGCACCGGTCGCGCACCGTCGCGCCGCGGTCTTCGTCGAAGTCCCACGCCGCGAGGCGGCCGGGCAGGGGCCCCGCGTCGACGCTCATCGCGCCGCCGCCCGCGGTGCTGCCGCCGGCCGCGGCGCTGCTTCTTTCGCAGACGTGGCTGACCGGCCCGCACCGCCAGCCTTCGATGCAGGCGGCCTTCGTTCATCGCAGCGCTCCACACCTGCCCGCGGGCATGCCGCTCGAGACCCAGGCGTCGATCAGCGCGCGCTCGCCTGAGGTCAGCGGCCGAAACGCGCCGGGGGGTGGCATCGGCGCCGTGGTGCTCGACAGGCGCTGCCCGACCTTTGCGCCCAGCGAGACCAGGTCGTCGCGCGTCGAGAACGGGGGAATTCGGGTGGCGCCCACGTGGCAGCCGGCACACGCAGCCTGCAGCGCCGCGTGCACGTCGCACGGCAGCCCCGTCGGCGCGGGCTCGACGGGCAGGGGCTCCACCGGTTGCATCGGCTGCACCGGCTCGGGAGCACGCACGACCGGCGAGAGCTCGGCGTCGAACCCCTCGGCCGGAGCCACCCCACAACCGGCGAAGAGTGCGGTCAGCAGCGCGTGTCTCATGCCCGACACAGTGCCGCCACGGCATGACGAAGAGAATCGATATGTTTTGAATGCCACCGTAAAGGCGTGGCATACGAAGCCATGCTCCCTCCGCTCGACTCGTTGCGCTGCTTCATCGAGGCCGCCCGCCTGCTCAACTTTCGCGCGGCGTCGCGCGTGGTGGCGCTGACGCCGGCGGCGCTCGGCCAGCGCATCAAGCAGCTCGAAGACATCGTCGGCCGCCCGCTGTTCACGCGCACGAGCCGCAAGGTGGTGCTCACCGAGGCGGGGCTCGCGTTCGTGCCGTACGCGCGCGAGGCGGTGTCGGCGGCCGAGCGGTGCCTGCAGGCCGGGCGCGGCGAGCTCGGGCCCGTGCCACAAGAGGTGGTGATCGGCACGCGCCACGAGCTCGGCATGTCGTGGGTCGTGCCGATGTTGCCGCTCTTGCGCAAGCAGCACCCCGGCGTGACGTTTCATGTCTACTTCGGCTCGGGCAACGACCTGTTGCTGCGCGTGCGCGCGCTCGACGTGCACTGCGCGGTCGGCTCGATGCGCGTCGGCGACCCGATCATCGCCACCGAGGCGCTGCACCCCGAGCACTACGTGCTGGTGGCGAGCCCGAAGCTCTTGCGCGACAGGCCGGTGCGCACGGCGGCCGACTGCGCGCGGCACACACTCTTCGACGTGAACCTCGGCATGCCGCTGTTCAGCTACCTGCGCGACTCGCCGGGCGGCGCCTCTTTCCGCTTTCAGCAGACGATTGCGATGGGCACGATCGCGTCGGTGCGCGAGCTGGTGCTCTGGGGTGAGGGCCTGGCCGTGCTGCCTCAGTACCTCGTCGCGCCCGACCTGAAGGCGAAGCGGCTGCAGCGGGTGCTGCCGAAGCAGCCGATTCAGCAAGACTGGTTTCGTCTCTACTTCCGCGAAGACGACCCGCGCCGCGCGCTGTTCGAGTCTTTTGCGCAAACGATGCGGACGCAAGAACCCCGCTGAGCTAAGCCGGCGCGCATGACACCAGAAGCGGGGGAGCCCAAGAAGAAGGGCATGCCGGTGCCGATCATCATCGTGATCGTGCTGGCGGTGGCGTTCGTGCTGTGCAGCTGCATCGGCATTCTCGCGGCCATCGCGATACCGAACTTCATCAGGTTTCAGGCGCGCTCGAAGCAGGCCGAGTGCAAGACGGCGCTCAAGGGCGCCTACGTCGCCGAGAAGTCGTACCTGGCCGAAAAAGACAGGTACTCCGAGAACCCCGAAGAGATCGGCTACAGCCACGACGGTACGCGCTCGGTGCTGTTGTTCTCGAACGAAGGCCAGGCGGTCGGTCGCACGTCGGGCGTCGAGCAGCTGGTCGACGGCATTCGGGTGAACGTGAACGGCCCGCTCGGCGTGACCGGCAAGTGCCCCGACTGCAACATCACCATCGCGTGCGCGTTGAACGCCGACAACGACGAGCAGGTCGACGTGTGGACGATCTCGACCGCCGAGCGCACCAGCCGCTCGGGCCGCAAGATCGCCGCTGGCTCGCCGTACAACGACTACAGCGACGTGACGGATCAAGAGGGCGAGTAGCCCTCAACCGGCCCGGTTGATCGGTATGCACGGGCATCGCCCGGCCAGCGACCGACCGTCATGCGGCGCGCCGCGCCGCATCGAATCAACTGAGCGCGGGAGCTACCGCCCCGCCACGTTGCCCTCGGCCGCGTCGCGCACCTCGAACCGCATCTCGTCGCTCGTCGCCTGAATTTCGGGCGCGTACATCGCCTCGGCCCGAGCGGGCAGGGCCGCGAACTTGCCCGGCACCTCGGCGCGCAGCTCGTACGACAGCTTCGTCACCCCGACCGGTATCTGTTGCAGGAACATCGCGACCCGGTCGGTGCGCAGCTCGGCGTGCGCGCACTGGTAGTTGCACACCTCGGGGCCGCTCTTCAGCATCACCGCTTCGAGCCCCGCCGGCTTCAGGTCTTCGATCATCACGAACTCGACCGCCTTGTTCGCCTTCACCTCGAGATCGACGCGCACGCGTGTGCCCGACTCGAGCGGCATGCCGTATTCGGTCGGCGCCGCCCCCGGCTGATCTGACGGCTTGCCCAGCAGCGTGTACTTGCGCGTCACCACGACGTCGCCGCCCACGCCCTTGATGAAGTCGTTCTGGTTGAACACGTCGAACATCGCCGCGAAGTAGCCCGTCGCCGCGGCGCCGTCTTGCCGCACCTCGACCACGTTCTTGCCCGCCTTGAACGCCGAGTCGTCGAGCACCACCGGCGCCGTCAGGTCGATGCCGCCCTTCGTGAACGTCAGCCGCTTCACCTCTCTGCCGTTCACCAGCACCACGAACCCACCGCTCTTGCCGCTCGCCTCTTCGCGCCGCGCCAGGTCAGACAGCGCGTAGATCGCGAACGCCGTGTCGCGCGTCGTGCGCCACTTGCCGCCGTTGCGCCGCAGCACCAGAAAGTCGGTCAGCGGTTTCAGGTTCGGGCTCTTCAGGTCGTACCGCGCCATCGCCATCAGCGTGTAGGCGGTGGCCTCGATCGCCGCCGAGGTGCTCCACGCGTCGTTCACCTCACCGACCGCCGCGTCGGGCCGCGACGCCGCCGCCTTCACCACGTCGTCGAGGTTCTCGACCGCGATGCGCGCCCGCGGGTCTTTCGCCGCCAGCAGCGCCAGCGCCACCAGCGCCCGACCGCGCGGCGACAGCTTCGTACGCGCGCCGAACGCGAAGTCGAGCGCCGACTTCGGGGCGCCGCCCGTCGACGCCAGCGCGTACGTCATGAACGCCTGCGTCTCGGGCTCGTTGCGCGCCGCGCCCAGCACGCCGTTCAGGTACGCGCGCCCGCGCTCGAGCACCGACCCATCGATCGTCAGGCCCGCCTCACGCCCCAGGCCCAGGCCGTAGACGACGTACGCGCTCATCCACTTGTTCGTCGCGTCGCTCTGCCACCAGCCCCAGCCGCCATCGGAGTGCTGGAAGCCGTAGAGCCGCTTCAGCCCCGCGTCGACCATGTCGTCGAGCTGCGGCGGCACGCGCGTCGCAGGCAGGTTCAGGTCTTTCACCGCGCGCCGCGCGATCGCCGCCGGCACGAAGCGCGACAGCGTCTGCTCGACGCAGCCGTACGGGTACTGCGCCAGGTATGGCAGCCCGTCGAACATCACCGACAAGAGCGACGGCGACAGCGTCAGCTCGAAGCGCGTGGCCTGCGGCTTGCGCTTCTCGGGCAGCTCGAGCTCGAGCGTGAACTTGTCGCCCAGCCGGCCCGCGAACGCCTTGCGCTGCGCCGAGCCGTGCACCATCGACGGCAGCTTCCACTCCATCGCGTCGGCCAGCGCGCCGCTCTTCGCGACCGCCTTCACCGTGCGCTCGCCGATGTCGACGACCTGAAAGCGCACGTCGAAGCGCACGTCTTCGCCCGCCGGCACCTTCAGCACCTTCTGCGCCGGCCCGAGCGCCTTCAGCCCCGGTGCCGAGATCGCCACGTCGACCTCGGCCGGCTTGTCGAGCCGGCTCACCACGATCGCCGACAGCGTCACCTCGTCGCGCTCGGTGAAGAAGCGCGGCGCCTGCAGCCGCACCATCAGGGGCTTCTCGGTGCGAATGTTGCCCTGGCCCACCCCGAGGTGCGGCCCGTTCGTCACCACGTAGGCCGTTGCCCGCCACGACGTGAGCGAGTCTTTGAGCTGCACGTCTTGGCTCGCGGCCGCGCCGGCCTTCGCCGCGATCGACGCGAACCAGCCCGACGAGCTGCCGAAGTCGGTGCGCACCTTCACGGGCGCCTCGGCGAGGCCCGTGTCCAGGTCGGCTCCGCCGCGCGGGCCCGCGCCGCCCGCCTTGCGCTTCGCCGGGGCCTTGTCTTTGGCGCCGACGCTCGACGCCAGATCGTCGGCCACCATCGCCTTCTCGGCTGACGGCTCGGCGGGCGCAGACGTCGCCGGAGGCGCCGGAGCCGCCCGCCCCGCCGATTCGCCCGCTTCGTCGCGGCTGGGCGCGTCTTCTTTCTTCGACGGCTTCGCCTCGGGCTGCTGCGGCTGTGCCGTCTTCGCCCGCGGCGGCTCGGGCCGGCGGTAGCTCTTGTGCTGCATCGACGACGACGTCTGCACCCGCTGCTCGCGGCGCTTGCGGCCGAAGAACGAGAGAAAGTCGGTGCGCGGCCCTTCGATCGCGTACAGCGCCTCGTCGACCACGGTCACCGCGATCTCGCTGTCGGCGCCCTTCGGCGCCCCCGGCGCCTCGACCGTCAGCGGCACCGTCGTGCCCGGCTCGGTGTTCGCCTTCGCGAACGCCACCTTCACCGGCAGCTCGACCTCGCTGCCCTTCACGCGAATCTCGAGCTGGTTCTGCATCGGCACCGCCTGCTCGAACCGGTAGACGTGCAGCCAGCTGTTCGGCGCCATGTCGCCCGTCAGCGGCACCTCGATGAACTTCGCGCGGCCGTTCAGCTCGAGCGCCTTCGCCCACTGCAGCCGCTCGTTCTCGATCGTCACGAGCACGTGCCCGCCCGCAGTCGGAGCCACCACCAGCGCCCGCACCATCTGCCCCACCTTCAGCGGCGCGCGGTCGGTGAACAGCTGAAAGCCGTAGCCCTCGGGCATCATCGGCTTCGCGTCGTTCGTCAGCCACACGTCGGCCTGCGCGAGCACCGGCGCGTCGTCGGCGTCGGTCGCCCGCGCCTCGATGCGCACCGGCCCCAGCGCGTCGGCGTCGAGCTTCAGCGACCCCCGGCCACCCGACAGCTTCACCTTGCCCTTCGCGATCGCGCTCGCCGCGCCCGTCTGAACCACGCGCACCAGCCGCACGAACAGCTCGGGGTCTTCGGCCTTGCCGTTCGCGTCTTCGGCCCGCAGCGTCACCTCGACGCGCTCGCCCGGCTTGTAGAGAAAGCGGTCGCCGCGCAGGTCGACGAAGTACGGCTCGCGCGACGTCTTGATTGAGCCCGAGCCCGTGACCTCGCGCCGTGACGCATCGGTCACGAAGACCTGTACCGCGTACTCGATGCCCGGCCAGCCGGCGTACTGCTCGGGCTTCAGCTCGGGCACCTCGACCTCTGCCGTGCCGTCGGCGCCCGTCTTGAACTGCAGCGTGTGGCTCGCGCCGCCACCGTAGTAGCCGCCATAGTACCCGCCCCGGCGATACCGGTTGGCGTACGGTGAGCCGTAGCCGTACGGGTCATCGTCGACCGGCTCGTCGCCCCACGGCCCGAACTGGTGCTGCCAATAACGCACCTGTACGATCGCGCGGCCCGAAGCGTTCGCCACCGGCCCACCGAAGAAGAACGACGCGCTGACCTTGAACTTCAGCTTCTTGCCCAGCTCGGGCTTGCCGACCGGCGCGACGCCGACCGTGTACTCGGGAGGCTTGTACTCTTCGACGCGGAAGTTCGCTTGCGCCTGGTTCACCGAGTAGCCCGAGACGCTCAGCGTCGCGTAGTACTGGCCGAGCTGCGCGTCGGCCTTCAGCGGCAGCGTGAAGTGCGCCGTGCCGAACGCGTTCGTCACGAGGTCGGGCTTCGCGAGCTCGCGGCCCGAAGGGTCTCTCACGTACAGCTGCACCTTCACGTTCGCGAGCGGCACCGACGGGCCGTCTTCGCGCGACCGCAAGAACACCTTGAAGCCCACCGATTCGCCCGGCTTGAACAGCGGGCGGTCGGTGACGACGTAGCCCAGGTGCTCGCGGGACGGCTGGTACCAGCCGCCCACGTAGCCGCGCGTGTAGCTGTACGAGCCCGCCCCCGAGACCCACGCCACCGCCTGGTAGGTCTTCTTGCCCTTCAGGTCGAAGCGCGCCACGCCGGTCGCGTCGGCCTTCGCGGTGAGCTTCTCGTAGCCCGAGCCCTCGTTCGTGTTCGCATAGAGCACGACGTCGGCGTTGGGCACGCCCGCGCCCGTCAGCGCGTCGGCGGTGAACGTCAGCGCCTGGTCGCGCTCGAGCTTCATCACCGTCGCGTGCGGCGTGATGAGCACGATCTCTTGGTCGCGCTGCCCATCGGCGTCGACCTCGAGCAGGTACGCGCCGGGCGCCTTCAGATCGAGGTCGAACGTCGAGCTGCCATGCGCGTGCTTCGACGGCACCGTCAGCTTCGCCGACCACGTGCTCACGGTCTCTTTCGCCGCCTTCGCGAACGCCGTCTCTTCGTAGCTGATGGCCTCGTTCGGGTCGGGCAGCTGCAGCGGGTCGACGCGGCGCACCTTCCAGCTCGCGTTCGCCACGTTGCGGTAGCTGAAGCCCACCTGCGGCTTCGTGCCGGGAATCTCGATGTACGAGACCGAGATGCTCGCGCTCGGCCGGCGAATGTCGGCCGCGCGGCTCTGCGCCGACTCGCGCACGTTGCTCGTCTGCGGCGAGAACCTCTTCACCACCGCGTCGTACAGCTCGAGCGCGGGCACGAACTTCTGCTGGTTTTCGTACGCCTGGCCGAGCTCGTAGAGGGCGTCGTCGGCGACGTCGCTGCCGCCCTCGCCGAGCTCGCGCGACTCTCTTTCGCCTTCGGCGAACGTCTTCGGCTCGCGCAGGTTGAAGCGGGCCCGGTAGAGGCGGGCGCGCGCCTTCTCGCCGCTCTTCGAGCTGACCTCGAGAATTTCGCCGACGCGCTCCATCGTGCGCTTCTTGTCGTAGGTGTAGTTGTCGAGGTCGCGAAACGCGCCGCGAACGAAGAGCACCCGCGCCTCGTCGCCGACGCGGCCATCGCCGATCGCCTGCTTGAGCAGCGGCAGGCACGTCGCGAAGTCGCCGTAGCCCTGCTCGGCGTTCACGGTGCACGCGTAGGCGCGGGCGAAGTCCTTCTCGCCCGTCGTCGCCATCGTCTGGAGCTCCTGGTACCAGTTGCCCGAGCGGCCGACGCGCATGCACGCCTTCGCGCGCTTCGCCGTCGCCTCGCGCTTGAGCGGCGAGTCGGGGTTGGCCTTCAAGAACGCGGTGAAGCCGTCGCACGCGCGCGCGTTGCTCTCTTCGCGCAGGTACTTGTCGGAGGCTTCGAAGCTCGCGTCCTGTGCGAGCGCAGTGCTTCCCGAGATGATCAGGCAGATCAGCAGTGGCTTGTGCATGTGAGGGTCCCCTCCCGAACGGGCGACCTCACTTTACGATCTCGGCCACGTGCAGGTGCCCGAGATCTCTGGCGAGCACCTCGGGGCCGGGTCATCCGACAATGTATTTAGAGGTCATCGAGTGTCGCACTATCACCGCGCCCTGCAGCTCCTGCTGGTTCTGAACACCCTCGATGCCGTCTTTACCTCGTGGTGGGT
>JAEUJP010000513.1 GCA_016793725.1 Myxococcaceae bacterium | reverse complement strand
CGACGTCTTTCCCGTGAAGCCCCGGCTCGCCGAGCGAGCGCACATCAAGGGCCTCGAGCAGTACCGGCGCATGTACGAGCAGTCGATCGCCGACCCGGCCACGTTCTGGGCCGAGCAGGCGAAGGCGCTGGAGTGGATTCGCCCGTGGCGCCGCGTCTTCGACGCCGACTTCGTCAACGCCGACTTCTCGTGGTTCCAGGGCGGCACGCTGAACGTGACCGTGAGCTGCGTCGACCGCCACGCCGAGGCGACGCCCGACCGCACGGCGATCATCTGGGCGCTCGACGAGCCGGGCGAATACCGCCGCATCAGCTACCGCGAGCTCTCGCAGCACGTCTGCCGGCTCGCGAACGTGCTCGTCGATCGCGGCGTGAAGAAGGGCGACCGCGTCGCGATCTACCTGCCGATGATCCCCGAGGCGGCCTACGCCATGCTCGCGTGTGCGCGCATCGGCGCGGTGCACTCGGTGGTGTTCGGCGGGTTCAGCGCCGACTCGCTGCGCGACCGCGTCATCGACGCGAAGTGCAAGGTCATCATCACGGCTGACGAGGGCCTGCGCGGCGGCAAGAAGGTGCCGCTGAAGGTCACCGTCGACAAAGCGCTCGACGGCCTCGACCAGGTCGAGACGGTGCTGGTGGCGAAGCGCACGAACGCGCACGTGCCGATGCAAGACGGCCGCGACGTGTGGCTCGCCGAGGCGTGCGCGAAGCAGCGCCCGGTATGCCCGCCGGCCGAGGTGAACGCCGAAGACCCGCTGTTCATTCTGTACACGTCGGGCAGCACGGGTAAGCCGAAGGGCGTGATGCACACGACGGGCGGCTACCTCGTGTACGTGGCGAGCACGTTCAAGAACGTCTTCGACGTGCACGAGAACGACGTGTACTGCTGCGCGGCCGACGTCGGCTGGGTGACCGGGCACTCGTACATCGTCTACGGCCCGCTCGCGAACGGGGCGACGACGGTGATGTTCGAGTCGATACCGACGTACCCCGACGCCGGGCGCTACTGGCGCATGGTCGACGAGCTCGGCATCACCATCTTCTACACGGCGCCGACGGCGCTCAGGGCCATCGCGCAGGCGGGCGATGCGCCGGTGAAGAAGTTCGAGCGCACGTCGCTTCGCGTGCTGGGCTCGGTGGGTGAGCCCATCAACCCCGAGATCTGGCGCTGGTACCACGACGTGGTCGGCGAGGGCCGGTGCGCGGTGGTCGACACGTGGTGGCAGACCGAGACGGGCGGCATTCTCATCTCGCCGCTGCCGGGGGTGACGCCGGCGAAGCCGGGCTCGGCGACGCTGCCGTACTTCGGGGTGAAGCCGATGGTGGTCGACCCGGCGACGGGCGCCGAGCTGACGGGCAACGGGGTCGAGGGCGCGCTGTGCCTGACGGCGCCGTGGCCGGGCATCGCGCGCACGGTGTGGGGCGATCACCAGCGGTACCGCGAGACGTACTTCACGCAGTACCCGGGCAGGTACTTCACGGGCGACGGCTGCAAGCGCGACGAAGACGGCTACTACTGGATCACGGGTCGCATCGACGACGTCATCAACGTGTCGGGGCACCGGCTCGGCACGGCCGAGGTCGAGAGCGCGCTGGTGGCGCACGACGCGGTCGCCGAAGCCGCGGTCGTGGGCTACCCGCACGACATCAAGGGCCAGGGCATCTACGCGTACGTGCTCATCAACGCGTCGCACGCGTCGCTGCCGGCCGATGCGCTCAAGGGCGCGCTGCGCGAGAAGGTGCGGCAGGTGATCGGGCCGTTCGCGACGCCCGACGTGATTCACGTGGTGGCCGGGCTGCCGAAGACGCGCAGCGGCAAGATCATGCGGCGGCTGTTGCGGAAGATCGCGGCGAGTGAATTCACCGGGCTCGGTGACCTCAGCACGCTCGCCGACCCCGACGTGATTCCCCGCCTGATCGAAGAGCGGCAGAAGCTGAAGTAGCCGAACTGAGAACCAACCGATTGAGTCGCTGTAGACCACCAACCACCCGTCCACGAAATCGGATCTGGCTCACTTCAGCTGCGCGGACGGCTCGAAATCGGCGTCAAGTGCTGCTGCTGCCTGCCCAGCATCTGGAACGCCTCAACAAGCGTCAGCTTCTCGAATCGGCGTTGGGAGCACTCGCGGCAAAGCGCCCAATAGTCATCCGACCGACCATTCAAGGAGACGGGTCGTGAGCCGAGGAAAGCCACCCCGTCCTGGTGTCGTTTCAGCAGTTCGGCCGGCGACGCATTCGGGAACGCCTGGACAATGACGTCGGCCCTCACCGGTCCACGTGCAGCGAGACGACTCGAATTTGTCATTACGAAGCGGCCGTCTTCGAGCTTTGAATCAAAGTCGAAAATCACCTCGGATGACGTTCCGAGCTCATAGACGGCGGCGTAACTCAGCTGGTCGGAGGCCAACATCGGTTGGGCGCGAAGTGCGAGGCGGCCGACGGTGCTCGTGACTGGAGGTCCGAGAGAGCTAAAGCCGAGCCCCTCAAGCTCTGTGACGCGGGCACGGAACGCCGCCGAGACATCGCCCGCCAGCGGACGAACCTCGAACTTTGCGAGCTCGCGCATGTTCTGCCGGAGGAAGAACAGGAACAGGACCGGAAAGACCACCAACGGCACGACCACGTAGATCACGAACGGCGGCGACCAGCCTGTGAGGTTCGTCACTCCACGGACGATGTCGGCAATTGAGTAGAGGACGAGAAAGATGGCGACCAGCGCGAGTACCTTGAGCAGTCGCTTCATTCGAGGGCCTCGACGGTAGCACCTGGCTGGTCTTCGCAACGTTCGAGCTTCAGCGCTCCCCACCGCCGGCGGGAACCGAGCGACGCCACCCACGCTCTACTCTTCTGAGTAGAGATACCGAAGCACGGCGAACGTGCCCGCCGGCACCACCGCCGTCGCCGCGACCAGCCCGGGACCCACGTAGAGCCTCGTGTCGATGCCCGCGTCGACGTACCGCGCGGTGTCGTACGTATACGTCAGGCGCCCGTTCGCGAAGCCCGTAGGCAGCCAGCTGCGCTGCATCGTGCCCCACGTCGGGCCGCCGCGCTCGGCGGCCAGCACCGTCACCGGCCCATCGCCGGTCTTCGCCAGCTCGGCGTTGAGGAAGTCTCGAAACGCCTGCGAGTTCGACCCACCCCTCAGCCACCGCGTGTCGCGCTGGTGGCACGCGTCGAGCACCACCGTGTCGATCTCTCGCCCCGCCGCCGCCGCCGCGCGAATCTGGTCGGCCACCAGCTTCGCCGCCCGAGACGTCGAGATGCCCGAAAACCCCACCGGCGCGCCGTGCCCCGAGAACACCATCACCCCATCGAGCGACGTCAGCGGCTCACCGCCGACGATGAGCTGCGCCGGGTCGAACCGCGTCGGCCCCGGCGCCTCGAGCGTCACCCACTTGCCGTCTTCCACCGCCTGCAACGCGAACGCGCCGTTGTGGTCGAGCCTGCCCCGAGGGTGCAGCGCGACCTCGGGCACCCACGCGTTCGAGCCCGGCCCGCGCTCGACCACCAGGTAGTTCTTGTTCGTCGGGTGGGGCGTGATGCGCGTCAGCATCGACTCGTACCCCGCCGCAAGCCGGCTCCACGCCGCCTCGAGCGCCGCCCCGTCGGTCAACGTCTCGGCCGCCTCACGCACCCCGGCCGGCACCGCCGTGAACATCATTCCCGCATCGGACAGCAGCTTCGCCGCCCCCGGCGAGCGTCGTGCGAAGTCTGCGAACCCCGGCACCTCGAACAGCGCCCGCGTATCGGGAGGCAGCCGGCCACCCCACGGGTACACTGCCCGCGTCTCGGCGAGGCTCAGCCCCGCAGCCAGCTCGGGCTCGGCCCCACGCACGGCGCGGTTGACCGCCGACAGGCCCCGAAACGCGCCGCCCATCACGCCGCCGAGCGCCACGCCGGCCGCCGCACCGCTCAGGCCACCCAGCACCAGCTCACCGACGCTCGTACCATCTTCCTCGAGCGCCGCCCGCACCACGCCGTCGGCGGCACCCGCCAGCGCCCCGCTGCGCGCTCCGAGCCCCAACGACTTGAGCAGGTTCGCGCCCGAGAGCGGCAGCGCCGCCGTGCCGCCCGTCACCGCGCCGATCAGCCCCTGCTTCGCGACGTCTGAGCCGTCGGCCGCGCGCCCCTCGAGCAGGGCGTAGGTGCCGGCCCCCACCGCGCCGCCACCCAGCGCGCCGGTCGTCGCCACCACCCACAGCGGAGCGCCCAGCCCGCCCGTCGCCACCGTCGCGAGCGCGCCGGCCGCGATGGCCGCGCCCTGGGCCGTGCCCTCGGCTGCCGAGTCTTTCGCCGACTGCAGCGAGGTCAGGTCTGCGCTCGCGAAGCCGAGCCTCCGCGCCGCGAGCTCCGTGTCGACCGCCCGCTCGGCGGCGCCCAGCTGGTACTCGAGCCGCTCCGCGTCGGTGCTCCCCTTGGTTCTGCGCTGCACGAAGCCCGTGAGCGACAGCCCGAGGCCCCGCTCGAGGTCGAGCCGCTCTCGCAGCCGCCGCACCTCTTCGGCGAGCCCGCCGGGCGAGGTGCGGTCTACGGCGCCGAGGTCGAAGGCCTGCTCGACGAGCTCGAGCTCGTCTCGGCCCCCGAGCTCTGAGACCAGGCGGTCACGCAGCGGCTCGCCGTACTTTTGCTGGTACGCGGCGGCGATGAGGTCGAGCTCGGCCTTCGTGCGCCCCTCGAGCTCCGCTCGAATCGCCGCCTCATCGGTGCCGACGCCCTCGACCGCCGCGGCGAGGCGCTCGGCCGCCGCGACCGCCGCCACCTCACCACCGCCGGGGTCGAGCAGCCGCAGCACGACGTCACGCTCGGCACCACCGAGCTCCGAGCCCAGGCGCTCGCTCAGCGGCTCGCCGTAGCCGCGCTCGTAGGCCGCCGCGATGGCCTCGAGCTCTGCCGGTGACCGGTCCACGAGCAGCTCGCGCACCCGCGCCTCGTCGGTGCCTGCGCCGCTCACCGCCTCGTACAGGCGGGCGGCCGTGGTCACCGCGTCGCCGCTGGAATCGAGCAACGACAAGAGCTCGTCGCGCTCACCGCCGCCGAGCTCTTCGGCGAGCCGCATGCGCAGCGGAACACCGAACTCGGCCTCGAACGCGGTCGAGAGCGCGGCGAGCTCGGCGGGGGTGCGGCCCTCGAGCACTTCACGAATCGCAGCCTCGTCGGTGCCGGCGCCGTTCATGGCCGCGCCGAGCTTGCCCGCCCGCGCCGCGGCCTCGTGCGTCGCGGCGGCGCCGGGGTCGCTGCCAGCGGCCAAGAGCGCCCGAGCCCGAGAGAGCTCCGCGTCGTCGAACGCGCTCGAGAGCTCGCCGAGCAGGGCCTCTTCGGCAGACTGCCCTGCAGGCAGCCCGGCGCGCGCAGCCCAGGCGGAGGCGATGTCGCGCCGCTCGGCCGGGCTCGCGCGCTCGAGGGTGTCGAGAATGAGCGCCTCGTCGACGAACACGTCGGCGAGCTCGCCCGCGATGACCGCGGCCGCAGCGGCGGCGCCGTCACCGTCGAGCAGGGCGGTGACCCGCTCGAGCTCTGCGCCCTTCACCTCGGCTTCGAGATCGAGGCGAAGACTCTTGCCGTAGTGCAGCGCGTAGCTCTCGAAGATGAGCGCGAGGTCGGCGGGGGTTCTGCCGGCGAGGGTGGCCCACACCACGTCTTCGTCTGTGCCCCAGCCGGTGAGGCCGCCCTCGATGGCCTCGCGCAGGCGGCTCGCGTCGCGATCAGCCTCGGCGACACCGTAAGCAGGCGCGGCAGCCGGGGCGCTGTCGGCGACCAGCAGCCCGCCGAGCCCGGGCGCGAGCTTCGCGTCGGCGATGGCCCGAGCGCGGGCGGGCGTGCCCGGCGGCGCTGCGAAGATGCGGGCGGCTGCCGAGGCGTGCACCACGCCGGCCGAGCGGTAGTGAGGGTTCTCTTTCAGGTATGCGTCGAGGTCGCTGAAGCTCTTGCCCGAGACGGGGTCGAGCACCCGCTCGCCCTGCCGGACGACGACGTGGCCTGCCTTGCCGGCCTCGCCTGGGCGGGCGTCGGCGAGGAACACCAGCTCCGAGCGCGCCCTCAAGGCGGGGGTCGCCATCGCCACCCAATCGGCGGCCCGGTCGAGGCAGTTGACGGAGCCATCAGCCGCGTTCTCGGTGAGCAGCGAGGTGGGCGCAGGCTCGATCGGCCGGGTTGTGCCGTCGAACGACGAGGTCGGCGTGAAGCCTCGTGGGCCCGACCCTGCCGGCGTAAGCGCCGGTTTCGACTCAGAGAGACTCGAAGACGGCGTCGAACGTCGAGACCGAGGGTCGTCGGAGACTCTCATGCCGCAAGGACGGCAAGCGGCCCGAACTGTCGCAGCGGGCGCTTGGAGCACGCCGACCTCATCATCACCGCGGCGGCGCGGCATGCTTCAGCGCGCAGGTCAGCTCGCCGGCGTCAACCTCAGAGGCCGCCCGAGCGCGCGGGCTCGAGCACCTCGCGCAGGCGCTGCTTCACCCGCTCGAACCGCTTTCGCAGCGCCGCTGCGCGCGCGTCGACGTCTTCGCCCTGTTCGACGAGCAGCTCGGCGATGTCGCGCCACGGCAGATCACGCTCGATGCGCAGGTAGAGCAGCGTGCGGTCTTCTTCGTCGAGCCCCTCGCGCAGCTCGCCCAGCTTCGCCTGCACCGTCTCTGACAAGAACGACGGCTTCACCGACACGCGCGCCTCGAGCTTCGACGGCCGCGTCACCTGAGACAGCGGCACGCCCTCGACGCGCCGCGCCTGGTCGCCGAGCTGACGCAGCGTGAAGCGCGCGACCTGGTACAGCCACGTGCGCAGCGTCGAGCGCCACTGAAACCGTGGCAGCCCCTCGACCATCGCCGCACACGTCGCCGCCCACACCTCGTCGGGGTCGACGCGCGCCGGCACCGTCGCCCGCACGTAGCCCTCGACCTCGGCGCCGTACAGCCGCAGCGCCTCGGCCGCGCACGCATCGAACGCGCCGTCACCGTGCAGAGCCTTCGCGTGCGCCTCGCCGCCAGACACCGGGGCGCTCTGCTATCACAGCGACCGTGCCCGCGAGCGCCGACGAAGCTCCCGACGAGCCTGCGCTGAGGGAGGCGCTCGAGCACGTCGCCCGTGGCCCCTGGGGCCCACCCGTGCCCAGGCAGCTCGGGCCCTACGCACGCGGCAGGCTCAT
>JAEUJP010000504.1 GCA_016793725.1 Myxococcaceae bacterium | reverse complement strand
CCGCGGTCTTCCGACTGAAAGAGCCGCTCCAGCGCCGCCACCGCCGCCGCCCGGTGCGCCGGCACCCGCGCCAGCGCCACGATGACGTTCGCGATCTCACGCGGCGACACCGCGTCGAGCAGCGGCCTCAGCTCGCCGATCAGCTCCGGGTCGCCCGACAGCCCGATCGCCTCGACCGCGTTCGCGCGCACGCGCGCATCGGCGTCGTTCAGGCTCGCCCGCAACAGCGGGTGCAGCACCTTCTGGTCGGGCCCCAGCGCCGCAATCAAGCTCGCCTTCACCCGCGCCGAGCCCTCGAGCTTCAGCGCGCTGCCCAGCGCCTCGAGCACCTGAGGCCTCGCGTACGCCCTCAACGACCCCGCCGCCGCGATGCGCATCGACGCGTTCTTGCTCTTCAGCGCCTCGAGCAGCTCCGCCACGAAGCGCTCGTCGACGATGCTGCCCGCCGCCCGCAGCACGTTTTCGGCCAGCACCGGGTCGGCCCGCTGCTGCAGCACCTCGAGCAGCATGGGCACCACCACCCGGTTGCCCGGCTCGGCGAGCGCCTCGATGCTCGTCGCCACCAGCAGCCGATCGTCGCTGCGGAGGTTCTCGACCAGGCTCTCTCGGTACACCGTCGCCAGCCGCGCCAGGAGCGGCACCGCCAGAACGAAGCCCGCCGTCAGCACCCACCACACGAGCTGCGGCCGCTCGCGCAGCGCCAGCAGGCTCGCACCCGTCAGCGCGATGGCGAGCGGCTTGATGAGCCCACTCGACCACAGGCTCGCCCGGCCGCGCCGCTCTCGTGAAAACGCCGACAGCGCGATGCTCAGCCCCGGGTTCAGCACCACGAAGTTCTCGAGCCGGTCGAAGACGCGCAGCGCGACGGCGGGGAAGGGCGCACCGAACGGCAGCCCGAGCAGCACCGCCAGCAGCCCACCCAGCGGGTAGCTGAAGAACGTTCGAATCAGCCCGAACGTCGTCAGCAGCTTCGACCCCAAGAGCACCACGACGCCGAGGTGCGCGACGTTCACGATGATCGCCACGTTGCCCAAGAACGTCGCCGCCGAGCCCGTGTGCGTCTCGGCCACCGACCGCGTGAACACGAAGTCGATGAGAATGCCGCTCGCCGTCACCAGCGCCGTCAGCGCCGCCACCTGCGTGAGCAGCCGCGAGCCCTTGAACAGCGAAAGCGCCGTCTTCACTTCGAGCGCAAACGCCAGCGGAGCCCCCGAGGGCCTCGGCCCCAGCCGATGCGGGTATCGCTGCCGCGCCACGAGCGCCAGCGAGATGCACGCCGCCGCCGGCACGCCCAAGAGGGCGACGAGCCCGCGCTGCCCGAGCAGGCCCGCGAGGTGGCCGGTCGCTCCGCCGACGAGCGCGCCGACGCTGCCCGCCAGCGACACCGAGGGGAAGTTGCGCCGCGCGTGCTCGGGGCTCAAGAGCTCGCCCGCGAGCAGCCAGAACTGGCCGCCGATGATGCCCACGCCGCACTCGATGAACAACAGCAGCAGCGGCGCGGCGACCGTCTGCGTGCCCGGCGGTGAGACGGCCGCCAGAGTCGACCCGAGCGCGAACACCGCGAACGACCGCAGCACCACCGTCGCGCGGCCGGCCCGGTCGACCGCGCCGAACAACGCCAGCGTCGTCGCGCACGCCACGACGGCCTGCCCGACGTAGAGGTACGGCAGCACGCCGCTGACCTGCGACTCGACGAGCCACGCGTACGACGCGACGCGGCCCTGCACGATGAACCAGCCCTGGAAGAAGAAGAGGGCCTGCAGCAGCCGCACGCGGCGCTCGACGGTGGCTGGGCTGTGCATCGTGGCGCGCCGCCACGATAGCGCGGGTCTTCAGCGCGCGAGGCCGAGATAGCCGTTCGCGCGGGCGGCGTGCGACGCGGCCCACGCATCGAGCGACGGCGACGTACGCCATGGGCGGTCACCTTCCGACACGGGCACCTGCTCGATGAAGCCGTGGTCTTCGCCGCGGAAGCTCATCTGAAACTCGGTGACGGTCGGCAGGTCGGCGGGCACCGAGATTACGACCTGCTCGACGAGGTGCAAGAACGACTGGTCTTGCGTGCCCCCGCCGGTGCGGTTCGAGTTGTACGTGGTCTGCGCTGCCGAGAAGAAGCCGGCGTTCGCGCAGTCGCTCATCGTGAGGCGGCACTCTTCGTCTTCGCCGTTCGGCACCGTGAGGCCCCAGTCGCCGATCGCCATTCTGAACGGCCGGTTCACCTCGTTCTGCGCGAAGCGAAAGTTGCGCTGGAAGCTCTGCATCGGCTCTTTGAAGAACGCGCCCGGCCCCTGGTCGGCGAAGCTGCGCGGCAGCCACTTCGGCGCGACGTCGAGCGACGACGTGCACGAGATGCCGTTGTTGTCGGTGTACACACCGCTCGTCGGCGAGATGGTGATGCCCATGCCCGTGCCCGCCGTGCACCCCACGGTCGCCGCCGCCGCCGTCGTGAAGAGAATCGCTCGCGCTCTCTGGCGGCCCTGCGCGCGCATCGTCGCCGTCGCCGCAGCGCCCGGCGTGCGGTTGAACACCCCGGTGTACGAGTTGTGCGGGTAGGCCGTCGCGTCCCACAACGGCTCGGTCGCCGCCTCGGTCGCCTCGAGGCGAAACATCGCCACCTCGGCCAGGTAGATGCTGCCGAGCAGAATCGGCACCACGAGCAGGAGCCCGAGCGCCACCTCGGTGATCGCCTGGCCTCTCGCGCTCGCTCTCGTCACGGAATGCCTCGATAGCCCGCGTTGACCAGCGCGTTGAGGGCCGCGCGGTTCTGCGGCGAGATGGCCTGCCCGACGTCGGCGATGCCCGTGTCGTCGATGTTCGCCCTCACCAGCGACGCCCGCCAGTAGGGGTTGAAGAGGTTCGGAGGCTCCTGCCAGTGGCCCCGGCGGTGGTAGTACGAGATGCCCGCCGCGAGCGTCTCGAGGCGAGGCACGACACCCTGAACAGCGTGCTCGGCCCTGAAGTCGACGCGCTCGCCGGGCCCCGAGCTGCTGAAGCGAAACCGGAAGAACAGGTTCCACGGGTCGCTCTGCCCGCTCAGGTCTTTCGTCGCGGTCGCGAGCAGCTTCGGCTGGCCGAACACGTCGCCCGGGTCGGCGATGTTGCCCGCGTTCGTGTCTTCGAACGAAGGCCAGATGCACGACGAGCCCGCGCACGGGTCGGGGCCCGAGGCCGGCACCGAGTGCGGCAGCAGCGTGTGGCGTACGTCGGGCGGCGTCGCCTCGGGCTGAAAGTCGTCGGGGCACCAGTCGTGAGAGTCACCGGTGTGCTGCTCGTCGGTCGAGCGCACCCAGCCCTCGAAGCGCACGCGCCCCGCAGGCGTGCCGGGGGCGCCGTCGCCGGCGTTCGCGTCGGGCCCGAGGTAGTCGACGACGACGACCGAGTGCTCGTCAGACCACGCGCCGTAGCCGCTCGCCGGCGCCGCCCCGTGCTGCTTGTCTTGCGCGAAGTAGCTGTTGCCCACGAGCGTCTGAATCGTGACCTCGCCGGCGGCGCCACACGGAGCGAACGCTCGGTCTACCGCCTCTTGCAGCGCGCGCTGGCCGTCGCTGCGCAGCGTGATGAACGGGTGCGCGCGGCTGCCCATCGCGGCTTCGACCGAGTTCATCAGGTACCCGCCGCCGTGGCCGTTGTCGAACTCGCGCCGCGACACGTTGAGCGCCGCGCCGTTGGGCTGCGCCCGGCCGACGACGCTGATGGCGTTCTGCGCGAACGGAGCGAGCGTCGCGCGCGCTTCGGCGAGCGCCGTCGCCTGCAGCCCTGCGTAGGCGCCGGCCTCGGTCTGAATCATGCGGCTCTGCAGACCGGCGGCGTCGTCGAGGCCCTGCCACACACCCTTGATGCGGTCGCTCTCGCGAATGATGCAGTCTCTGCGCGAGTTCGAGTTGAACTGGGGCGCGGGGCTCGGGGGAAACGCGCCCCACCCGAACAGCTGGTAGCTCACCAGGCACGTGTTCGCGTTGGCCTGGCAGCTGCCGCCGCCGTTGCCGTTGCCGCCCGCGCCGTTGCCGTTGCCGTTGCCGTAGCAGAACTGCCGGTCGATGGCGTCCATGCCGTGCTGGGCGTACTTGCAGTCCGAGAACGACTCCTGCGCCTGGTTGCCGCAGAGCATGCGGGGGACGCTCGGCTGAAACGGGCGGCCGCAGCCGCAGTATTCGGCGTTCCACTCGTCGACGTAGCCCTGGTACGTCGCGTTGAGCGCGGCGCGGTAGGTGCCGGCGAAGCTGACCGCGCTGTTGGCGCCGGCCATGGCGACCATGGTGGCGACCTGCGCGCGGTTGAGCAGGGCGACCGAGTTGAAGGCGCGCGAGGTGGCGACGGCCTGCGAGTAGGCGGCGGCGTCGCTGGCGACCTGCAGCTCCATCTTCTGGTGCGTGAGGTGGGCGAGGCTCATCGTCGCCATGGTGGCGAGCACGAGCACGAGCAGCACGAGCGAGAACAGCACGAGCGCCTGGCCGCGCGCTTTGAGGGTCGGCCCCACGATGCGGCGCAGCTTCCTGCTCGGCTCCGCCGCGCGCAATGCGACTTTTGGCGCGTCACTCCGATGTTTCAGCTCCGATGTGGCGAACTGTGGGAAGAGGTATAGGCGGCGGAGTGAAGCGGGCGCTGCTGGGGCTGATCATCTGTGCGTGTGGCACGCCGCTGCCGGAAGGGCCCGATGCGTCGGTCGAAGACGCGGGCGAGTCGCTCGACGCGAGCGTGCCGGCAGACGCAGGTGAGGTGCCCGATGCCGGAGTCATCTTCGACGCGGGCGTGACCGTCGACGCGGGCGAAGTCACCGTCGATGCCGGCGTGCCCGATGCGGGGCCGCTCGGCACACTGCTCTACCCCGCGGGCGCGCTGCACTCGCCGCTGACGCCCGACGTGGTGACGAACCTGCGCACCATCGCCGCGCGGGCGCCGCGCACGGCGACGCGGCTGTCGAAGGTCGGCGACTCGAACACCGTGAACCCGAGCTACCTCGAGTGCTTCGAGGGAGCGAACGTCGACCTCGACGGCCGCACGGCGCTTCAGGCGACCGTGAACCACTTCAGGGGCTCGATGAGCTACGGGCGCACGAGCCTCGCCGCGACCGTCGGCTGGAGCGCCGGCTCGGCCATCGCCGGTACACCTTCGCCGCTCGAGAACGAGGTGAACGCCCACGACCCGCGGTACGCGACCGTGATGTTCGGCACGAACGACGTCGGCGGCATGAACCTCGACACGTTCGGGCGAAACCTGTTCGGCATCGCCGACCGGCTGACCATGGCGGGCGTGGTGCCGGTGCTCTCGGCGATTCCCGCGCGCGACGACAGCGCGGCGGTCGACGCCTGGGTGCCGCGCTACAACGCGGTGATTCGTGGCGTCGCGCAGGCGCGCGGGCTGCCGTTCGTCGACCTGCACCGCGCGCTCTCGCCGCTCGCATCGCACGGGCTCGGCGCCGACGGCGTGCACCTCGACGTCTACTTCCCCGGGGCGCGGCGGCCGTGCGTGTTCACTCCCGCCGGCCTCGCGTTCGGGCACAACGTGCGCAACCTCGTGACGCTCGAGGCGCTCGACCGTACGGTGAAGGCGGTGCGCGACGGGGTGGCCTCCGACGCGACGGGCGTGCGGCTCGCCGGGCAGGGCAGCGCGGCGGCGCCGTTCGAGGTGCCGGCCCTGCCCTTCGGCGACCTTCGCGACACCCGAGTGGCCGGCGAAAAGCGGCTCGCGGCATACGGCGGCTGCAGCTCGGCCGCCGACGAGTCGGGGCCCGAGGTGTACTACGCGCTGACGCTGCCGGCGGCTGCGACGCTGCGCTTCGACGTCATCTCTCTCGGCGGGGCCGACATCGACGTGCACCTGCTCGACGCGACGAAGACGGCGGCCGGCTGCCTGCAGCGCAACGACAAGAGCATCACGGCGGCGCTCGCGGCGGGCACGTACTACCTCGCGCTCGACACGTACGTGAGCGGCGGCGTCGAGCGGGCGGGCGAGTACCTGCTGCTGGTGACGAAGCCGTGAAGCTCGGCGTGTTCGGCGCGGGCGCGATCGGCACCTTCCTCGGCGGCCGGCTGATTCACGCGGGCCACGACGTCGTGCTCGTCGGCCGGCGCGGCGGCGCGCTGTCGGAGCAGGGCCTCGAGCTGACCGACTACTCGGGCGCGAGGTGGCAGGTGCCCAAGGAGCGCCTTCGCTACGTCGCCGATGCGGGCGCGCTCGCGGAGTGTGACGCGGTGCTCGTGACGGTGAAGTCGGCGGCGACGGCCGAGGCGGGCGCGACGCTCGCGCGGGTGCTCAAGCCGGGCGCGGCGGTGGTGAGCTTTCAGAACGGCGTGGCGAACCCCGGGGTGCTGCGCGCGGCGCTGCCGTCGAACCCGGTGCTCGCGGGCATGGTGCCGTTCAACGTGCTGTGGCGCAGCGAGACGCACCTGCACAACGGCACGAGCGGGCCGCTCGAGGTCGAGAAGCCGAACGGCGACGCGCTGGTCGAGGCGCTGCGGGGCGCGGGCTTTGGGGTGGTGGTGCACGAAGACCTGACGAGAGTGCTGTGGTCGAAGCTGCTCGTGAACTCGAACAACGCGGTCAACGCGCTGTCGGGCATACCGCTGCGGCAGCAGCTGGGCGACCCGGGCTTGCGACGGGTGATGCGGGCGGTGCTGCGCGAGGGCCTCGCGTGCCTTTCCGCCGCGGGCATTCGGCCGGTGCGCATCGGGAAGCTGGTGCCGTCGCTGGCGCCGCTGGTGCTGGGCCTGCCGAACTGGCTGTTCATGCGGGTGGCGGCGGCGATGGTGAAGGTCGACCCCGAGGCGCGCTCGAGCATGTGGGAAGACCTGCATCGGCGCCGCACGACGGAGGTCGACTGGCTGAACGGTGAGCTGATTCGGCTCGGCGAGAAGCACGGCGTGCCGACGCCGGTGAACCGGCGGTTGGTCGAGCTGATTCGAGCGGCGGAAACAGCGGGGCAGGGCTCGCCGAAGCTCGGCGCCGAGACGATGTTGGGCTGAGGCGGGGAGCTCATCTCGACCGGTGGCCGTGCTCCGCGCTGTCTGCCGAAACCCGGGGCGGGGGCCGCGGGGGTTTGAGCCATGTTAAACATCAGGTCGGTCATTGTTAAACATGGCCTAAACCCCCGCCGCCCTCGGCCTGGCGTCGACCGAGCGAGCGAAACAACCGCCGCTTCCCCGTTGGCCGGCGCGTGCCGGGTCGCGAGCGCCGGCTGAGCTACGACGCCTCAGGCCGGAGGCCACGCGCCCAACGCCACGCAGCGCTCAGCTCAAGGCACCGCAGCGCGCTCGACGGTGATTCTCTGAACCGGCCTCCGCGCGGCGCGAGCCCGCTCGCGCGCCTTCACGTCGAGCTCGCCCGAGACGTCGGCCTCGACGTGCAGGTCGCCCTGCAGCGACATGCCCTTCGTCGAGCTCCACTCGACCTGACCTGCCCCCGTGATGCGCGCGCGGTTGTTGCCGTCTCCGCGAGCCTTCACGTCCATCGCCTTCACGTCGGCGGTCACGTTCAAGCCCCGCTCGGTCGAGAAGTCGACGCGCCCATCGCCCTTCAGGCGCGCCGAGTCGACCTGCACGCGACCCGCAGGCGTCGTCGTCGACAGCCCCGAAGCCTTCAGGTCGGCGTTGCGCACGTCGCCCTTCACCTCGATGCGATTGCCGTCGATGTGCACCGAGCCGTCGACCTGCGCGCGCCCCAGCTCGAGCTGCAGCGGCTTGCCGTCGCGCACCGTCGTCAGCCGCGCGCCCTCGACGGTGCCCGAAAACCTCTCGAGGTCGAGCTTCGCCGACGTCGGCATGCCCGCCGTGCCGGCGCTCACGTTCACCGGCACCGCGAACGACAGCCGGCCGTTCTGCACGCGGCCCTTCGCGAGCTTCAGGTAGTCGCCGTTCTCACGCTTCTGCACCGCGTATTCGGTGTCGAGGTTGAGCGCGTCGAGCGTCGTCGTCGCGACGCCGTTCTTCCACGTGATGTTCAGGTCGGCGGTGCCCTGGTTGCCCTTCAGCGCGACGCCGTCTTGCGCGATGTCGACGCCGTTCAGCTCGACGTGGCCGCTCAGCACCGCGTTCTGCATCGTGCCCTTCAGCGACAGCTTCGTGTTCGCGCCGACGTCGATGTGGCCGCCCGGCACCGCGAGCTTGCCGGGCTTGAACGTCGCGCCGTCGACCTGAATCGCCGCCCGCTCGAGCTTCAGCGCGCTCATGCCGCCGCTGCCGCCGTTGCCCTTGTTCATCGCCTGCAGCCGGCCCATGAACCCCTCGACGTCGGTCGGCATGTTCTCGAGCCCCGAGACCGAAAAGTCTTTCATGCCTCCGAGGTCGAGCCGCAGCGTGTTGTTCTGGTCGAGGTACGCGCCCTTCGCGGTCACCCACAGCGCCGCATCACCGGGCTTGCTGAACGTCGCCCGCGTCTCGGCCGGCACCACCTTGCCGTCTTTGACGGTGAGGGTGAGCTCCATCGTGGTGCCCTTCGCGAAGTCGGCGCTCGACAGGTAGCCGCCGCCGAGCCGCCCCTCGACGGGAATCGTGAGCTTGAGCTTGCCGTTCTGCACGCGCTTCGCCGCCTCCATCGGGTCGAAGCCCGCGCCGCGCACGCCGCTCGCGCCGGCGATCTGCGCCGCCGACATCGCCTCGACCTGCTCTCTGCTCAAGACGCCGTCGGGCCGCGCGCCCGTCAGCGGCGCCGCCTTCGTGCCCGGCTTCACGTCGCCGACGCGCGCGTTCAGCGCCACGTGCGCGTTCTGGTAGGTCACCCTGCCGTCGGTCGACAGCCGCACGTCGGGCACCGTCAGGTTCACCTTGCCGCGCACCGGGTTCGCGTTCACCTGAATGCCGCCGAGCTTCAGGCCGGCGAGGTCGTCGGTCTGCACCCCCGCCTGCACCGTGAGCGCGCCCTTCATGCCCGGCACCACATTGCCCGTCTTCGCCTCGAGCGACTCGAGCTCGAACCGCGCCGTCGAGCCCTTGTCGAGCTCGATGCGACGCCCGCCCGCCGTCACGTGACCCTCGTCGAGCGTCGCCTCGATGACGCTGCCCCTGCCGAGCTTCACGCGCGTCTCGATGCCGGCCGCCGTCTTGCCGAAGTGCGCCTCGTCGAGATGCA
Source organism: Myxococcaceae bacterium (assembly GCA_016793725.1). Taxonomy (GTDB): domain Bacteria; phylum Myxococcota; class Myxococcia; order Myxococcales; family Myxococcaceae; genus Xiheicaenimonas; species Xiheicaenimonas phototrophica. The sequence goes on along the minus strand of JAEUJP010000504.1, from coordinate 32,073 downwards.
GCGTCGCGCTGCTGCCTGCCGCCACGTCGAGCCCGACCGCCGTGTCGGCGTTGCCCACGCGCCCGTCGTTCAGGGTCACGTCGGCGCGGCCGTTCTTCACCACCAGCGCGAGGTCGCCGTTCTTGATGTCGAACTGCGCGTCGCCGCGCAGGCGCCCGGTGCCCGTGAGGTTCACCTGGCCCGCGTCGACCGCGAAGCCGTCGAGCCCCGCGTCGACCTGCGCCTCGCCCTTCAGCTCGAAGCCGCGCGCTCCGCCCGCATGAAAGTGGGTCGCGCGGCCATCGATGACCGCCCCCTCGGCCACGTCGACGGCGCTGCCGACCTTCAGGTCGTTGACCTCGCCGCGCACGCGCATGTCGCCGGTGATTTCGGTGCCGGTCTTCGAGTTGATGTTGACGTTGCCGGCGCCGCTCAGGTCGATGCGCCTGAAGTCGACGGTGTTGTTCGCCGACTGGCCCCGATAGCCGTCGATGCGCACGTCGACCTTCTTCGCGTCGACGTTCAAGTCGAAGTCGCCGGCCGCCGTGTTCGCCTTGACGCGCACGTCACCCTCGAACCGCGCGTGGCTCAAGGCCAGCCGCGCGTTCGCGTTCTTCGTCTGCAGGTCTCTCACGTCGAGCGTCGTGCCCGTGATGGAGCCCTCGAGCGTCGTGCCCTCGGGCGTCACGTCGAGCGAGCCCTTGAAGCGGCCCGGCCCGACCCTCAGCTCGGCCTCGTCTTGCGAGTCTCTCACCGTCAGCTTCGCCCCCATCAGCGAGCCTTCGGTCTGACCCGACAGCCGCACCGACGAGCGCTGCAGCTGCGGCAGCGCGCTGCCCCGAACGGGCTCGAGCGTCGCAGCCATCGTGAAGCGGCCGTTGGTCAGGGTCGCGTTGCCGATCGAGAGCAGGTCGGGCTCGCCGCCGCCTCTGCGGGCGTGCTCGACCGAAGCCCGCTCGATGCGCGCGTTCACCTGCGAGACGTCGGTCGTGAGCGTCATCGTGCCGTCGGCTTGAGTCGCGTACTCGGCGCGAAGGCGGGCGCTGCCGGCGCCGAGCAGCACGTCGGTGCCGCCCTGCTTCAAGGTCGCGCGGTCGAGGTTCACCTGGCCGTCGAGCACGGCGCGCTTCGAAGTGCCCTCGAGCTTCACCTGTGTGCCCGGCGCGAGGTCGACCTTCATGGCGCCGGCGCTGATGACGTTGTCGCGCATCGACACCTGCGCCGAGAAGCGCGCCTGGTCGGTGCGAATCATGCCGCGGGGGAAGCCGGGCGCGGAATCGCCGCCCGAGCCCTCGAACGCGCGCACCACGTCTGACAGCTTCGTGCTCTCGAGCTTCTTCAGCTTCAGGTCGAAGAAGCCGCCGAGGTCGGCCTTGAACGCCGCCTGCGCCTCGCCCTTGTCTTGAACGTAGGCGCCGTTGCCCGTCACCCACAGCGGCAGGTCGAGCGGCGGCTCGACCTCGACCTTCGTACCGCGCCCCGTCGGCCGGCCGTGGGCGTCGAACGCCGCCACCACCCGCCCGTCTTTCACGTCGACCTGCGCCTTCACCACCGTGCCCGGCTTCACCTCGAAGCTGTGCCCTCGCACCTGGTACCGCCCCGGCTGCAGCGGAATCGTCACCGTCGCCCTGCCGTCTTTGACGCCGTCGAGCAGCTGCAGCGGGTCGACGCTGCTCACCCCCATCGGAGCGAGCTGCTTCACCGCGTCGCTCGCCGCCGTCGACAGCCCCGGTACGTCGACCGGCATCATGCGCGAGCCGGTGTTGCGCCCGTCGTTGCGCGCCCCCGGAGCCCAGCCGCTGGTGCGCTCGCGCTCGGGCGCGACCCCTTTCGGGTCAGGCTTCGCGACGGGGAGGGGGCCGTGCGAGCCGGTCTTCGTGAGCTTCAAGGGACAGTCGCCACTCTACCTCAGCCACCGTCCCGGGCCGATGCGGCCCATTCTCAGATTCTGAGAAGCTCGACCGACTCGAGCTCGAGGCCATGGCACCCGGCTTCGCCTCCACCTCTGGCCGGGGCAACCGCGAACACCGAGTCACCCGCCGGCACCCAGACCGTCGCGGCGAGCGTCTCGCCGTCGGGCAACAGCCGCACGCCCTCGAGCCGCCCTTCGGCGAGCGGCGCGTCGTTGAACGCGCGCGCGCCCACCGAGCGGTAGTCGACGTCGAGCCGCGTCTCGTGGCACCGCTTCTTGCCCTTCGCGTGAACGATGAGGTGGTGGTAGCCGCTGCGCTCGACGTGAAACCACGCGCGCTCGGCCGGGCCGGGGCCTGCCCCCGCCGAGGTCTGCGGCGCCGGGTCGTACGACAGCACCGCGAGCGCGGCCATCAGCGGGGTTGCGAGCGCGAGCTTGTTCATGGTCACCCGACGAGGCCATGCCGCACGCGTCGCGTTCGCGGCTATACCGCCTGAAACATGTGTCGCTTCGGCGTGTCGGTGTTGGTGCTGCTCGCCGGGTGCGCCCACCTGCACCGCGCGGTCGACGGGGCGGCCATCGACGACAAGGTGCGGCTGGTGCTGACGCTGCCTCCCACTCCGGCGAAGCGGCCGCTGCCGTGGTCAGACGCCGCTTCGCTCGAGCAGGTCACGCGGCCCGAGCCTCTCGTGTTCACGACGGAGCCGCTCGAGCAGCACCGGCTGCATCGTGAGGGGCTCGTGCAGGAGCGCTGGTCGTACGACTCGAAGCTGAAGGTGCGCTTCGAGGGCTCGAACCGCGCGGCCGTCTACGTGTACCGCGCGGGCGAGCTGGGCGAGCGCCCCATCGTGCTCTGGGTGCCGGGGCTCGCGGTCGACGCGTCGGCGTTTCCCGCCATTCGTGGGTTGATCAGCGAAGCCGTCGACCGCGGCGCCGACGTCGTCTTCATCGTGCCCCCGTATCACCTCGAGCGCACGCCGCCCGGCCACGGGTCGGGTGACGTGCTGATGGCGACCGACGCCACCGACCACTTCACCGCGCTCGCGCAGGGCCTGCAGGAGCTGCGCAGCGTGCTCGCGTGGCTCGTCGACCTGCACCCGCCGAAGTTGGGCGCCTTCGCCGGCTCGATGGGCGCGGCCGCGCTGACGCGCGCGATGAGCTTCGATGGCGGGCTCGACTTCGCGACCCTCTTCATTCCCGTCGTCGCGTGGGAAGACATGGTCTTCGGCATCGCGCGCATGGAGCCCGTGCGCGCGCAGCTGCGCAACGCCGGCGTGCCCGACGAAGAGGCGCGCGCGATGTACGCGGCGCTCGACGGCTCTTCCACCGTGCCGCCGAAGCGGGCACACGTGAGCGTGCTGGCTGCGCGGTACGACCTCATCGCGCGGCGGGCGCCGCTCGAGCGGCTCGTCGAGCGGTGGCGCCTGAAGGAGCCCGTGTGGCTCGAGAGCGGCCACGCCGGGGCGCTGCTGCTGCCGAGCACGTCACGCCTCTACGCGAAGCTGCTCGACGAAGATCTGCCGCGCCCCAAATAACCTCCGCTCACCCTGAGCGGAGCGGCCACGAAATGGACGCGCAGTCGAAGGGCGCGCGTTGTTGCTGCAGGCCCCCTTCGACAAGCTCAGGGCGAGCGGAGATTTATCGAACGTATCGTCGAGACCCACTACTTCTTCTGCTTCGCCGCCTCGCTCAGCCCCACCTTCGCCTGCTCACACGCCGGGTCGAGCAACAGCGCCCGCTCGAACGCCTCGCGCGCCTCTTTCAACGTGCCCAGCCGCAGGTGCTGCGCCCCGTTGCACGCGGCCTGCAGCGCTTCGAACTTCGGGTTCGGCGCCATGCGCGCGGCCAGCTCGAGCTTCTGGCGCGCGGCTCCGTAGTTGCGCTGCTCGTAGAGCGAGACGGCCAGGTTGAAGAAGTTGTTCGCGCCCTCGACCTCTTTCGCCGTCGGCTCGCTGGTGCGCGCCCCCGGCGCCGGAGCGGCTTGTGGCTGCTGGGCGCGCTGCAGCGAGACCCACCAGTCGACGGCCTGCGGCGCGACGAAGCTGACGCCGAAGCCGGCCTCGGTGTTCGTCGCCGTCGCGAGCCGGGCGGTCATGACGTGCGCGACGGCGCCCTCGGCCGTCACGTCGCCGAGCTGCACGCGGCACTTCGAGCCCGAGGTCGGCACCACGCGGTGCGCGAAGAAGAAGAAGACGCCGCCGCGGCTGACGTCCTTCGTCCACAGCGCCTGGTAGCCCTCCCACGCCGACGTCGACACGGGGAGCTGCAGCTTCACCACCGTGCGCGGCTCGGCGCGCAGGGGGTGCTGGCCCGGCGCAGGCGCAGCGGCGGCGGGCTTCGCGACGAACGCGGCGCGCACCTGCGCCGGGCTCGACACGACGGCCTTCACGGCACCCGAGGAAATCAGCGCCTGCGCTTCGGGCTCGGGCTTGCCGCAAATCAGCACGCGCGCGATGGCCGGCCGCTTCGCCGCGACCCGGCGCATGAGCTCGGGCCCGCTGCCCAACGCGCCCCAGTAGCCCACGACGGCGAGCAGGTCGGAGTGCCGCTCGAGCATCGACAGCGCCTGCTCACGCCCGTTCGCGCGCACGAGCTCGAGCTTCGGAGCCAGCTCGTTCTCGAGCGCCTGCCACTCGAGGTCGTCGTCGGCGACGATGAGAATGCGCGCCATCGCGCCCACGGTAGCGCGGGGCCGGGCGCAGCGCCGGTTTCTGGTCGGGCCTTTTCAGCCCTCTTGCAGCCAGATGACCTGCGTGTGGCCCTCTTGCCGCTCGAAGCCGCTCGGGGTGCCGGCGACCTGCTTCACCGCGAACGTGGCCTTCTGGAAGTCGCCGACGAGCCACAGCTCGCAGGTCGCGGCTTCGGCGCACGCCTGCCGCGCGCGGTCGTCGAGGCTCACGCCCAGCGCCGCGTCGTCGAGGCTCAGCTCGAGCGGGCCGGCCTTCGCGCCCTTCTTGTCGAAGCCGACCTGGCCACGCTTGAGCGTGACCGCGAGCTTCACCGTGCCCTTGTGGGTGGCGAAGAACTTCTTGCCCTCGTCGAGCTTCGGGCCCCGCTTGAAGATGCTGCCCTTCTCGGCGCTGCCGATGAGCGACTGGGGCTGCGCGGGCGCCGGCGCAGCGGTGAAGCCGACGCCGCGCTTGTCGAGCGAGCCGTCGGGCAGCACCTCGTACCAGAAGGCGCCCTCGGCGATGGGCACGCGGGCCCCGGCGGGAATGAGGGAGGCCGCGAACGACTTCACGACGTAGGTCGAGCCGTCGCTGTTGCCCTTCATCCAGTTGGGGCCGCCGTAGAGGCGCGCGAGCACCGCGGTCTTGCCGGCGTCGGTGAGGCCGTTCGCCTTCACCCACGTGGGCGGCGCGCGCAGGTAGATGACGAGCGGTTTGCCGGGCGGGGTCTCGACGCCGCTCGGCAGGCGCAGGGCGTCTTGCATGTCGATGCGCAACATCACGGGGGTCGAAGCCAGGGCGGCGAGCAGAATGAGCTGTGGCACGTGGCCAGCTTGTGCGCGGCTGTGCGTCTATGCAATGCCGCGTTTCGCCTCCGCATGGAGACCCCTCTCGAAAAGAGCGTGCTGGTCACGCTGCTGCTGCCGGGCGCGCTCGCGGTCATCATGCTGGGCCTCGGCCTGAGCCTCACCCTCGACGACTTTCGTCGGGTGGCGAAGGTGCCGCGCGCGGTCGTGGTGGCGATGGTGTGCCAGTGCGTGCTGCTGCCGGTCGGCTGCTGGCTCATCGTGCACGGCTTTCACCTGCAGGGCGCGCTCGCGGTGGGGTTGATGCTGCTGTCGGCGTCGCCGGGTGGCGCGAGCGCCAACCTGTTCAGCCACCTCGCCGGCGGCGACGTGGCGCTCAACATCACGCTCACGGCGGTGAACAGCGTGCTGTCGTTCTTCACGCTGCCCATCATCGTCGGGCTGTCGCTGAGCGCGTTCATGGCCGAAGACCGCACGGTCGACATCGGGTTCACGAAGGTGGTGCAGGTGTTCGCGACGGTGCTGGTGCCGGTCGCCATCGGCATGTTCGTGCGGTCGAAGCGCGAGGCGTTCGCGAAGAAGCTCGACCGGCCGGTGCGCATCTTTTCGTTCGGCTTTCTGGTGCTGGGCATCATCGGCGCGGTGGTGAAAGAACGAACGCGGCTGCCGGGCTACTTCGAGCAGATTGGCGGCGCGGCGCTCGCGTTCAACCTGCTGAGCCTCGCGGTCGGCTACTTCGTGCCGCGGCTGTTTCGCATCGACCGGCGACAGTCGGTGGCCATCGGCATGGAGATTGGCGTTCACAACGGCATGCTCGCCATCGCCGTCGCGTCGAGCCCGCTGATGCTGAACAACGCGCAGATGGCGGTGCCCGCGGCCATCTACAGCGTCATCATGTTCTTCACGGCGTCGGCGTTCGGTTGGGCGATGTCGCGCGTCGACCTGGGCGAGCCCGAGCCCGACGACGGCGCAGCCGAGCCTCGGGCCTCCGAGGGCTGATGTTCGTCGAGCGGCCCCGAAGCCACGTGAGCGCGCTCACGCCGCCGCGCGAGCACTTCTGCGACCCGGCGCAGTTTCGCCGCGAGCTCGAGGCGATTCACTTCTCGATGTGGCTGTACGCGGCGCGCGCCGACGAGCTGCCGTCGGTCGGCTCGTTCGTCACGCGGCGGTTCGCCGACGCCGAGGTGCTGCTGGTGCGCGACGAGGCGGGCGTGCTGCGCGCGTTTCACAACGTGTGCCGGCATCGCGGCACGCGGCTGTGTCACGACGAGGCCGGGCGCGTCGCCGGGCTGATTCAGTGCCGGTACCACGCGTGGACGTACCGGCTCGACGGGCGGCTCGAGAAGGCGTTTCACATGGAAGAGGTCGAGGGCTTTCGGGCCGAAGACTTCCCGCTCGCTTCGGTCGCCGTCGCCGAGTGGGGTGGGTTCGTGTTCGTGTGTCTTTCCGCGTCGCCGCCGCCGTTCGCCGAGCACCTCGCGGGGCTCGACGTGAAGTTCGCGGCGTGGCAGCTCGACGAGCTCGTGACCGTCGAGCGGCGCGCGTACACGCTGAAGGCGAACTGGAAGCTGGTGGTCGCGAACTACCACGAGTGCCTGCACTGCCCGGTGGCGCACCCGCAGCTGAACCGGCTGTCGCACTACCTGTCGGGCGACAACGAGCCGATGCAGCCGACGTACATGGGCGCGCGCATGGAGCTGAAGCCGGGCGTCACGACGCTGAGCACTTCGATGTCGCCGCCGCGCTCGCCGCTGCCGGGGCTGAACGACGAGCAGCGCCGACACGTCTACTACTACGCGCTCCTGCCGAACCTGCTGCTCAACCTGCACCCCGACTACGGGGTGGCGTTTCGCATGAACGCGGCGGCGGTCGACCGAACCGAGGTCGTCTGCGAGTGGCTGATGCACCGCGACGAGGTGGCGCGGCCGGGCTTCGACGCGAGCGACGCCATCGACTTCTGGCACCAGACGAACCTGCAAGACTGGGAGCTGTCGGACCTCGCCCAGGCCGGCATCTCGAGCCGCGGGTACCGGCCGGGGCCGTACTCGAACCGCGAAGACCTGCTGGTCGCGTTCGACGAGTGGGTGCTGGCGAAGCTCGTGCGGTGACGGCCGGCGCACCGCCCGAGGCCTGGGCTCAGGCCTTCACGCCCGGCGGCATCAGCTCGGCGAAGAAGTCGTTGCCCTTGTCATCGACCACGATGAACGCGGGGAAGTCTCTGACCTGAATCTTCCACACGGCCTCCATGCCGAGCTCGGGGTAGTCGATGACCTCGACCTTGGTGATGCAGTCTTGCGCGAGGCGCGCCGCCGGCCCACCAATCGAGCCCAGGTAGAAGCCGCCGTGCTTCTTGCACGCGTCGGTCACCGCCTTGCTGCGGTTGCCCTTCGCGAGCATCACGTGGCTGCCGCCGTTCGCCTGCAGCAGGTCGACGTAGCTGTCCATTCTGCCCGCCGTCGTCGGCCCGAACGAGCCCGACGGCATGCCGGCCGGCGTCTTCGCGGGGCCCGCGTAGTAGACGGCGTGGTCTTTGATGTACTGGGGCAGCGGCTTGCCGGCGTCGAGCAGCTCCTTCAGCTTCGCGTGCGCGATGTCGCGCGCGACGACGAGCGAGCCGGTCAGCGACAGCCGCGTCTTCACCGGGTACCGCGCGAGCTGCGCTCGAATGTCGCTCATCGGCTGGTCGAGGTTCACCTGCACCACGTCGCCCGACAGCTGCTTCAGGTCGATGTCGGGCAGGAAGCGCGCGGGGTCTCTCTCGAGCGCCTCGAGGAAGACGCCGTCGCGCGTGATTTTGCCCAGCGCCTGCCGGTCGGCCGAGCACGACACCGCGATCGCGACCGGGCACGACGCCCCGTGCCGCGGCAGCCGAATCACCCGCACGTCGTGGCAGAAGTACTTGCCGCCGAACTGCGCGCCGATGCCGAGCTTCTGCGTCACCTGGTGCACCTTCGCCTCGAGCTCGACGTCACGAATGCCGTGGCCCAGCTTCGCGTCACCCTTCGTCGGCAGGTCGTCGAGGTACCGCGCGCTCGCGAGCTTCGCCGTCTTCAGCGCGAACTCGGCGCTCGTGCCCCCCACCACCAGCGCCAGGTGATACGGCGGGCACGCCGCGGTGCCGAGCGAGCGCAGCTTCTCGTCGAGCCACTTCATCAGGCTCGCCTCGTTCAGCAGCGCCTTCGTCTCTTGAAACAGGTAGCTCTTGTTCGCCGAGCCGCCGCCCTTCGCCATGAAGAGAAACTCGTACTCGTCGCCGTCGACCGCGTTCAGCTCGATCTCGGCCGGCAGGTTGTTGCCCGTGTTCTTCTCTTCGAACGTGGTGAGCGGAGCCAGCTGCGAGTACCGCAGGTTCGTGCCTGTGTACGTCTTGAACACGCCGCGCGCGAGCGCCTGCTCGTCGCCGCCGCCCGTGAACACCAGCTGACCCTTCTTGCCCTTGATCAGCGCCGTGCCCGTGTCTTGGCACATCGGCAGCACGCCGCCCGCCGACACCGTCGCGTTCTTGAGCAGGTCGTACGCCACGAACTTGTCGTTGTTGGTCGCCTCGGGGTCAGCCAGGATTTTCGCCAGCTGCTGCAGGTGCCCGGGCCGCAAGAGGTGCGCGATGTCGCGCATCGCTTCTTGCGCCAGCAGCGTCAGCGCCGCCGGGTCGACCTTCAAGAACGTCTGGCCTTCGGCCGTGAACGTCGAGACGCCCTCTTTCGTGAGCAGGCGGTACGGCGTGTCGTGATGATGAACGGGCAGCAGCGGCGAGAACGGAAAGTCGCTCATGGCGACCCCTCTACTACGCCGGCTTCGCCCCGGTGGCACGCGCGGTGAGCAGCTTCTCGAGCACCTCGAGGTCGAGCGGCTTCGTCAGGTGCAGGTCGAACCCCGCACCCTGGGCCTTCTTCTTCGCCTCGTCACCGCCGTGGCCGGTCAGCGCCACCAGGTACAGCCCCTTGCCCGCAGCGGAGCTGCGCGCCCGTCGCGCCAGCTCGAAGCCGTCGAGCTTCGGCAGCCCCACGTCGACGAACGCCACGTCGGGCTTCAGCGCGAGCAGCCGCTCGAGCCCTTCGACGCCGTCTTTCGCCGAGTGCACGTGATGGCCGAGCTCTTGAACGATGTCGCCGAGCAGCTCGCGCAGGTCTTCCGAGTCTTCGACCACCAGTACCTGCAGCACGCTCACCCCCCTGGGCGTAGCAACTTTACGGAGCCTTCACACGCATCGGGATGATTACCTCACCGAGCTTCGCGTCTGCGCGCGCATCGTGGAGCTGGTAGTCGAACCGCACCCGCGCCTCTCGCTGCGTCACGCCCTGAAAGTACACGAAGCCGTCGACCTGACCGCCCGGCTCGAGCACGCCCTCGGGCAGCGCCTCGGCGAGCATGTCGTCGCTCGGCAGCGTGCGCGGCCAGCTGTACGGCCCGCCACCGAAGTACGTGTACGGGAAGGGCGCGCCCCACAGCGGGTAGCCCGGGTAGTAGTAGCCGTACTGCGGCGCGATGTAGAAGTGACGGTGCCTGAACCGCGGCGCGACACGCACCGGTGACGCGCGGTGGGCGGCGACGAGCTGAAGCTCGGGTGCGGCGCCGTCGGCCGACGAGCGCGGCAACATCGAGTCGGCCCGCAGCGGCGACATCGCCGCGTAGCGCATGCCGCTGTCGCCCACGAGCGTGAAGTCGGCGTACGCGAGCCGCAGCGGCCGCGTGCTGCCGTTCTCGATGTTGACGTGCACCGGCGTGAGCACCTGGCGGAGGTCGAGGGGGTCGGCCTTCCACGCGTCGCCGTTCACCCAGACCCGCACGGCGGCGGCTTCACCGAAGGCGATCTTCTCGCCGACCTTCTGCGCGCCGACGTCGGGCACCAGCACGGGCTCGAGCAGACAGCTGCTCATCACCACGACCACGACTGTTGCCAGGAGCTTCATCTCGACACCTGCATGACGAGTAACGGGCTCCCGTTCACGCTGCTACCACGCCGCTTTCCGTACTAGACCCGCGCTCATGGGTCGCATCTTCGAAAAACGAAAAGCCACCATGTTCGCGCGGTGGAACCGCATGGCGAAGCTGTTCACGCGTGTCGCGAAAGACATCGCGATCGCGGTGAAGTCGGGTGGCACCGACCCGAACCACAACCCGGCGCTGCGGCGCGCGCTGCAGAACGCGCGCGCGGGCAACATGCCGAAAGACAAGATCGAAGGCGCGATCAAGCGCGCGACCGGGCAAGACCAGAAGGCGTACGAGGTGGTGATGTACGAAGGCTACGCGCCGCACGGCATCGCGGTGCTCGTCGAGACCGCGACCGACAACATCGTGCGCACGGTCGCCAACATTCGCATGCACTTCAAGAACAACGGCGGGAACATGGGCTCGACCGGCAGCGTCGGCTTCATGTTCAAGCACATGGGCGTGTTTCGGCTCGCGCCCGAGGGGCTCGACCAAGACGCCCTCGAGCTCGAGCTGATCGACCACGGCCTGCAAGAGCTCGGTGAAGGCAGCGGCGAGAACGGCGAGAAGCAGCTCGTCATTCGCTGCGACTTCGCCGACTTCGGCAAGCTGCAGAACGCCATCGAGGCCAAGGGCATCACGCCCATCTCGGCCGAGAGCGAGTACGTCGCCGAGAACCTCACCGAGCTCCCCGAAGACAAGGCGACCGAAGTGCTGAAGCTCGTCGACGACCTGGAGCAAGACGAAGACGTTCAGCGGGTGTTTCACAACCTGAAGTGAAGGCGACGCTCGCGCAGCGGCTGTCGAACCAGCACCTCACGCGCCCGCTCGAAGGGCCCGTCGAGGTCGTGCGCTCGCTGCTCGCCGTGCAGGCGCAAGAGTACTGGGGCGGGCTGTGGGCCGTCGGTCTGCGCACGCGCGGCGCCACGGCGGCCTCGGTCGAAGCGGCGCTCGCGCGCGGCGACATTCTGCGTTCGCACCCGATGCGCGGCACGCACCACTTCGTCGTGCGCGATGACCTGCGCTGGCTGATGGAGCTCATGGGGCCCCTCATGCTCCAGCGTCACGGCAGGCGCATTCGCGAGCTGGGCCTCGACGCGAAGACGCTGTCGAAGTCGATGACGCTGCTGCAGAAGGCGCTCGAGGGCGGCCGTCACCTCACCCGCGCCGACGTGAACGCGCTGATGCTGCGCAACGGCATCGAGCCCGGCTTCCAGCGCATGCCCCACATCGTCTACCACGCCGAGCTGCAGCGCCTGGTGTGCAGCGGCGTGCGCCAGGGCAGACACGTCACCGTCGCGCTGTTCGACGAGCGTGTGCCGAAGTCTGCTGCGCGCACGCGCGAGTGGGCGCTCGCCGAGATGGCGCGGCGCTACTTCGCGACGCGGGCTCCGGCGACGATCGACGACTTCGCGTGGTGGTCGCAGCTGCCGATGGGCGATGTGCGCGAGGCCATCGCGCTGGCCGGCGTCGACGTCGACGCCGTCGGCCCGAAGGCGAAGGGCAGGGCGCCGCGCGCGTTCGCGCTGCCTCCGTACGACGAATACACCGTGGCGTACCGAGACCGGTCGGCGGTGGGTGTGGTTCCCGAAGGCAAGGTGAAGTTCGCGGCGACGACGATGTTGGGCCCGAACCTGGTGCTCGATGGAGAGGTCGTCGGGCAGTGGTGGCGCAAGGGCACGAAGGTGACGCTCGAGCCGTGGCGCAAGCTGCCGAAGGCCGACGTGGCCGTGGTCGAGGCCGCGGCGCAGCGGTGGGCCGAGTTCGCCGACGCGGGCTGACGGTTTTCACCATCGAAACGCCGGTCTTCACCATCGTCGCGTTGCGCGCGTGCCGTTACCTTGCGCGGCACCATGAACACACTGCTCGCCGTGATGTTGTGCGCTGCTCCGCTGAAGGTGACGTCGCTGACCGCGTCGCCTCAGGGCTTCTTCGTGACCTCGACGCTGGTGACCGGCGAGAAGGAGGCCGTTCTCATCGACAACGCGTTCACGCTCGCCGACGCGCACCGCGTGGTTGCGGCCGTGCTCGACTCGGGCAAGACCCTGACGACCGTGTACGTGACGCACGGTCACCCCGACCACTACTTCGGGCTGGTCGCGCTGAAAGAGGCGTTCCCCAACGCCAAGCTGGTGGCGCGGCCCGACGTGGTCGCAGAGATTTCGAAGACGTGGAAGGCGAAGGTCGACCAGTGGGGCCCGATGTACGGCGCGAACCTGACCAGCGCTCCCGTGGTGCCCGAGGCCTTGAGCGGCGACGTGCTGACGCTCGAGGGCGAGAAGCTGCAGATTACCGGCACGCAGCAAGGTGACGACTCGCACAACTCGTTCGTGTGGATTCCGTCGGCCAAGGCCGTCGTCGCCGGCGACGTCGTGTACAACAACGTGCACGTGTGGACGGCCGAGACGAAGGCCAAAGACCGCAAGGCGTGGCTCGCCACGCTCGACAAGCTCGAGAAGCTGAAGCCCGAGGTCGTGGTGGCCGGGCACAAGGCGCCCGACGCGAAGGATGATGTGTCGGCGATCGCGTTCACGCGCGAGTACTTGAAGGCGTTCGATGCGGCGGTGTCTTCGTCGAAGACGGCGGCCGAGGCGCTCGAGAAGGTGAAGGCGAAGTACCCGAACGCCGCGCTCGACATCATCGCGAAGCTGGGCACGGACGCCCAGTACGCGAAGTAGGCCGCTGCGCGAGGTACACGTCTTCGCGTAGGCGTCTCCGCGAGGTAGGCGTCTCCGCTCTGCGGTGAGCGGAGGCGCGCAGCGCCGGAGTCGAACCGGTCTCGACTGGAATCTCCGGTGCCAATCCACCGCGCCCTGCTCGGCTGATCGGGTGCTGGCTCGAGGTGAGTGAAGTCGAGCCGGTTGCAGGCGGCACAACTTCACTCACTGATGCGAGTTTCACGACCGGCGGGCTTGCTCCGGTCAGCGCCTGGCGGCGCGCCTTCGGCGCCCGATCGCGCAACGAAGTGAAGCGACATTCGGGGCCCCGCGACGCGGGGGGGGGCTGACCTGCCCGCGCACGACGCGACGGCCGGCATTTGTCAGACATTGGATCACCCCTCCCAGCCCCGTACGAGACGAGACGTCTCGTCCTGCGTAGCGAGTCCTCGAGCTGAATCGGCGTCACTTGCCAGCTGGCCACTGGCACGGGGGCCGTAACCGGCGAGGGGAGAAGGCATGTTCAACATGGCGGCGCCCCCGCCGCCCTCGAGCTCGGCGCTCAGCGCGGGAAGGCCGACCGTCGCCTGTTCGCTGTCGAACGCAGCGGCGGCGAGCGCGCAGAACGCCGAGCCTCTCGTGCGCGGTGATATGCGGCGCCCGTGGCGCGCGGCATTCTCGACATCGGCTTCCGCAGCACGGTGCGCCCCGAGCTCGGCTTCGAGCTGATGCGCTTCTCTCAGCTGGCGCGCCGCGACCTGCCGCACCCGCTCGATGCGTACACGCGGCCGTCGTTCTTCCTCGTCTACATCGGCCTGAAGGGCCGAGCCCGCCACCCCATCGACTTCGAGCGCCACCTCATCGGCCCTCACGACGTCGCCGTCGTCGCCCCCGGCCGCGTGCAGGCCTTCGACCCCACGCCCGGCCTCGACATGTGGATGGTGCTGTTCACCCCCGAGTTCCTCCAGCTCTCGGCGAACGACGCCGACCCCCTGCGCGGCGCGAAGCTGCTCTCGCCGTTCTGGCAGAAGCCCGTGCTGCGCGTGCCGCCTTCCGAGCGCCCGCGCCTCGACACCCTCATCGACCACCTGCAGCACGAATACGCGCGGCCCGCCGACGGCGTTCAGCTCGCGCTGCTGTCTTCGCTGCTCCGCTCGCTGCTGCTCAACCTCGAGCGGCTCGCCGCGAAGACCACCACGAAGGCCGACCCGCCCCCCGAGCTCGAGGCCTTTCAGGCGCTGCTCGAGCGCCGCCACGCCGAGACCCGCTCGGTCGACGACTACGCCCGCGCCCTCGGCGTCACCCCGCGTCGCCTGAACCAGCTCACCCGCACCGCGTTCGGCGCCGGCGCCAAGCACACCATCGACGCACGCGTCGTGCTCGAGCTCAAGCGCCTGCTCGCGTACACGACGCTCTCGGTGAAAGCGCTCTCGGCCCGCTTCCACTTCGACGAGCCCACGAACCTCGTGAAGTTTTTCAAGGCTCACACGGGTCTCACTCCTCTGACCTTTCGGCAACGAAACGGCTAAAACCCCGCCCCATGGGCCTCGTCGCGCTCATCGCCGTGAGCCTGCTCGCCGCCGAGCCGCCGCCCGAGCCGCTCACGCTGGTGCTCACGCCGTACCGCGCGCCCGAAGAGCTGCTCGCGCGCTACCGCCCGCTCGCAGACCGCCTCGGCGCCGCCGTCGGTCGCCCCATCGAGCTCAAGGTCGCCCCCGACTTCGGCGCCGCCGCCGAGATGCTGCTCGACGGCCGCGGCGATCTCGCAGAGCTCACCCCGTATGCGTTCGTGAACGGCATGCAGGGCAACAAGCTTCAGCCGCTCGCCGCCGACGCCATGGTCGGCCGCCCCGGCACCGGCATCATCATCACGCGCAGCGAGTCAGACATCACCAGGCTCGAGCTGCTCAAGGGCAAGACGTTCGGCTTCGTCGACCGCTTCTCGTCGACCGGCTTCTTGGGCCCGTGGGCGAACCTCCAGTCGAAGGGCTTCGACCCCGCCGAGCTGTTCACCTACCGCTTCGCCGGCAGCCACGGCGCGGTGCTGCGCAGCGTGCTGCAGGGCGAGCTCGACGCCGGCGCCGTCAGCCGCCACGCCTTCGACCAGTGGAAAGACGAGCACCCGAAGTCGGTCGGCGACCTGCGCGTTCTGCTCGAGACCTCTCGCATGCCCGGCGACGTCTTCGCGGCCCGCGCCCAGGTGTCGCCCGCCGACGTGAAGGCGCTGGGCGCCGCGCTGCTCCAGCTCTCGTGGGAAAAGGCCGCCGACAAGAAGGTGCTCGACCCCATCGCCCGCAAGGCGTTCGTGCCGGTCGACGTGAAAGAGTACGCGTGGCTGCTGCGGGTCGCGGCGAGCATCAAGAAGTAGCGCCCTCGAGAATCAGCTGACCGCCGCGCTGGCTCGCCTCGAGCGTGCCGCACGCCGCGCCGATGTCTTTGCCGCCCGAGTAGCGCCGCGCGATCGGCGCCTTCACCACCTGCAGGTAGTCGCGAAACCGCGACAGCTCTTCCGCATCGGGAGGCTCGTACTTGCCCGTCGCGTCGGTCACGTCGATGAGGTCGATCTTCACCGGCACCCCCTCGAACGTGCGCGCCAGCGCCTCGGCGTCTTCACGCCCCGTGTTGAAGCCCTTGATGACCACGTACGCGAGCATCGCCCGCTCGCGCCGCGTCGTCGCGTAGTGCCGAATCTCGTCGACCAGCACCGGCAGCGGCCACGTCTTCTCGACCGGCAGCACCTGCGCCCGCTTCTCGGGTATCGCCGACGTGATGCTGAACGCGAGCCGGTACGGCAGCCCCTCGCGCAGGTAACGCCGAATGCCCGGCACCCAGCCCGCCGTCGAGAACGTGATGGCCTTGCCCGAGATGGCGAGCCCCGCGGGGTGACACAAGATGCGCGCCGCCCGCGTCGTGTTCTCGAAGTTCAGCAGCGGCTCGCCCATGCCCATGAACACCGCGCCGCGCACCGGGCGGTCGGCCTCGGCGCGAATCGCGAGCACCTGGTCGACCATCTCCCACGCTTCGAGGTTGCGCTGAAACCCCATGCGCCCCGTCGCGCAGAAGTCGCACGCCAGCGCGCAGCCCACCTGCGACGAGATGCACACCACGTACTTCTCGTCGAACAGCGGTATGCGCACCGCCTCGAACCGCCCGCCCTGAGGCGACTCGAACAGGTACTTCACGAAGCCGTCGTCGGCGCGCCGCCGCTCGACCACCGTGAGGCTCGGCAAGCACCCGTTCGCCTGCACCCAGTCGCGCACCGAGGCGGGCACCATGCGGGCCGCGCGCACGTGCTCCATCGACTGGGCGCCGTGCGCGAACACGCTCGCGAACAGCTTGAGGCACGCCGTGCGCGAGGCCGCCGGCACCGCAGCCAGCGCTTTCGAGAGCGCGTCGAAGTCGAGGTCTTTGAGGTTGATCACTGCGTTGAGACGACCGCTTCTCAGGAAACGGTGTGCTTGCGCAAGAAGGCCTTCAGCGAGCCCGACAAATCAGCCGGCATCTTCGCCTCGAGCGCCTTCTTGCACAGGTCCGGCGTGCGCCGGTACGTCTCGACGAACTCGACACACGGCGCGCACGCACCCAGGTGCTCTTCGAGCGCCGTCTTGTCTTTCACCTCGAGCTCACCCTCGAGGTACGCGCGCAGCAGCTCGATGGCGTCCTTACAGGTGTGCATCAGCGAAGGCCCCGTGAATGGTACGAGGGATAGATGCTCGGGGCCAAGACGCGTTTCACCGGCCCGCCCCCTTCTCGGCGTAGAACCGGTCGATCGCCGCCCTCATCGAAAGCCGCGCCCGGTGCAGCCGCGTCTTCAGCGCCGGCACGGAATCCCCCGTGATCTCGCTGATCTGCTGGTAGTCGAGCCCCTCGATGTCGTGCAGCAGAAACACCCGCTGCGCCGCCTCGGGCAGCGCCTTCGACGCCTCTTCAATCGCCCTCCGCAGCTCGGCGTCGAGCGACGCCCCCTCGGCCGTCGGCGCCCAGTCGGCCACCGTCTCGATGAGCGAGCCCCGCGCGTTGAACTGCGGCGACTCCATGCTCTCTTCGACCTGGTTCGCCACCTTCTGGTGACGCAGCCGCATCAGCGCCCGGTTCGCCGCGATGCGGTGCACCCAGTGCCCGAACGAATCGCCGCTCAGCTGGTGCAGCGATCGCCACGCCGAAAGAAACGTCTCTTGCGTGACCTCGGCCGCCTCGGCGTCGCTGTGCAGAATTCGTAACGCCACCCCGTACACCCGGTCTTGCGTTCGCTCGACGAGCTCTTCGAACGCCGTGACGTCTTGTTTTCGAGCCCGTAACAACAGCTCGTCATCGGAAGCGTCACTCACACGCTCGCCTTTAGCCCGTTAACAAAAAGCGGAGAAGAAGAGAGGTGGGGCATGGTGACTCAGTCGCCACAAGGGCGGACGTTGAAGCGGTGGGTAGACAGGGCGATGGCTGACGACCTCGAGCGCGACGAGATGCTCGATGGCCTGCGGGTCGACTTGAAGTCGCTGCGCAGCGGTGAGCACTGCGCGCACGCCGTCTTCGAGCTGCTCGCAGACCCGCGCCTCATCGACTTGAAAGACCGGCATGGGCGCAACATGCGCGCCCTCGCCGTCGCGGCGCTCGTGCGCATGGGCTACCCGTGGGCCCTGCGCGTCGCGCCCGAAGACCTCGAGCTGTTGCGCCTCGAGCAGCATTCGGCCCGCGCGTCGATGCTCAAGTGGGTGAACGGCATTCTCGCCCTCGGGCCGCTGCTGGTGATGGCGCTCGGCGGCGCGTCGCTGCTCATGTTCCCCCCGAACCTGCTCACCGGCGCGGTGCTGCTCGTCGTCTTCTGTTCGGCCGCCATGGTCGTGGGGGTGGCCGGCGCCGTCATGCGCCGCCACGCCCGCCACGGCTTTCAGTCGGCGTCGATGATCGGCTGCATCGTCTGCCTGGTGATGTGGATGGTGGGCATGATGTTCGCGCCCATCGACCTCATGGTCGTGTGCTCGATACCCGCCGCCATCTGCGCGCTCGTCGCCGGCGCCTCGGGCATGGTCACGCCGTCGCCGATCGACGCGTGAGTTTCGAAAAGCCTCCGTTCGCCGTGAGCGGAGGCCGAAGGCCGGAGTCGAACGGGCTCAGTGGCTGGCCACCCGGGCCCCTTCGACTGCGCGTCCGCTCGGCTCAGGGCGAGCGGAGGCTCACGTGCACGTTGTCGCGCACCCAGAAGCGGTATGGCTTCTTCGCCCACTCGCGCGCGTAGTCGACTCCGATTCGCGGCCCGCGCTCGATGTGCCTCACCCGCTCGCCCTCGGCGAGCCACAGCGGCGGCGCATCGAGTCGCATGCCGTTGTGCTTCCGCGTGATGCCGAGCGCGGCGGTCAACCGCCCGGGCCCGTCGGAGCGGCCCGAGTAGCCCTCGACCGGCTCGAGCGCGCGAATCAGCACGGCTGCGCCGCGCCCCGTCGTCACGTTGAAGCAGAAGTGCATGCCGTAGACGAGGAAGACGTACGCGTGGCCGGGCGGCCCGAACATCACCTCGTTGCGCGCGGTGCGGCCCTTCGCCGTGTGGCACGCGAGGTCGTGCGGCCCGAGGTACGCCTCGGTCTCGACGATGCGCCCGACGCGGCGCCCGAGCACGAGCCGCTGGCCCAAGAGGGCCCGCGCGACGGTGAGGGTGGGGCGCGAGAAGAACGAAGCGTCGAGGCGCTGCAAAGCGGCCGCACTCTGCTATCTCCACCTCTCAATGTCTCTGCCTCAGGGCCGCACGAGCGGCATCATGTTGCCCCTGTTCTCGTTCCGCAGCTCCACCGACGCCGGCATCGGCGACTTCGGCAGCTTCGGGCCCCTGTTCAAGTGGATGCAGGCCGCCAAGCAGCGCCTGCTCATGGTGCTGCCGCTGCTGCCCACGGCGCCCGGCGACCCGAGCCCGTACTCGACGCGCAGCGCGTTCGGCTTCAACCCGCTCTTCATCGACCTGCGCCAGCTCGAAGGCGCCACCGACTTCAGCGCCGACGAGCGCGCCTCGCTCGAGCTGGCTCGCGCTGCTCCGACGGTGCAGTACGACCGCGTCTTCCCGCTGAAAGAGGCCGCCCTCGCGCGCGCGTTCGCCCGCTTCGAGAAGAAGGGTGACCACGCGGCGCTCGACAGGTTCCGCATCGAGCAGAGCGACTGGCTCGAGACGTTCGCGCTCTTCGCCGTCATCTCTGACCTGCAGCAGCACAAGGCCTGGTGGGAGTGGCCCGAGCCCCTCGCGAAGCGCCACCCCGCCGCGCTCGACGAGGTGAAGCACCAGCACGAGCGCGCGATTCGTTATCAGGCGTGGCTGCAGTGGGTCGCCGACGCGCAATGGAAGAGGGTTCGCGACGAGGCCAAGGCGCACGGCATGCTGCTGTGCGGCGACGAGCCGTTCATCATCGGCAAAGACAGCGCCGACGCCTGGGCGTTTCCTCACCTGCTTCGCATCGAGGGCAGGCTCGGCGTGCCGCCCGACGACTTCGCTGCCGACGGCCAAGACTGGGGCCTGCCCTGGTTCGACTTCGACGCGATGGAGCGCGAGGGCTACCAGTGGCTCCGCCGCCGCGCGCGCGCCGCCGCCGCGGCGTTCGACGTGCGCCGCGTCGACCACGCCATCGGCTACTTCCGCCAGTACATTCGCGATGCGCAGACGCCGCGCGGCCGCTTCATACCCTCTCACGAGCCGCAGCAGCAGGCGCTCGGCGAAAAACACTTTCGGCTGCTCAGCGAAGGCGCCGGCATCGTCGCCGAAGACCTCGGCGTGATGACGCCCTTCGTGCGCAAGACGCTCGACATGCTCGAGCTGCCCGGCTACCGCGTGATGCGGTGGGCGCGTGAAGACGGCGTCTACGCGAACCCGCGCCAGTACCCGGCCATCTCGCTCGCGACGACGGGCACCCACGACACCGAGACGTTGCGCGAGTGGTGGCAGAGCGCGCCGCAGTGGGAGCGTGAGGCCTGCTGCCGCACCTTCCCCGAGCTGCACAAGTTCTTCCCGCCCGGCGCCGGCTGGAGCCCCGAGCTGCTCGAGGCCATGATCGCCGCCGCCGAAAACGCGTCGTCGAACCTGTGCGTCATTCCCTGGGGTGACCTGTACGGCGAGACGACGCGCGTGAACCTGCCCGGCTCCATCGGCCCGCACAACTGGTCGTACCGCATGCGCCAGAACGTCGAGTCGCTGATGACTCACGACGAGACGGTGGCAGGCGCGCAGCTCCTCGCCCGGCTTACGATGGCCGGCGGGCGAGGCTGATTCGAACGATGGCCGATGCGAAGCCCGCCGACCTCGAGGCCGGCGAGGTGCTGAACAACACGTACCGGCTGGATGCGCTCATCGGCCAGGGCGGCATGGGGCGTGTCTTCGCCGCGACCGACCTGAAGCTGCAGCGCAAGGTCGCGGTGAAGGCGCTGCACGCCGCGAACCTCGACGCCGAGACCGTGCGCCGCTTCGACCGTGAGACGCAGGTGATGGGGCAGCTCGACCACCCCGGCGTCGTCACGTTGTTCGCGTTCGGCCGAACGCACCAGGTGCCGTGGCTCGCGATGCGCTTTCTCGAGGGCGCCGACCTGTGGGCGCTGCTCGCGTCGGCGGGCGGGCGCATGACGCCGCAGAACCTCTTGCCGGTGGTGCGTCAGATTCTCGCGGCGCTCGCGTACCTGCACGGGCGCGGCCTGCTGCACCGCGACCTGAAGCCGAGCAACATTCACGTCGGCAAGACAGGCAAGGTGACGCTCTGCGACCTCGGGCTCGCGCGCGGCCACCAGAGCTCGCTGACGCGCACCGGCATCGTGTGGGGCACGCCCGACTACATGGCGCCCGAGCAGATTCTCGGCGAGCGCGAGCTCGACGGCCGCGCCGACCTCTACGCGCTCGGCGTCGTCATCTACCGCATGCTCGCGGGGCAGGCGGTGTTCACCGAAAAAGACGAGCAAGACCTGCTGCGCGCGCACCTCACGAAGCCGCGGCCCGACGTGTCGCGCCTCGTGCCGACGCTGTCGCCCCTCGTCGGAGCCGCCCTGCAGAAGGCGATCGCGATTCACGCCGAAGACCGGTTTCAGACGGCGCAAGAGATGGGCGCCGCGATGGAGCTCGTGCTCGCGCTGCCCCTCGTGGCGCCGCGCGCTCTCGCGCCCGCTGCGCCGCGGCCGTCGCTGCTCGACGACGACGAGACGGGTCTCGACGACGACGCGCTCGTCACACGGCCCGCGGGGTTCGCGGCGCTCGAGCCCGACGGCGAGGGCGTGACGAACCGCGACGGCTTCGCGGCCCTGCCGGTGACGACCGAGGGCTCGAAGGTGACGCAGCCCGTCGAGGCGGTGAGCGCTCCGACGCCGGTGAACGTGGCGCCAGCTCAGACGCTGGTCGAAGAGGGTACGGCGGTTGCGCCGGCTGCGAGGCCGAACACGAGCTACTCGCCGGTGAACCTGGTCGTGCTCATCGGCGCGGCGGTGGTGCTGTTCGTCGCGGGGCTGCTCGTCGCGAAGTTTCTGCTGTGACGGGCGGTTGCTGCCGCGAGCCACGAATCGAGCCGTCGGCGGCACGCGAGCGCTCCGGGCCCGAACCCCTGAACAGCTGCTCGTGCCTCGCCTCGACTCGACTGAAGCTGAACGAGCAGCGATGCTGAGGGCCTGCTTCATGACCGGCGCGACGAAGCCTCTCGTTTCTTCAGCTCCCGGTGCCGCCGGCCCGCGCCGCCGCCAGCTCACCGTCGCCTCGGGGCCCCAGACCGGCCACACCGTGCTCCTCGTCGACGCGCTCACGCGCGGCTCCACCGTCGCCGTCGCTCGAGCGAAACGTGTCGAACGTGCCCGACGTCTCAGCCACCGCCTGGCGCGAAACGACGTGCGTCACCTCGTGAACACGTTCGGGCTGACGGGTGAGGGCTCGCCGCCGGCTCGGTTCGAACCGCGCGCCGCGCGTACGTTCGGCGCGGCCAGAGAGGGGGCGAGACCGTCTTGAAATACTGCCGCACCTGCTCGGCGACGTACCTCGCGATGTCGCGCTGCCCGCGCGACGGCACGCCGGTGAGCGCCGAGGGCGGCGACCCGCTGCTCGGCCAGGTGCTCGGCGGCCGCTACCGCGTGCTCGAGCGCATGGCAGCCGGCGGCATGGGGCAGGTCTACCGCGCGAGCCACGTGCGCATCGCGTCGCTGTGCGCGGTGAAGGTGCTGTACGGCGACCTCGCGAGCGACGGCGAGATGAGCAAGCGCTTCGAGCGCGAGGCCGAGGCCGCCAGCGCGCTGCAGAGCCGGTACATCACCCGCGTGCTCGACTTCGGCGAGACCGGGGGCGGCCTGCCGTACCTCGCGATGGAGCTGCTCTCGGGCCTCACCCTCAGCGCCGCCATCGCCCGCGCCGGCGCGCTAGACGAGGCGCGCGTCGTGCGCATCGCGCGCCGGCTGCTGGTCGGGCTCGCGCATGCGCACGAGCGCGGCGTCGTGCACCGCGACCTGAAGCCCGACAACGTGATGCTGGTGAGCGAAGACGACGAAGACGACGTGCCGAAGATTCTCGACTTCGGCATCGCGCGCGTGCGCGCTTCGCCGGGCGTCACCATGGCGGGGCAGGTGATGGGCACGCCCGAGTACATGGCGCCCGAGCAGTTCTTCGCGTCAGACGTCGACGCGCGCGCCGACCTGTACTCGCTCGGCATCGTGCTGTTCGAGATGTTGTCGGGGCGCGCGCCGTTCGAGGCGCGCACGCCGATGGCCGCACGCGAGCAGCACCTGACGGCGCCGCTGCCTGCGCTCGAGCGCGAGGTGAGCGCAGGGCTGAACACGCTGCTCGGGCGGCTGCTCGAGAAGAAGGCCGACGACCGGCCGGCTTCGGCGCGCGAGGTCATCGAGGCGCTCGACGCGCTCGGCAAGGCGCGCCGCGAGGGCCCGACGTTGAAGTCGAAGAACCCGCTGCTGGCGGTGGCGCGCCGCCGCAGCGCTGAAGAGATGATTCGGGGGGCGATTCAGAAGGGCGCGCCGCTGTACAACGCGGGCGACGTGAAGGGCTGCGCGGCGCTGTACCGGTCGACGGCCGAAGAGCTCATCGCGCTCGAGCTGGGTGAGACGCCCGAGGCGCTGCGGGCCCGCCTGCAGGCCGCGATGGAGCGCGCCGATGGTGCCGAGCCGTCGCGGGCCGCCTGGGAGCTGCGCTACGCGTTCGACGACCTCTTGTTCGCGCTGACGCGGCCGACGACGAAGCGCGAGCCGGTGGCCGACGCCGCGTCGCGGTTCGCGGCGGGGTGCGCCGAGCGGGTGGGGGTGGTGCGGGTGCTCGACCAGGCGGCGCTGATCGCCGCGCGCCGGTACGAGGCCGGGCAGCCCGAGGTGGTGGCCGACTTCTACCGGGTGCTGGCGCTGGCGCTCACGGCGCAGCTGCGGTCGGGCAGGTGCTGTGTGGCGCTGGTGGCGCGGCTCGATGCAGCGCTCGAGGCGGCTGAAGACGCGCCGCGTGGCGCCGAGGCGGCGACGCTGCTGGGTGCGGCGTTCGACGAGGTGCGGTTCGAGGCGGCGGCGGGCGAGTTCTACGAGGTGCCGCCGGCCGAGGCTGCGGTGGTGGCGAACAGCGAGCAGATCGACGAGGTGGCCGACGCGCTGGTGCGGGCGATCGGCACGGGCGCCGTCTGGTACAACGCCGGCGATGTCGACGGGTGCGCGCGGCTTTACGCGCAGACGTGCGAGCGCGTGCTGGGCGGGCTGAAGGCGGTGCAGCGCAACGCAGCGCTGAAGAAGCTGCTGGCGGGCGCGCTCGAGAAGTCGAAGGGGCAGGGCGCCGACGAGCGCGCGTGGACGTTCAGGCACGCGTTCGATGCCGTGCTCGAAGCGCAGCGCGTGGCGAAGGCGCCGTCGGGGGTCAGCGCGGTGGGGGGCAAGAAGCGCGGGTAGCCGAGGCTTCGTCGGGCGACGGCCGACCGCTCATCGTGGCGCTCGTGGTCGTGTTCGTGCAATCGCGCTTCGGTCATTCGCCGACCGACCGACGGCCGGCGGGGAAGCGGCGGTTCGTGCGTGGCGCTTGCGATCGAGGTCTGTTGCCGTCCGACGCGACACGACCGAAGTGGCGCGTGGGCCCGTGCTCTCGGGTCGACGATCATTCGTATGCCGTTCGACGCGACGGCCGACGGCGAAGCGGCGGTTCGTTCGCGTCGCTTGTGGTCGTGCTCGTGCGTTCGCGCTTCGCTCGTGCGCCGACCGACCGACGCGACCGTCGGCCACGTCGAGCGGCGGCACATCGTCGCGCTGGCTGCGACTTCGTGGGCTGCACCTGCTTCGGCCGTTGCGTCTCAGGGGCGTAAGGTGGTTCTGAGTCATTTTCGGTTCGCGGCGCGAACCGAAGCTCACTCAGAATGGCCCAGCGCCTGCTTGAGCTCACCGATGAACCCGTTCGGGTCCCTCAGCAGTCTTCGGTGCGTGACCGCGAGTGTCAGCCAGCCGGCGAGACCGAGCTGATTGCGTTGAACCGGGTCGAGCTCGAAGCGAGCGCGCTTGTCGCCGTGATGTTCCCAGCTGTCGCAGAAGAGCGCGACCATCTGCCCCGGCCACACGAAGTCGGGGCGGCAGATGAACTTGTCGTTGCGGTCGCGAACCTCGAGCTGCGGGAGCGGCAGCCGAATCTTCGCCTCGCGCATCACCTGCCGCGTCTCGTTCTCGAGCCAGCTGTGCGTCGGGCCCAGCTCTTCGCGCGTCGCGATGTCGATGAGCGCTTGAATGCCGCGACGGCCGCGCGTGCCGAGCCGTCTGATCGCATCGAACAGCGCCGTACGGTTCTCGGCCGAGCGCCGCACCGCCGAGTCGTAGGCGTGCTCGAGTGCGCGCTTGTCGAGCACCGCGGCCAGGTCGATGAGCGTGCGCGCGAGGCTGGTGCAGGGAATGCCGCTCAGCGGCGCGTAGTCTTTGATGGCGACGAGCGTGCGCGTTCGCCAGACGTGAACGTTCTTCTTCGGCACCAGGCGCGTCGTGTTGAGCACCGAGACGTCGATGACATCGGGCGGCTTCTTTCCGAGCCCTTCGAGCTTCCAATGCCAGCCGGCCGTGACGTGAGAGAGTACGGCACCATCGCCCGCCCAAAGCAGTGCCGCGTGAAGATGTGTCGCTCGACCGACGACGGCGCTCGCCAGCCGATAGACGCCCGGGTGCTGGTGAGGCACGAGCAAGCCCTGCTCGTGTGCGCGGAAGAGCGCGGAAGGCGTGACGCCACGCGCGACGAGCTGGGCACGGGAGACGACGCCCGCCTGCTTCGCAGCGAGCTGAGACACCTTGACGAAGTCGTGCATGGCACGACGCACGGCAAGCGGCCGGCCAACCCAACGCACGAGAAGAAGACCATTCTCGAAACGCGAGAACGCGCCTTCGTAGACAGCTGCTGTCTCTCACCCGCAGTCGATCAGCGCGGCGGTCTCGGCGGTCGTCGCGGCAGGCCCACTGGCAGCGGTCAGGCGATCAGCTTGCCAATCACCCTCGGCGACTGATTCGACAGGTGCGAGGCGTCGAGCTCCATCGCGGTGAGCAAGGTTGCGTGAACGTCGGCGGGCCGAATGGGGTAGCCGTTCGTGGCGTCGAGCGCGCCGGTCGCGAAGTTGAACTTCTGGGCGCCCATGCCCTTGTTCGACGTGGCGCCGAACACCTGGTTGCCCTTCAGGCCGGCGCCGCCGATCAACATGCTCGACGCGAGGTGGTGGTCGCGGCCGTCGCGCGAGTTGATCATGGGCGTACGCGCGAACTCGCTGAACGCCATGATGGTCGTGCACTGCCAGTACGACTTCGACGTGCCCGGTACGTTCGTGCCCTTCAGCCACGCAATCAACCGCCCGAGCGCGTCGAACCCGTCGCGCAGCTGAACCGACTGCGAGCCCGCCTCGTCGAAGTGGTCGTCGAGGTCGCTCGCGAGCTGCACCGACACCACGTTCGACACGCCCTGCGTCATCGCCTGCGCGGCGAGCGCCGCACGCCCGCGCGGCCCGGTGAGGTCGGCCGCCACGTTCAGCCCGAACGCCGAGTACAGCGACGTCAGCGACGCGGGCGGCGGCACCACGAAGTTGAACATCGCCGCCGCGCCCGAGTTCGTCATCTGCCGCGCCTGCACCTTGCTCGCGCGAAACGCGGCGACGAGGCCGGTCGCGTCGTAGCCGTGCGCCTCACACGTGTCGCTGTTCGCCTCGAACGCCTGCAGCGCGCCGTCGCTGCCCGCGAGCAGCTGCGGGTTCACCGCCTGAGGCTGCAGCACCGTGCGCACGTCGGCCGCGTTGTTCACGCGCACCGCCGTGGCCGCCGCCGGGTACGTCTCGTTGAACGACTCCGAGCCGATGGCGAGGTTCGGCAGGTCGCCGCCCATCGCCGCCGTCTGCGCCGAGACGACCGTGTTGAGCGACGAGCCGTTCGGCGCGAGCCCGCGGGGAAACTTGCCGGTCAGGTTGTAGCGGCGGCCGACCTCGTGGGTCAGCGTGTCCATCGTCATGCCGCGAATGATGGCGAGGTCCTGGTAGTGGTCCATCAGCGACGCCGGCATCGCCGGGCCGAACGTCAGCGCGCCGCGGCTCTGAACTCCGGTGCCGCCGGTCGCGGTCATCACCGGGTTCATCAGCGGGTCGCCCGCGGCCATGTCGGCGTACGCGGGGAAGATGCCCGAGCCGCCGGCGGCGCGCGCGGCGGCGTACTGGTAGGCGGCGGCGGTGGCGTCGCGCGGGTCGAGGGCGAGCAGCTGGTCCCACCCGCCTCCGAAGTAGGCCATGACGAGGAAGCGCGGCTCGGTCGCCTGGGCGCGGGCGGCGTTGCCGAGGAAGGTCTGTTTGAAGAAGACGCCTCCGCCGAGCATGGCGGCGATCTCGAGGAAGCTGCGTCGTGAGCGGTTCATGGCGGGTTCCTCGTTCGTCAGTACAGGTGGTACTCGGGCGCAGTCAGCAGCGCGACGCAGACCGCGCGCCAGCCCTCGGTGACGTGAGCCGCGGTCGGGCTGCCGGCGCCGGCCGCCCCCTTCACCGCGTCGTCGAACAGCTTGCGGTACGCCGCGATGCCGGCGTCGTCGCCGCCTTCGACCTTGATGCCGTGAAACTGCAGCCGCAGTGACCTCAGGTTGCGGTCGACGTTGGCGCGCGCGCTCGTGACGGTGTCGGTCGGCCCGACGAACCGCGTGAGCACCTTCGCGCCCGCGGCGCGCGCCGCGTCGGCGGTGATGACGCGGTTGCAGCTGTCTTTCGCCATGTCGAACATGAACTTCAGGTACAGCGGCGAAGGCTCGAGGTCGTCGTCGACGCGGTTCAGGTAGTCGGCCTCACCGAGCGTCGCGCTGCGCGTGTCGAAGCCGACGGCGGTGCCGATGCGCCAGGTGACCGGGTTGCCCGCGCTGTCGCTGCCGAGAATGACGGGCAGCGAGCTGCGGAGCTGCGCGACCGACAGCCGCTGCGAGCCGCCGCTGACGACGCCGGCCGCTGAGCCGCCGCCGGTGCCGGAAGAGCCGCCACCCGTGCCCGAAGAGCCGCCGCCCGTGGCGGAAGCGCCGCCGCCCGTGCCGCCGATGCCCGCGTGGTCGAACGGCAGCACGTCGGTGTCGGTGGTGCTGACCGAGGGGCCGCCCTTGCCGCCGCCGATGGGGTCGACGGTGCAGGCGGTGACGAAGAGCAGCGCCAGGTGGAGGGGCTTCATCGAACGCTCCGATACTGGGGCAGCGAGACGACCTGCTCGACGAGCCAGGGGAAGCTGTAGCCGTTCGTCTTGAAGCCATCGGCCAGCGAGGTCAGCAGCGCGAGCTCGTCGGTGGTCGCCCCCTCGACGCGCATGTCGCGCTTCACGAAGTTGCGAAAGACGCGCTTCACGGCGCACCGGCCGAACACGCCGCTGTCGACGATCTCTTGAGCACGCTTGCGCGGCCCACCCGCGAGCGCCGCCGTGATGTCGGCGTGCTGAGCGTCTGCGTACTGGTAGGGAATCAGCGCGCCCGGGTTATCGGCGTCGGTCGCCGTGATGTAGAACCGGTTGCAGAACGCGCTGTTCGAGCCGACGCAGTTGTTCGCCTTGCGAAAGAAGTTGCCCGGCGACGCGTTGCCCGCGCCCGCCTGCACGGCGAGAAACGTGTTGCCGGCCTCGCTGAACTGGCCCCAGTGCGACGCCATCGGCTCGAGCATCTGGTGGCAGTAGCGGCACGTGCACCGCTTCGTCAGGTCAGACCCTTCGCTCGTGCAGCCCTGCGTGCCCGGCGCCTCGACGTCAGACGGAGGCACGAAGCTCTGGCACTCGAAGTCGATGCGAAAGCGGTTCGCGCGGCCGCGGTTCGTCTGAAAGCGCAAGAGGTAGCCGGGCAGCGTGGTGACGCCTGCGTGCATCGGGCCGCGGTCGACGCTCTGCCACGTGTCGGTGTCGGTGAACTGCAGCGTGCTCGACAGCTGCTCGCCGTCGTCGGGCAGCGAGTACACGCGGGTGAGCGAGTAGTTGCTCGCGAACGTCTTCTTCCACTGGTTGATGGGGCCGTTCACGTCGGCGCGCGTGGCGAGCACGAGGTCGGTGTACGGGCGGCCGCCGGTCGTCACCTTGTCGACCGAGCGGCCGAGCTGCTCGCGCAGCGACGTCTGCACGACGCGGCTGACGTTCGCGGCGGGGCCGAAGCAGTTCACGAGGCCAGCGCCGCAGCCACACGACGCGTTGTTGAACGCGGTGGCGTCGTAGCAGGGAGTGGCCGCTCCGCCGACCATCACGGTGGCGGTCTCTTGCGCGTCGTAGGCGCAGACCTTGATGGGGTTCGCCGGGTCCCAATACGGGGCCACCATGCGCCAGCCCTCTTGGCGCACCGTCACGCCGCCTTGCGTCTGCGTGAAGACGAACGCGGGGTCGGGGCGAAAGCCGCCACCGGGCAGGAAGTGGGTCTGCTCGTAGTCGCCGCAGGTGAGGCCGTGCTGCGTGGTGCTGACGTCGGCGTCGCCGCGCAGGGTGCGGCGGCGGCCGGTGCTGGCGATGCTCCACGCGGGCTCGTTCGCGCGCATCACGAGAATCGAGTTCGTGTTGTTGAGCTGAACGTTGGTGACGTTCGGCCAGAACAGGTCTTCGTGGTACGCGCGCATCGCGCGGCGAAAGTCGTCGCTCGCGACCATCGAGGTGATGGTGCTCTGCGGCACCGACGACTGGGCATCGAGCGCCTCGTACTCGGCGAGCGAAGGCACCTTGCCGCGCAGGTCGAGCGAGAGCCGGCGCAGGAGCTGGTACCGGTCGACTTCACGCGGCTGATCACACGTGGCGGGAACCTGCGCCGAAGCAGCCGCGGCGGCACACAGCACGAAGAGAGAGAGAAGTCGGTTCACGGCTGCATACCTCCTGCGACCCAGCGCAAGACCACGGCGTAGTCACTGCTCGTCAGCACCTCGACGTCTGGCGGCGGCATCGGCCCGCGGCCGTTCGCGGTGAGGCGCTGAATCACCTTCGCGTTGAACGCCGGCTCGCTGACCACGGCGTACGAGGCGAGGTCGAACACCGGCGAATATTCGGCGCCGGTGGTGTGGCAGCGCGTGCAGTGCTGCACCATGAACGGCTTCACGTCGGCCTCGAACGAGACTGCGCGGCCGGTCGCGAGCTTCACCAGCTTCGGCCCGTCGAGCACGAACGTGTCGCCGTTCGCGTCGCGCGCGATGCCCTTCGCCTTCGGTGAGGCGAGGGCGCCGAACCCCGCCGCGCCCGCATGCGTCAGCTCGGCGACCTGGCCGTCGACCGCGACGAGCACCTCGCCGAACGCGGTGGTGACGTCGGCGACGGCCTTCGGCTCTTCACCGGCGGCGGCGAACGAGTACACGTTCACCACGCCGGTGCGGGTGCGCGACCACAGGCCCTTCGTGGTGGCGAGGTAGAGGGTGCCGTCGTCGCCGCGCGCGACGGCGTTCACGGCGGGCACACCTTGCGCTTCCCACTTCGCCGTGCGGGCGCCGAGGTCGACTGAGAAGAGGTTGCCGTTCGAGAGCACGAGGCCCTTGCCGCTCTCGACGGCGGCGGCGAGGTCGGGGGCGAGCAGCGCGCCGCTCATCGAGAGGTCGACGCGGGTCTTCACGCCGGCGCGAACGCGGTCGACGCCGTCGGTGGTGGTGAGCCAGAGCTCTTCGTCGGCGCCTTCGCCGAGGTCATCGAGCGCACGAACGTCGACGGCAGAGATGTTCTGCGAGAGCGGCGAGCGCAAGAGGCGGCCCATCGCGTCGTGAAAGATGCCGCCCTCGGCGACGACGAAGAGGCCGGCGCTGCGGCGGGCGAGGTGGCGAACGGGGCCGGTGCGCATCGACTCGCCGACCTCGCCGACGGGCACCGCGGTGAAGGTGCTCGTCTCGCGGTCGAAGCGGTACAGCGTCTCGGCGCCGGCGACGTGCAGCGCGCCCGAGGCGAGGCCGAGCAGCAGGCCGGGCTCGAGCGGGGCGAGCTCGCTGCGTGCGGGCGTCGAGCCGGTGGTCAAAGCGCCGTCGATGCGGGTGGGCGCGGGGGGCGGCTCGGCGGGTACGACCATGTCGTCGATGCGGCCGTCGCAGGCGGCGCAGAGCAATACGAGAGCAGCGAGCGGGCGCATGAGAGGGCGTGCTCTTCAAGGGCGAGGCCAGGGTGAAGCGCGGGGGAAGTCGGGCGGTTGGAGGCAGCCCAAAGGTGCGTCTGGTGTGTCGAAGCGCTGAGGGCTGTCCTCCCCGGGAGGACAGCGAAACCTTCGCAATCTTCGAGGGTTCAGTCATGTTTGGGCTGTCGAATGCTCACGCCGGTGTTGATCATTCTCGCGGTCGCGAACCCGTACCTCGAAGAGGGCCGCCGCCTCGCGACCGAGCTGAAGTTCGCCGAGGCCATCGAGCAGCTGAAGGTGGCGCGGCAGGTGCCGGGCCAGCGCGAGGCCGAGCAGGCCGAGGTGCTCGACCTGCTCGCGCGCTGCTACGCGGCCGAGGGCCGGCGCGGCGAAGCGCAGGCGACCTACGAAGCGCTGCTCGTGGTCGAGCCGTCGTTCGCACCTGATCGCTCGCTCTCACCGAAAATTCTCGAGGCGTTCGACTCGGCGAAAGAGAAGGTGTTTCCGAAAGAATATTTGAAGCTGGTGCCGCTCGCGGCTCCGCCGGGGCTGGCGCGGCTGCGCGTGGTCGACCCGTGGCAGCGCGCGAGCAGCTACGCGTTGAGGTTGCGCGTCGACACCGATGAGGTGTGGTCGGTGACTCCGCTCACGCCCGAGCAGGGCCTGCTCACGGTCGAGCTCGCCGGCGCGCCGCTGCGCACGCTCGAGTGGTTCGTGACGGCGTTCGATGCGCGAGGCGAGCCGGTGGCCGGCTACGGCACGGCAGAGGCGCCGCAGCGCCACACGGTGCCGATGGTGGCGGTGGGCACGATGACCGTGCGCGAGACGCCGCGCATTCAGCGGTGGCCGGCATGGGTGGCGGTCGGCCTCGGGGTCGCGGCGGTCATCGTGGGTGCGGTGTTTCAGGTGAACGCGATGTCGCGGGCGAGGCTGCTCGACGACCGGTCGATGCCTCCGGGTGACTGGGCCGATACGGCGCGTGAGGCGCACGCGCTGAGCGCGCGCGACGCGACCCTCGGCACGTCGCTGTTCGTGGTGGCGGCCATCGCGTCGGGCGTGGGCGCTGCGGTGTTCGCGTGGTGAGGGCGGCGCCGGTGCTGCTGCTGGCGGCGTGTTTCCCCCCGCCGCTCGACGAGAGCGGGCGGCGCTGCGACGCCGAGCGCGCGTGCGGGGCGGGCTGGGTGTGCTTCGAGGGGTTCTGCACGCTGCCCGAGGCGGTCGATGCGGGGCCCGACAACTGGCTCTTGAACCCGAGCTTCGAGCAGGTGAACGACGCGGGCAACCCGCTGTTCTGGCGGTCGATGCCGGCGGCGTCGGGCGGTGAAATCATCACCGACACGACGTACGTGCACGAGGGCAGGCGCAGCGTGCGGCTGTACTCGCTCGATGGAGGCGACCAGGCGGGCGTGATGGTGACGGCCGCGAACGAGGTGCGGCCGACGGTCTTCGGGCAGGTCTGGTGCGCGCGGGCGTGGGTGCGGTCGAGCACCGACGCGGGGTTTCTGGTGGGGCTGTACCTGCGTGAGCGCATCATCGACGGCGGGGTGACGGTGGGCGAGAACACGCCGAACCGCGTTCGGGTGCCGGCCTCGTGGACACTGTTCGAAGAGCGCTACGTCGCCGAGGGCGCCGACCG
>JAEUJP010000495.1 GCA_016793725.1 Myxococcaceae bacterium | reverse complement strand
ATGATGGCGTCGAGATCAGAGGGTATCGTGGGGTTGCGTGCGCGCGCCGACGGCACGTTGCCGCGCAGCACCGCGTCGCGCACTGCCATCTGATCGTCGCGCCCCTCGAACAGCCGCGTCTGGGTGGCGGTCTCGAACAGCACGACGCCGAGCGCCCAGACGTCGGTGCGCGGGTCGACGTCGCCGCCGCGCGCCTGCTCGGGGCTCATGTAGCTGAACTTGCCCTTCACCTGGCCACCGCTGGTGACGCTCGCGCGGTTGCGGGCCTTCGCGACGCCGAAGTCGAGCACCTTCACGATGCCGTCGTAGGTGATGAAGATGTTCTGCGGCGAGACGTCGCGGTGCACGACGTTGAGCGGCTTGCCGTCGAGGCCGACGCGCGCGTGCGCCGAGGCGAGGCCTTCGGCGGCGTTCGCGACGATGCGGGCGGCGAACGAGTGGCTGAGCGGCGCGCGGTTGCCGATCGCGGCGCGCATGACCGAGGCGAGGTCTTCGCCGTGCAGGTACTCCATCGCGATGTAGTAGGCGCCCTCGTGCTCACCGAGATCGTAGATCTGCACGATGTTCGGGTGATTGAGCTGCGCGGCGATGCGCGCCTCGTCGAGGAACATCTCGACGAACAGCGGGTCGGCCGACAAGCCCTCGCTGATGCGCTTCACGACGACGACGCGCTCGAAGCCCTTCATGCCCTGCTGCAGCGCGAGCCAGATCTCGGCCATGCCACCCACGGCGATGCGCGTGAGGAGCCGGTATCTGCCGACGATGTCGCCGGGGTTCCACCCGCGCTGCGCGACGGGGAAGCCGGTCTCGTTCGTGGTCACTGCGCGCCGAATAGTACCCGCTCGTGACGCAGAGGGCCCTTTCACCTCGGCTTCACTCGGGTACAACGTGTGCCCTCATGCGTACCCAGCCCTACACGTTGCTCGTTCTGCTCTGCGCGTGTGGCCCACGCGCCGAGCCCGGCGTCACCGTCGTCACCACCGCCGAGCTCGAGACCGCGGTCGCCGCGAGCCTCGAGTTTCTGCCCGGCGAGCGACGGCACGTGGTGGTGGCAGACCCGGCGGCAGACGCCGCGCGGCGGCCCGGCCGGGTGGTCGCAGTGGTGCCGCGCACCGACTGCGCCGAGTGCTACCGGCTCGAGGCAGGCCCGGGCGACACGGTGATCGTTCACGGCGGCGTGCCGCTCGGCGCGCAGTACGGGCTGGCGCACGCGCTCGAGGCGTACGGCTACGGCTTCTTTCACCCGTGGAAGACGCGCGCGCCGGCCGAAGGGGCGGCGCGGGCCGAGCTGCCGGCGGGCGACCAGAGCCCACAGGTCGACGTGCGGCGCGGGCTGCACCTGCACACGCTCCACCCCATCGAGGCCTATTACGACTTCTGGGAGACCGGCGAGGCCAACCTCGAGGGCGCGAAGCGAACCATCGACTTCGTGGTGAAGAACCGCGGCAACTACGTGCAGTGGCTCGCGCTCGACGACATCGCGAACAAGGGCGTCGACAACAAGGCGCACCAGGTGGCGATCGTCGAGTACGCGCACGCGCGGGGCCTTACGACCGGCATCGGCATTCAGCTGTTCGGCAAGTCGAACCTGCAGAACGCGTTCGATCTGATCGACGAAGACGATGCGGGCGCGGGGGCCGAGATGCGGCGACGGCTGCACCTCTTGCTCGACGGCGTGCCGCACGACAACGTGAACCTGTCGTTCGGCGAGTTCTTCTCGGCCGAACCGGCGGTGTTCGTGCAGCGCGTCGAACAGGCCTACGCGGCGATTCAAGAGGTCGCGCCGGGCATCGAGGTGAGCTCGCCGATTCACCTCGGCGATCAGCCGGAGCTTCAGGTCACGTACATGGGCGAGACGCTGCTGTATTACTTCCTCATCAAGTTCGTGCGCGCGCCCGTGACGCCCTGGGTGCACACGGTGATGTATTACAACCTCTACGAAGACGCGGGCGGCGCGTACTTTCACGACGACTTCGGCGAGCACCGCGCGTTTCTCGAGGGGCGCATCGCGGCGCAGCAGCCGGTGAACTACTTCCCCGAGTCGGCGTACTGGATCGCGTTCGACAACTCGATACCGCTGTACCTGCCGCTGTACATGCGGTCGCGCTGGCTCGATCAGTCGCGGCTGCGCCAGGTGGGCAAGCTGCGAGATCACGTGCTGTTCTCGAGCGGCTGGGAGTGGGGCTACTGGCAGACCGACGCCGCCACCCTGCGCATGAACTTCACCCTGCCCGAGCGGTGGGACGCGCCGATTCGCGCGATGTTGGGCGAGGCCGCGGGCGACCTCATCTACCGGCTGGGCGAAGAGCAGCACGACGCGCTGATCGTGAAGCGGCTCGCGGCGTACCTCGCCGGGCGAGATCAGATCATCGATGCGGGCGAGGCGCTCGGCATCGTGAGCCAGCCCGACCGTATCGAGTTCGATCAGATCGCTTCGACGCCCGACTTTCGTACGCGGGTGTTCGAACGATTGAAGGCCCACGCCGACGCCGT
Source organism: Myxococcaceae bacterium (assembly GCA_016793725.1). Classification (GTDB taxonomy): domain Bacteria; phylum Myxococcota; class Myxococcia; order Myxococcales; family Myxococcaceae; genus Xiheicaenimonas; species Xiheicaenimonas phototrophica. The sequence goes on along the minus strand of JAEUJP010000495.1, from coordinate 2,603 downwards.
CACCGCCATCGACGCCGATCGCGCGGCGCTGGCGCTCTCGAACGACGACCCCTTCTTCGCCGAGCTGAACGACGCGTTCGAGATCACCGCCCGGCGCGCCCGGTTCGTGCGCTGGGTCAACGAAGCCGCCCTCGACCTGAGCCCCGCCGCGATCGTGAAGGCTCAAGAAGAGCTCGACGCCGCGAAGCTCGTCATCTCGCGGCGGAGGAAGGGCATGTTCGACCCCGACGTGAAGTCGATCATTCGCAGCACGCCGAACGCGACGTTCTACCAGTACGGGTACCTGCGCGAGGCCGACACCCTGTGCTTCTGGGAGCGCGAGCTGGCCCAGGCCCGCCGCGTCGTGACCGGCGTCGTCGAGTTCGTGCCCGGCTGCATTCTCTGACCGCGACCGACGCGACCCGACAGCCGACAGCCGACAGCCGACAGCCGACAGGAACCGGCTCGGCTTTCTCGCGCGCGCCGTCGACGACGAGCCCTGCGGCACGCCAGGCGATTGAAGCTCGCCGCCGCCGTCGCTCCGATGCTCTCCCCGGGGGGTCCGGAGCGAGCCAGCGCACTGCCGAGGCGTTGCGTCTGCGCCGCTCACGTGACGTGGCAGGGTTTACCGTGCGCACGGCGACCCAAAACCCTGCCGCATGGCGGCGGACCCCGCGGGGGTTTGAGCCTTGTTAAACATATGGGGCGCCTTTGTTAAACATGGTGCAAACCCCCGCCGGCCCCGCGCTCGGCGCCACACCTGAAACTGCCGGCCGTCGCCCACCCGCCGTCGTGCAGCGACCGAGCGGCTACAGCCCGCCGTTGCGCATGTGCTGCGGCGTCGGCGTGCCCCACACGCCCTGGCCGAACCCCGCCCCCGTCGACACGTCGACCGACGCCCATGACGCCCAGCCCCCACCGCCGCTCGGCGAGAGCGTCACGAGATCTGCCTTTGCATCGCCACCACCGAACCGCCCCGCCAGAATGCGGAAGTCGTTGTCGGCCCCACCGTTGCGCATGTGCTGCGGGGTCGGCGTGCGCCAGACCGTCGACGCGAAACCCGCGCCCGTCGACAGCTCGAGGGCCACCCACTCGGCCCACCCGCCGCCGCCGTTGCGCGTCATCGTCGCCAGGTCGGTCTTGCCGTCGCCGTTGAAGTCTTCGGCCAGCACCCGGTAGTCGTTGCCCGCGCCGCCGCGCCGCATGTGCCCCGGCGTCGCCGCGCCCCAGACCGTCGACTGAAAGCCGCTGCCCGTCGACAGCTCGACCGCCACCCATTCGGCCCACCCGCCGCCGCCCGTCGACGTCACCGTCGCAAGGTCGGTCTTGCCGTCGCCGTTGAAGTCGCCCGTCAGCACCTTGTAGTCGTTCGCCGCTCCACCGTTGCGCATGTGCCCCGACGTCGCCGCCCGCCACACCGTCGACGCAAAGCCGCTGCCCGTCGACAGCTCGAGCGCCACCCACTCGGCCCAGCCACCCTGCCCGTTCGGCGTCACCGTCGCGAGGTCGGTCTTGCCGTCGCCGTTGAAGTCGCCCGTCAGCACCTTGTACTCGTGCGCCGCCCCGCCGTTGCGCATGTGCCCCGGCGTCGCCGCGCCCCACACCGTCGACGCGAACCCCGAGCCGGTCGACAGATCGACCGCCACCCAGCTCGCCCAGCCGCCGCCGCCGCTGCGCGAGATCGTCGCGAGGTCGGTCTTGCCGTCACCGTTGAAGTCGCCCGTCACCACCTTGTACTCGTTGCCCGCGCCGCCGTTGCGCATGTGCTGCGGCGTCGGCGTGCGCCACACGGTCGACTGAAAGCCGCTGCCCGTCGACAGCTCCATCGCCACCCACTCGGCCCAGCCGCCGCCGCCGTTGCGCGAGATCGTCGCGAGGTCGGCCTTGCCGTCGCCGTTGAAGTCACCCGCCAGCACCCGGTAGTCGTTGCCCGCGCCGCCGTTGCGCATGTGGCCCGGCGTCGCCGCGCCCCACACGCCCGACGCGAACCCCGAGCCGCTCGAGAGATCGACCGAGGCCCAGCTCGACCACGCGCCGCCGCCGAGCGCCGAGATGCTGAGCACGTCGGTCGTGCCGTTGCCGTCGAAGTCGCCCGTCAGCGTGCGGTAGCGCGGCTCGAACGACGCCTGCGCGCACATGCCGCCCGCACACGCGCCGAAGAAGCAGCCGCACCCGTAGAACGCACACGCGTCGCGCTGATCGCCACGGCACAGATCCAACCCCACCGAGTCGTCTTGCGCGCACGCGCCGCCGCCCGGCCCGCCGCCCCACCACTCCCAGTGCCACGGCTCGCTCGGCACCGTGCGCCGAAACCCGAACGCCGCAGCGTTGTTCGCGAGCCAGCTGTAGACGCCCGGCGCCGACGTGTTCAGGTCGAGCGCGTGGCCGCTCTGGTGGTTCGAGTAGCCCGGCCGCGCCGCGAGGTTGCAGCTGTTGCAGTTGCAGTTCACGTAGCAGGCGTAGAGGTACTGCTGCTCAGACTGGGTGCGAAACCCCGACACCACCCGCAGCGGCACGCCGGCGCGCTCGGCCGCCGCCTGCATCAGGCTGTACGCGTTCGCCGTCGCGAGCTCGATCGGCTTGCCGTCGGCGCTGACCACCGTGATCGCGAACGCCGCACCGTT
>JAEUJP010000493.1 GCA_016793725.1 Myxococcaceae bacterium | reverse complement strand
CGTGAAGAGTTCATGGCCCCCCGCTCAGCAATCACCACACCAGCCCCTCACCTCGGGGCTGGCGACTCAACACCGTGCAGACCGCTGCACAGTGTGCAGCTACATCACCAGGCCGCCGTCGACGTCGATGACGCGGCCGTTGAAGTAGTCGCACTCGAGAATGAACTTCACGGCGACCCAGATGTCTTCGGGCACGCCGATGCGCCCGACGGGAATCGCGGCGACCAGGGCGTCGCGGGCCTTCTGGTTCATGCCCTGCGTCATGGGCGTCTCGATCATGCCGGGCGCGATGGCGCCGACCCGAATGCCGAACGACGCGAACTCGCGCGCCCAGGTGACGGTGTTCGAGGCGAGCGCCGCCTTCGCCGAGACGTAGTTCGACTGGCCGCGGTTGCCGTGGCGCGCGACCGACGACATGTTGACGACGACGCCGGGGCGCTGCTCTTTTTCGACCATCTTCGCGACCGTCTCGCGAACCATCAGGGTCGCGCCGGTGAGGTTCACGCCGATCACCGCGTTCCACTGATCGAGCGTCAGCTTGCTCACCGCGCCCGTGGTCTTGTCTTTCTTCACCAGCAGCCCGTCACGCAAGATGCCCGCGTTGTTCACGAGGCCGTTGAGGCCGCCCATCTGATCGAACGCCCAGCTCACGAAGCTGCTGCAGTCTTCTTCTTTCGAGACGTCGAGCTTGCGCGTGAAGATGCCCGAGGGGAGCTGCTTCAGGGCCTCTTCGTTGACGTCGCCCGCGGCGACCTTCGCGCCCGCTGCGTGAAGAGCCTTGGCGAAGTACGCGCCCATGCCCTGCGCGCCGCCGGTGACGATGATCTTCAGGTCTTTGAGGTTCATGCGGCGTGTGTCCCACGGCTCAAAAAGAGAGACAAGCGGGTTTCAGCGGTGGTTCGTCGTCGCCACGAGCCCGTCTTCGCCGACCGCCCACAGGTCGCACTGTGACGTACCTCGTATGCGCATGATCTGCCCGACGGCGAAGCTCGCGACCTCGACGAACGGCGCGCCGCCGCTGGAGCGGTAGATGCGGCCGCTCGTGCCGACCGCGTAGAGCGTGCCGTCGCTCAGCACCTGCAGCCCGTTGATCTCGCCGGGCCCACCGGGAAACGGTGAAGCCAGCGCGCTCAGCGCCCACGTGCCGCCGTCGAACTGGTACAGCAGATCGCCGTCGCCGCCCGCCCAGCCGAGCGACGGCGACGCGAGCGTGACGTCGTTCAGCACGGTGTCGTTGTCGGTCGCCGTGAACGCCGTGCTCCACCCGGTGTCGCCCGTGTTCATCGCGACCCGCGCGCGGTTCATCATGCCCCCGTGGCCCACCGCGAAGACGAGGCTGCGCCCCGCCGACGCGACCGCGCGCGCCGCCATCAGCGGCTGCACCTCGGTGCCCGCCGTCGACGGGTCGAAGCGGTGGCCGACCGTGCCGTTGTCGTGCGACGAGATCAGCTCGACCGTGTTGGCCGCGACGAACCCGCTCAGCCCCGAGACGTTGCTGTGGACCGTCGCCACCAGCTCGCTGCAGCCCGCAGCGAGCGACGGCACGCGAATGACCTCGTTGTTGCCGCCGAAGTACGCGCTGTCTTCGCTGCGCGCCCACACGCTGTAGACGCTGTCGCTGCAGCCGCCGTCGGGCACGAAGAAGCCGCCATCGGCGCCCAGGCGCCCGATGTGCACGCCGCTCCCGCTCGACGCGAGCCAGACGATGCCCGGGGCGGCGATCGCGACGTCGCGCACCGTGCCCGTCATCGGCGTCATCAGCCGAATGAACCCACCGTCGCACGCCAACGCCGGCGTCACCGCCCCGCCCGCCGCGCCTCCGCCCGCCGTGTTTGTTCCGCCCGCTGCGCCGCCGCCCGCCGTTGTGCCGCCCGCCGAGGCGCCCCCCGCAGCGCCGCCGGCCGTCGCGCCGCCCGCTTCGCCGCCGCCTGCAGCGCCACCTCCGGCCTGGCCTCCGCCGTTGGGGGGCAACACCAGCTGCAGCGAGACGGGAGTCACGACGTTGGCAGAAAAGACGGCGTCTTCCGTATCGCTCACGCGCGCGGGGCCCGTGCAGGGATCTTCGTAGTAGCCGGCGAGCAGCGTGACCTCGCGCCCGAGCTCGCCTTGCGCCACGCCGAAGAACAGGTGGCCCGTGCGCGGCCGCGTGCCGAGCGCGACGTCGTCTGACTTCGACACGCCCTCCGAGAGCGCAGTGAGGCGCACGCACCCGCCCGCGCCGGGCAGCGAATATTCGACGTCGACCTCGAGCCCACCCGGGCCGGGCCTGTTGCCACAGGCGAGCAGCACCAGGCACATCGACGTGAACCTGCGCATCAGCGGCCCACCTTATGCCAGTGACCTCGCTCGAGCGCGAGCGGCCACGGACACCGCCGTGAGACGCCAACCGTCGGCGCACCCGCTCCCGCACCCGCTCCCGCAACGGTCCCCGCCAGGCCGTGGACGTGGACGTCGTCGTACCCGTCGTCGTCGGCCGTGTACGCGCAGCTCAGGCCTCGGCGGGCTCGAACACCCCGTCCCACGACTCGGGCGGAGGCTTCTCTTCGTACTTCGCCGCCCGCGCCACGTAGCGCTTGATCGCCTCGTCTTCGTTCATCGCCATGAACAGGTGGCGCGCCTCTTTGAACCGGCGCGCCTGGTACGCCCCGAGCGCTGCGCCGTACTTCTGCAGCCTCTCGAGCCGCGGCGCGTCGAGATCTGCCGACCGGCCGACCAGCTCGTACACCTTCACCGGCTTCTCACGCCGCGGCAGCCGCACCACGTCGATCTCGCGAAACGTGTACTTCTCGCCCGCCGCGTCGACCACCGCCTCGGTCACGAGCATGCGCACATCCCACTTGCGCGCGAGCGACTCGAGCCGCGCCGCCGTCGCCACCGGCTCGCCCATCACCGTGTACGTCATTCGGTGCTCGGTGCCCATCTCGCCCACCAGCGCCTCGCCGAAGTCGAGCCCCGCGCGAAACGCCATCGGCTTGTGGCACCGCTTTTCCCACGCCACGCGCCGCTTCTCGAACTGCGTGCCCATCTGCAGCGCCGCTTCACACGCGACCGCCGCCGGGTTCTCGAGGTGCACCGGCGCACCCCAGAACGCCATCACGCCGTCGCCGAGGTACTTGTCGACGTTGCCCTTCGTGTCGAGCACCGCGCGGGTCATGCGGGCCAGGTACTCTTGCAGCACCGAGACGTAGGTCTCGGGCTCGAGCTCGTGCGCGAGCCGCGTGAAGCCGTCGATGTCAGAGATGTAGACGGCGATGGCCCGGCGCTCGGGCCGCATCAGCGACACGTTGCTCTCGAGCCGCGCCGCGATCTCGGTCGGCAGCGCGCGACCGAGCGCCCGCCCCATCATCTCGCGCACCGTGCGCTCGAGCGCCGTCGCGTAGCCGAGCGACGCGAGGTACGTGAAGCCGAACGCCAGCAGCGGCGCCGCCACCACGACCCAGCGCCCCTGGCTCACGAACACCTGCCGCGCGATGAAGCCGTAGGCCACGCACACCGCCACCAGCACGAACGCCATCGAAAGCCCGCCGGCGCGCCTGAACAGGCTCGACAGCGACACCGCGACGAACGCACCGGCGAACGCCATCGCGACCACCGCGTAGAAGTCGAGCTCGGGCGGCACCCGCTCGACGGCGGTGCCCGCCAGCAGGTTGTTGAACGCCTGCGCGAGCACCGCGCCCGGCTGAACGTCGCCGACCGGCGTCGGCAGCGCCGCACCCGACGCGTCGGTGAGAATCGCCACGCGGCCTTCGAGCTCGTTGTCGTGGTGCTTCACGCCGCCCGCGTCGGACATGTTGACGGCGAGCCGCCACAGCGGCACCGACCGCTTCAGCGTGCCGCGCGGGCCTCGCCCGACCTCGGCGGTGTCCCACCGAACGGCGAGATAGCCCTCCCAGTCGACCGGCACCGACACCTTGCCCAGCTGGAGCCGCCCGTCGCGCACCACCACCTTCGTCACCCCGAGCGAGCGCATCGCCGCGCGCAGCGCCGCCGACGGCAGCACCCGCGTGCGCCCGCTCGACGTGCTCTTCCACAACAGGGGCACCGCGCGCACGCGCCCGTCGGGGTCGCGCTCGAGGTTCGTCGTGCCGAGCAGGGCCTGCGCGCTCAGCGCCGCCGGCACCGGAGCCTCGACGCCGCGCAGCACCGGCAGCTTCAGCGCATCGGCGCCCTCGACCTCGACCTCGGCCAGCGCCTCGACGAGCCACTGCGCGTCGACCTCGTAGCGGCGGTCGTCTGCGTTTTCGGGCCGAATGACCGGGCTGCCCCTCAGCTCGAGCGCCTGCGCCAGGTCTCTCGCCCTGGCCTCGCTGAACGCCGCGGCCCACAGCTCGAACCCCTGCCCCTTCGGCACCAGGTGCGCCGGCGCGCGCGCCGCGAGCACCCGCCGCACGTTCTCGCGCGCGTCGGCCTCGTTCGGGTGCTCGCCGACCTTGAGCAGAAACGGCTTCAGTTCGCGGTCGGCCGAGCGCGGCGCGCGCTCGAGCACCTTGAAGCCGAGCATCATCTTGCCCGGCTCTTGATCGAGTCGCCGGCGCAGCGCCTCGTCGTCGGCCGAGAAGAGGTCGCCCTTGCCGCCGCACTGCCGCGGGCTCGTGTCGGTGAGCGGCAGGTCGAGCAGCACCTGTGTGGCGCCCTCTTTGAGCGCCTGCTGCATCAGGCCGCCCAGCACCTCGCGCGGCCACGGGCGCACCGACAGCGACAGATCGTTGCCCTCTCGTGCGTTCGCGAGCGTCTCGTCGTCGAGCGCGAGCAGCACCACGTCGTCGCTGCGCTGGCTGGCGTCGCCGAGCGCTCGGGCCCGCCAGTCGTACGTGACGAGCTCGAGGCGCTCGAGCCACTGCCGCACCTCGGCGTGCCAGGTCAGGGTCTCGCCGTTCGCGGCGCGGGGCACGCGAAAGAAGACGGCGCCGCCGAGTACGCCCGAGAACAGCAGCGCCCAGGCGAACGAGACGCCAAACTTGCGGATGAACCTCCGCCCCGCAGATTGAATCGGCGTGCCGGCCACGAATGCCCTATGGTGCTTGGGTCATGAGAATTGGCAAGTTCGGCGTGCTGACGCTCTTCATGGCGATCGCGGGCTGCGATTGCAACAAGACCAGCGCGCAGATTCAGGCCCGCCACCTGATGGTCGCGACCGTGCTCGCGACGCCCGAGATCGTCATCAAGCGTGAGGCCATCGCCGGGCTCGACGACTTCCTCGGCCAGTTCGACGCCTCGATCCCCTACTTCGACGGCGGCATCCCCTTCGAGTATGACGGCGGGTGCCCCTTCGAAGATGGCTGCGCGTTCGACGCCGGCATCTTGCCGATCTCGTTCGATCAGAACGGCGTGACGTTCGCGCCACAGACCGCGGTGCTGGCGTTCTTCGGTACGCGCGAAGGCGACGGTTTCACCAGCGCTCCCGTCGGCGTCTCAGACGCGACGCTGTCACTGACGAACGGCGTGACGACGTGGCCCCTCGACGCGCAGGGCGGCGGCGCGCACACGCTCACGTCGCAAGACGACGCCACCCTGCTCTACGTGCCGGGCGCGAACTACGCGTTCAGCGCGACGAGCATGGGGCAAGAGTACGTCGGCGAAATTCGCGAGACCCCGACGCCCGAGGCCATCGCGCAGCTCCACCCCGAGGCCGGGTACATCGAGCTCGACGCGGGCTCGCCGTACACGCTCACCAGGCCCGACCCGCCGCCGGGGCAGCAGCGGCTGTACGGCTTCGTGTCGGTGCTGCCGATCTCGGCGAACGGCGATCAGGGCTCGTTCACGTACACGAACGTGCCGACCACGCCCATCAAGGCGCTCGAGCTCGTCGCCGGCCCGTCAGAGTGGCGCAAGACCGTCATCGAGATACCGGCCGACGCGTTCCCCCAGCCCGACCGCAACTACCTGATCCTCTTTCAGACGGCGCAGCTCGGGTTCGCGAGCTCGAGCAACCTGTTCATCGGCTCGCCCATGATCGCCGGCGTCGCCGACGTCGGCATCGTGAAGACTAAAAAATAGCCGAGTAGCCGAGCACGGCGTCGAGCGTCCACGCGGGGCGCAGCGCCTTGAAGTCGTACCAGGCGATCGTCACGCCATTGTTGTACGCGCCCGCTCCGCCGCGAAAGCTGAGCGACACCTCGTGCCGGCGGTTCGAGCCCAGCCGAATCGAGAGCGGCACCTCGAGCCCCGCGAACATCGACGAGAAGCCGAGGTACGTGAACGCCCCCGCCCCCACCGAAAACCGCGGGTTCAGGTGATACCGAAAGCTGACGTTCGTCGCGCCGCCGGCGAGGTCGGGCCAGCCCGCCACCGCGCCGACGCCCCACCGCCACTCGTGGTGCCCCATCACCCGGAAGCTCACGAAGAACGCGAACTCGCTCTGCAGCGCCATGCGGTACGCGTTCACGCTCTCGACGACGCCGCCGTGCACGCGCGCGCCGATGCCGTAGTGCACCCGGCGCCCCTCGAGCGGCCACTCGTCGGGCTCGACGGTGGTGACGACGGTCTCTTCGGCGGCGAGCAGCGACAGAATGAGCAGGGCTGAGGTCATGGGCGCGACACAGACACCGTGAGACTGCAGAACCGAAAGTCGCTCGTCACCGGCAGGCCCTCGAGTCGACGGGCCGACGCGCTGGGTACCCGGCCGCGCTCGAGACGTTCAAATGACCCCTGGAGCCGACATCTGTGTGAGTTTCATGTCGTTCCAGCAACACCGAACTCAAACAGGGTTTCTGGTCGCTGCGCTCCCGCTTCCGCGCCGGAGGCGCGAGGTTTCTGGTCGCTGCGCTCCCGCTTCCGCGCCGGAGGCGCGAGGTTTCTGGTCGCTGCGCTCCCTTCTTCTGCGCGCGAGGCGCGAGGCGTCACTCGGCGAGCAGGTCGAGCTGAATCCACCCTTCGAGCTTCATCTTGAGCAGCTGCCCCGCGATGCGCTCGGCCTCGTCGCGCGAGAGCACGTTTCGAAAGCCGACGCCGTCAGCCACCTCGGCCTCCATGATGGGCCCACGCTCGATGAGCCGCAGCAGCGAGGGGAGCCGCATTGGCAGCATGCCCTTGAGCGGCAGCGCCTCGGTCTTCGTCTCGAGCAGCTGCTCGAGCGCGTGGGCGTCGGGCCGCACGTGCGCCGGCAGCACGCCCTCTTCGGCGTAGAGCGTCGGCGGCGACTCGCGCAGATCGTCGGTCGAGTCGTCGAACAGGTACCCGTAACGCGACGGCAGCCGCCCGGTGAACAAGAAGCACAAGAGCACCGCCTCGTCGGGGCCGGGCCGGTCGACGTGCAAGATGCGCTTGTCGCCCGCGAGCGCACGAACGCGCAGCACGAGCCTCGGCTTCACCAGCGCGAGCTGGCGCTGCACCCGCACCCGCACCTCGGCGCGAATGCGGGCGAACGTCTCTTCCCACTTCGCGGCCGAGGCCGACGCCGCCGCCTCGAGCTCGCGCTTCGCCTGCTCGAGCTTCTGCGACGACTCGGTGAGGTAGGCGTCGAGCGGGCTCGCCGCCGCGAGCGCTGCGCCGTTGCCCTCACCCTGCGGCCCGCTCGCGTCGCGCGCCGCCCTCACCGCCCCCAGCACGAACTCACCCTGCTGCTCGAGCTTGCGGCGCTCTTCTTCGAGCCGCGTCAGCGCCGCGCGGTGGTGCTCGCGGTGCTCTTGCCACGTCTCGTACGCCGCCTCGATCGTCTCGCTGCGCAGCGCGAGCTCAGACGTCTCGACCTTCGGGGGCCCCAGCGGCCGCGGCGCCGTCACATGAGGTACCGGCACATGCGCTACCGGCACCACGTCGACCGGCGTGTCTCGCCTCGCCAACGCGCCCTTCTTCGCGGCTGCCGGCTTCTTCCCCTTCGCGGCCTTCTTCATCGCTGGCCGTCGTCATACTCGCTCACCACGCCGTTGGTGAACGTGACGTTCGCGCTCTTGCCGTTGCGCTGGTAGTACCAGCGCTCGATCGCCTCTTTGCGCAGGGGCGTCTCGTCGATCTCGCGCTGCCACGGGCTGCCCCACGACAGCAGCACGGCGGCGGGCGACATGCCGGGCAGAATCTGCTGCGCCCAGATCGCCTCCTGCACCGGCTTCGGGAAGTCGGCCAACATCTCGTCGATCTTGAGGCCTTCGACCTGCGCGTGCCGCTCAGCGTCGCTCGCCGCGCGCAAGAACGTGTCTCGCTGCGCCTCGGTCATGAACTGTGCGTAGCGCGCGTAGAGCTCCGAGGCGTACGGCGAGAGGGCCGCGATGCGCTCCGCCTGGCCTGTCGTGGCACAGGCGGCGAGCACGAGAGCGACGAGCAGGAGCCCGCGCCTCACGTGTCTTGGGGTGTGCCCTTGTTCTGCAAGATGCCGTCGAGCGCCTGCTCGGCCAGGTCGAGCAGAGGCTCGCGCACCTGGGGGATCATCGCGAGCCGCGCGCCCAGCTGAACCACACGCGCCGTCGTCTTCGTGAACAGACCACCGCCGACTACGTAGCCGACCGCAAACGCCGCCGCGAGCATGCCGTACGGGTTTTCGATCACCTTGTCGGTGATGCCGCTCGTGACCGCCTCGGCCACCGACTCGGCCTGCTGCTTCGTCTCTTCCACCTTCGCCCTCATCTTCTCGGCGGGCGTCGGCTCACGGTGGTGCCCGTTGCCCTCGGAGTACGGAGCGCTCATCGGCGCGACGCCAGCCGGCCGACGACGAAGCCGAGCGCCAGCGCTCCCATGAGACAAGTGCCCGGGTTCTGGCGAATGAACGACTTCACCTTCTCGTTCAGCTCCATCACCTGCGCCTCGGCGTCTTTCAGCTTCGGGCCGAGCCGCTCTTGAAACGCCTTCATCGGGTCGTCGGCATCGACTGCGGGTTCATTCGTCTCCACGGTTCCTCCCGGAAAGCAGGCCCAGCGCCGCGCCAACGACAAGGGCGCCGCCCAGCCATATCAGCGGCGAGCGCTTGATGCTCGCTGTTACCGCGAGCGGAACCTTGAGCCACTTGAAGTCGGCCTTGAGCCCGCGCGTCGCGAACGACAGCCGCAGCCGCGCCTGCATCACCTGGTTGCGCGCCGCCTCGAGGCTCTGCGGGCCGTCGTACCGGGTCAGCGCGTCAGCCATTCGTCACCTCGACGGTGATGGCCGGGTCTTTCACCGCGCGCGCGAGCGTCTGCGCCGTCGTGCTCACCTCGGCCCGCGTGCCGTCGAGGAGCTGCTTCTTCGAGAGCTTCTTCGCCGCCAGGGCGATGCCGAGCCCGCCGCCCGCGAGGTTGAGCAGCCCTACCGTCAGGTACGAGAGATCTGCCGCCAGCCACCGCTGCAAGAACATCGCGAGCGCCGCGCACATGAACGCGTACCCCACGAAGATCAGCGGCAGGAGCGCGACGATCTTGCCGACCTCGACGCCGATGACCTTCGCGTCTTCGGCCAGCTCGAGCTTGAAGAGCTTGATGTGCCCCTCGAGCAGGTCGCTGAAGCTCTCGACGATGGCTTTGAGGTTCTGCGCCGCCGACATGACGTCACCTTAGAACAACCGCGGTGGTATACGCGCCGGCATGATGCTCGCACCCCTGCTGCTGGCCGCGACCGCGCTGCTCGGCGCCAAACCGAACGCGTCGTTCACCCCGAAGAACCGCCCGTACGACGCCATCAGTTACCGCCTCGATGTGAAGCTGATTGGGGAAGACGACACTTTCAATAACAAGCTCACCCTCGTGCTCAAGGCGAAGAAGGCGCTGCCCGAGATCGAGCTCGACGCGTACAACCTCGAGATTCAGGCCGCGACGGTCGACGGTGTCGCCGCGACGTTCAAGCAGAAGGCCGAGCCCTCGCTGCGCACCGGCGTCTTGACGGTGAAGCCGGCGAAGCCGCTCGCCGCGAACAAAGAGGCGACCCTCGAGATCACGTACTCGGGCAAGGCCAACGCGTCGGAGCAGCAGGGCCTGTTCAAGATCGACGGCGCCGGCCCCGACAACGCCCCGGCCTACTTCACGCAGTTCGAGCCGTTCTACGCGCAGCAGTTCTTCCCCAACAACGATGACCCGGCCGACAAGGCGACCGTCGAGGTGCACACGATCGTGCCGGGCGACTACACGGTGCTTTCGAACGGCCGCAAAGAGAAAGACGAGGCGTTCACCGAGGGCGGCAAGAACCTGCGCCGCACGACGTGGCGGCAAGACCAGCCGATCTCGACGTACCTGGTGGCGCTGGCGATCGGCACCTACGAGGGGCTCGACGTCGGGGGCGACGTGCCGGCGAAGGTCTGGGTTCGGCCCGGCAGCGCCGACCGTGCGTTCGTGGCCGTCGACGCGACGCGGTCGATCATCTCGACCGAGCTCGGCTACGTGGGCACGAAGTACCCGTGGGCGAAGGCCGACCAGGTGGCGGTGCCGCGCTTCTTCTTCGGCGGCATGGAAAACGCGTCGCTGATCTTCAACCGCGAGAACAACATGGTGCTGCCGCACAAGAACGACATCGCATCGCGGCCGTGGGCGGTCGGCCTCATCGCGCACGAGATGGCGCACCAGTGGTTCGGCAACTACGTCACCTGCAAGTGGTGGGACGACACGTGGCTCAACGAGGGCTTCGCGTCGTGGCTCGGGCCCATCGCCGAAGACGCGTACCTCGAGAGCGACTACGTCGAGGTCTCGCGCGCGTGGTGGCTGCTCATCGACTACTTCCACGACGAAGACGGGCCGCGCTCGCACCCGCTGGTCGGCAAGAACGCGCCGTCGCCCGAAGAGGTGTTCGACGCGGTCTCGTACGCGAAGGGCGCCCAGGTGCTGCGCATGCTCGAGCTGTGGCTCGGCAAGCCCGACATGAAGAAGTCGATCAAGGCGTACCTCGACAAGTACGCGTTCTCGAACGCGACGAGCGACGACTTCTTCAAGGTCGTCTACGACACGACGAAAAAAGAGAAAGAGCTGAAGGGCTTCAAGGAGTCGTGGCTCAAGAAGCGCGGCTACCCGATCATCTTCCCCGAGTTCTCGTATTCCGACGGCAAGCTGACGGTGAACGTTCGCCAGCAACCGAACCACCTCGACGAGAAGGGGCCGTTCGTCTTCAAGCTGCCCATCGTCATTCACCGCGACAGCGAGCCCAAGTACACGCAGAAGGCGCAGCTCCTCATCGACCAGAACACGGTGAGCACGAAGATCGACGTGCCCGCGGCCCCGGAGTGGATCAACTGGAACGAAGATCTCGGCGCCCTCGCGCGCATCAACGTGTCGTCGGTGAGCGAAGAGCAGTGGGTGGTGGGCGCGCGGCACGACCCCGACCCGGTGTGGCGCACGCTCGCCGCGTGGACGTTGTTGGGCGAGCTCGCGAACCCCGACATGAAAGAAGAGACGCGGCCCACCGACTCGGCGTTCGGCGCGGTGCTCGACGTGATCTCGGCCGACCCTTCGCCGTACGTGCGCGAGGCGGTGCTGAACCGGCTGCGCATGACGCGGTGGAAGGCGCTCCCCCGAGAGCTCGGCGCTCCGGTGCTGAAGCTCGCGAAGCGGCCTGAAGGGCTGCCCGAAGACCCGATCGGCACGGTCATCGTGCGCAAGGCGGCCATGTCGCTGCTCGGCAAGATCGACTACCCCGAAGGGCGCCAGTACGTGCTCACCGAGCTCGCGAAGAAGGAAATCGACATCAACTACCTCGGCGGGTTCGCGCGTGGCGCGGGCTTGATCGCGACGCCCGACTCGGTGGGGGTGCTGCGCGCGGCGCTCGCGAAGCAGAAAGACCGCGGCTACGCGTACTACCGGGTGATCGCCGAGGCGCTGATGAGCACGCAGACGCTCGAGGCGATGACCCCGGTGATGGACGAGCTCAAGGCCAACCTGGCGAACCCCGAGATGATGCGCTTCATGATCTCGGAGCTGCGCGACAACCACGTCATCAAGAACGCCCCCGAGTTCCCGGGCAAGATTCGCGACCTGGTGCTCGACGACAAGGGCGCGTCGATCGACCTGAAGATGCGGCTGCTCGGGCTGCTCGACGACGTGAAGACGAAAGAGGCCAAAGAGGCGCTCAACGTGATCGCCGACAAGTCGCCGTTCGAGCGCACCAAGGGCATGGCGAAGCAGATGCTCGACGCGAACTTCCGCGTGGCCGACAAGAAGTGAGCGCGCTGCTGGCCCTGTTCCTCGCTGCTGCGCCGGCGAGCACGTTTCAGCGGGCCGGCAGCTTCGAGGTGAAGTCGGGGCGGCTGCGCGTCGGCGATCTGCCGTACGCGGGCGGCGACGACCTCGAGCCCTCTGGCGGCGGGGCCGTCGACGTGAAGAAGGGCGTGCGGCGCGCGGCGGTCGACGTCGGCGAAGTCGAGCCCGAAGGTCACGCTGCGCGAGAGCTGCTCATCGTGCACGTCTCGACGGCGACGTCACTGGAGCTGCGCTGGGGCCGTGCCGACTTCGGCGTGTTGAACGTGTCGGGGTTCATCGAGATGGTCGACGCCTCGCGGTCGCGCGAGGGCGCGCTCGTGAACAAGGCGCTGAAGGTGGCGATCGTGCCAGGCGGCGTGGTCGCGAAGTCGCACGGCGACGCGCGCTACGTCGTGCAGCTCGGCAAGAACACCGCGGGCGAGGTCGTCGCCGTGCGCATCACCTTCGCCGCGAGCGCCGAGTCAGACGCCGCGTGGGCCGCGCGCGCGCGGGCCGCCTTCGTTGCGCAGTGACGGCGACAGGCTGCGCTGCTGCAGCGGCGCGGCAAACCTCTTGCGCCGTCGAGCCGAAGT
>JAEUJP010000477.1 GCA_016793725.1 Myxococcaceae bacterium | reverse complement strand
CGCCAGTGCCCCAACCGCCAGTGCCCCAACCGCCAGAGCCCACCGGCCCCATGACGCTCGGCAAGCGCTTCAAGGCGTTCAAAGAGAAGCACCACGTCGCGTTCGAGGTCGCCTTCTTCATGGCGGGCTTCGCCTTCGACGCCGTGCTCCTGCACCGCATCGACAACGTCGCCCTGCTCATTCACCAGGCCCTCTACCTGGTGCTCACCTTCGGCCTCATCGCGTGGGACCATCGCATCTACGTCGAAGGCAAAGAGCCCACCGGCAAGGTGCTCGGCCGCGTCGCCGGCGTGCGCCTGTGGGTGATGCACTTCTTTCTCGGCACGCTGCTCAACGCGTTCATGGTCTTCTATTTCAAGGCCTCGAGCGGCATCTGGGCCTTCTTGTTCATCTCGGCGCTCATGGCCGTGATGATCGTGAACGAGCTGCCGAAGTTCAGAAAGCGCGGCCCCGTCGTGCGCGTCGCGCTGCTCTCGTTCGCCACCACCTCGTACATGGCGTACCTGCTGCCGATCGCGCTCGGCTACCTGCACTGGGCGCTGTTCGTCACCTCGGTCGTCTTCGGCACGGGCATCACCATCGGCATGTGGAAGGCGTACGCCCGCATCACCCACGACCCGAACTGGACCTTCAGACGCGCCGTCGTGCCCGGCCTCGGCGTTCAGGCGCTGCTGCTCGCGCTCTACTTCTTGCACGTCGTGCCGCCGGTGCCGCTGTCGCTCAAGTACATCGGCATCTTCTCTGACATCACCCGGTCGTCGAGCCACGAGGGCGGCCTCGAGTTTCAGTGCGCGTATACGCCGACGGCGTTCTGGCGCCACGACGGCACCGAGTTCGTCTACCGCGAGCCCCCCGAGGGCCAGAAGGTGCGCGCGTACGCGTTCATCGCGGTCTTCGCGCCGCGCGGCTTCAACGACGTCATGAGCTTCAACTGGGAATACGACGACCCGAAGCGCGGCTGGGTCTCGCGCGGCAGCTACAAGACCGCGCTCGGCAAGGGCCAGAAGGGGCGCGACGAGGGCTTTCGAACCTTCGCGTACACGACGCTCGCCGGGCCCGGCGACTACCGCGTCATCGTGAAGTCGAGCGACGACCGCGAGATCGGCCGAAAGACCTTCACCGCCGTGAAAGACGTGACCACCGACCCCGTGGTGCAGTCGCTGGTCATCAATTGACGGCGCGGCTGGTGCTCGAGGTCGCCCGCGTCGACGCCGGCGGGCTCTCGGTCGGCCAGCGCTTCGTGCCGCCGCTCTCGTTCGGGCGCGACCCCGACAACGACGTGAGCTGGTTCGCCCTGCCGCGGCACGCGTGCCGCTTCGAGTTCAACGGCCCGCGACTGCTCCTCCGCGTGCTGCAGAACCTCTACGGCCTCTACGTGAACGCCGTGATGGTGCGCACCGACACCGAGCTGAAGGCGGGCGATCGCCTGCAGCTCGCCGGCGGCGTCGATCTCGAGGTGAAGGCCGTCGACCCGCGCCCTCCGTTCGTGCTCGCCCACCCGCAGCTCGTCGCGGCGATCGAGGACGACCCGGGCGACGATGGCCGCTGGCGCGTGTTCGCCGACCGCCTGCTCGACGTCGGTGATC
Source organism: Myxococcaceae bacterium (assembly GCA_016793725.1). GTDB lineage: Bacteria > Myxococcota > Myxococcia > Myxococcales > Myxococcaceae > Xiheicaenimonas > Xiheicaenimonas phototrophica. The sequence goes on along the minus strand of JAEUJP010000477.1, from coordinate 4,996 downwards.
CCCTGGGTGCGCGCATGGCCACCGGCAGTGGCGGCTCGCGACGCGACGCGGCGCGTGAGCTGGCTCCGCTCGCCACCGAGCTCACCGACGGCAACCTCGCCGTCGAGTGGCGCTTCGGCTTCGCACGCCGTGCCGTGCTGCGCGCCGTCGAGCACTGGGTCTACCGCTGGCCCTGGCAGTGGAGCCTCCAGCGCCTGCTCGTTCACCCGCTCTTTCACTGGCTCGAAGAGCTCGAGGTCGATCTCGCGTCGTTCGGCAAAGACGCCGCCACCAGCGACCACCTCATCGCCGCGCTCGAGCACGTCGCCGCCGAGGGCCCGCTGCCCCTCTTGAGGCACGTGAAGGTCGGGCCGCTCGAGCGCGACGTGAAGTGGAAGTACGCGCAGGCCTGGCACCAGTGTGTCGCCGCGCACCCGAAGCTCGCGGCCACCGACGGCCCCGTGCTGCCCGTCGGGGAAGCCTCGCTGGTGAAGCCCCAGGGTGAGCGTGTGGCGCTGCAGCCCGGCGCGCCGGTACCGGTCGCCGAGGGCGTGCACGTGCGGCTCGAGCTCGGTCAGTGGTGGGTGACCGACACCGTCGCCCAACGCGTGATTCAGCAGCTGCAGTACACGCCGATGAAGGTGAACGGCCGAACGTGCGTGCGCCAGCGCCTGCGGCCCGGTGACGTCATCGAGCCGCGGCCGGGCGTCAGCGTGCGCTTCGAGATGTCGGGGGGCTGATCACGAGCGAAGCTCGCGTGAGTGCCAGACGCGCACGACGACGACGTCATTCTCGATGTGCCGGTAGCGAATGGCGTAGGCCGAAGCTCCGTATGGCAGATACAGCTCGCGGTAGCCCGGGTGGTCATCGATCAGTCTGCCGAGATCGGGGAACCGGGCGAGTCGGTGCAGGGCCTTCTCGATCAGCAGCGAGACCGTATCGGCTGCCTTCGCGTTCTTCGAACGCAGAAACTCGTCGAGGCGTGCGAGGTCGCGCACAGCGCCCGGCAACAGCCTTACTTGGGCCATCGAGCGCGCTTGCCCTCGCGGAGGCCCTTCATCCACGTCGACACCTGGTCCAGCGAGTAGCTCTCGCCGGTGTCGAGGTACTCGTTCCAGCGCTCACGATCTTCCTGCTTCTCGCGCTCCCAGCTCTCTTCTCGAGCCAGAAACTCTTCGATCGCCTTCTTCATCAGCCAATGCGGCGAGCGATCTTTGAGCTTTCCGAGCGCCTGAAGCCGTCGGCGAACACCGCGGTCGACCTTGATGCCTATCGTCGAGCTGCTGCTCATGTCGTGACGATAAGAGCCGAATGGCGACGATCGCAACCCGGTTGCGCGTCGGCTCTCACAAGAAGTTTGCACTGCAAGCGCGAGTGCGGGGTCATCGAGCCCATGCCTGGAAACGGACTCCACCACTTCTTCACACACCTCGATCTCGAGCAGCCCGCCATGCACGTGCGGCTCTGCCCCGGCGTCGGGCCCGAGCTTCGCTTCGACGTCGTGCACGTTCGCCGGCCGCCGGCCTCGAAGACTGCGGTCGAGGGTCTGCCTCCCGAGCTGGCACCGCTCTGGGCCCGCCACGACGGCCTGATGCTGTACTGCGACGCGAAGTGGGCGCCGCCGAAGTTCCAGCCGCGGCAAGAGCTCGAGGCGGGCGCTGAAGACCTCGCGCTGCTCCGGTTCGAGCCTGCCGACGAGCTGCCCCGCCTGAAGCGCCGGCTCGCCGATGACGTCGAGCGCTACGAGACGGAGCTGCCCGACCCGAACGCCGTGCCGTTTGCGACGCTGAGCATGTCGTCTGACGTCTTCGCCTGGTGCCCGGCGGGCGTCTTCTACCTGGCGGTCGGCCACCCGGCCCGGCGCATCGCCGACTCGTTCGACACGTTTCTCGAGTGGCTCATCGAAGACCCCGCGCGGGCGCTCATGAGCACCGCGTCGGTCGCGCGCTTCTACCGCGACGGCCAGCAGTACTACCCGGTCGGCTTCAGCGGCTCACCCGCTTCATCCACCTCTCCACGTCGTCTGCAGACGAGGGAATCGTCTTCGACAGGTTCGAGAACCCCTTCGCGGTGACGAGCACGTCGTCTTCGATGCGCACGCCGATGCCGCGGTACTTCGCCGGCACCGTCAGATCGTCGTCTTGAAAGTAGAGCCCCGGCTCGACCGTCAGCACCATGCCGGGCTTCAGACGGCCGAGCTTGTACGACTCTTGTCGCGCCTTGGCGCAGTCGTGCACGTCGAGCCCCAGCATGTGGCTCACGTTGTGAAGGGTGTAGCGCTTGTAGAGCTGGTTCTTGTCGTCGAGCGCCTCTTCGACCGAACACCTCAGAATGCCGCGCGAGACGAGCCACGCGGTGAGCGAGGCCATGGCGCGGCGGTTCGGCTCCATGAAGTCGTTGCCCGGCGCGACGCCGGTGAACGCCGCCGCCTGCGCCTCGTACACGGCCTCGTACACCTCGCGCTGCACCTTCGAGAACCTGCCCGAGATGGGCAGCGTGCGTGTGATGTCGGCGGTGTAGAGCGAGTTGCCCTCGACCCCGGCGTCGAGCAGCAGCAGGTCTGAGCGCTTCAGCTTCCCGTCGTTGTGCGTCCAGTGCAGGGTGCACGCGTGCTGCCCCGACGCGGCGATCGTGCCGTAGCCCACGTCGTGGCCCTCGGTGCGCGCGCGCATGAAGAACGTGCCCTCGACCTCGCGCTCGCTGCCGAACCTCTTCAGGCCGCGAATCACGTCTTCGAAGCCGCGCTGGGTCGAGGCGATCGCCTTCTTCAGCTCCTGCACCTCGAGCGCGTCTTTGTAGAGGCGAAGCTCAGACAGCGCCATCGCGAGCTCGCCGTCGCGCGGGTTGAGCGCCCCGCACAGCGCCTCGGTCTCGGGCGACAGGCCGCGCAGCACGGTGAGGTTCTGGGCGGCCGCGATGGCGTCACCCAGCGCGCTCAGGGGGCGGGCCTCGTCGACGCCGAAGCGAACGCGGCTCTCTTCGACGCCGAGGCGCGGGCCGACCCACAGCTCGCCCTTGCGCCGGTCGGTGAAGAACGTCTCGTTCGTCTTGCCGGGGTTCGGCTCGACGAACAGCACCGAGCGGTGGCCGCCCTCGGCGAGCGGCTCGAGCGCCAGCACGCCGTCGGGCTCGAGGTTGCCGGTCAGCCAGAAGAAGTCGGAGCCCGGCCGAAACCGGTACACGGTGTCGTTCGCGCGCACCTTCTCGTGCCCGGTCGGAATCAGCAGGGTGTCTTTCGGGAACAGCTTCGAGAGCAGGTCGCGCCGCTTCGCGTGCACCGGCGCGTTCTTCAGCGGCGCCACCTTGCGCGAGCGCGGCTTCCACTGCTGCACCATGAACTGCTTCAGGGCGTCGGGCGCGGTCGTGTCGTACGCGTTCTTCTGCGGCTGCTTCTCGGAGTCGTAGGTCACGCCGCGACGCTATCACCGCGGTCAGTCGAGTTGATTCGGATGCACGCGCACCGCGCGGGGCATGACGTGCGAGCCGGCGAGAGCCGAGGTGCGCGTCGCGCCGCATCCGAATCGACTCGACTGCCGCGGGCCCCTCAGGGCCCCGCATCGACCGGAGGCTCGGCCTGCGGCGCCGGCAGGTCGGCCTTCTCGCCGGGCTTGGGGCCCTCGCGCTCCATCAGCTCGGTGACCGCCGAGATGATCTCTTTGTTCGACGTCGCCGCGCGCTTGAGCGCCTTCTCGGCCTTCTTCGTGCGCTCGAACGCCTCTTTCGACTCGTCGGTCTTCGGCGCCGCCTTGCGGTAGTCGATGGCCGCCAGCGCGGTGCGGCGCAGCACCTCGAGCCCGCGCGCGAGCTGCGCCGCCTGCTCGGCGCTCAGGTCACTGCGGCCCGACTCTTTCAACCCGCGGGCGTTGCCGAACCAGACGCGGCCGAGCTCGCCGAACTCCTTCGGGTCTGGGCTCGGCAGATCTTCGACCACCAGCGCGGGCCACGACTCGGTGGGGAAGTTCTTCGGGTAGACGTCGAACACGAGCTTGCCGTCTTTCGCGCGCACCGACGCCGACAGCGTGCCGAAGGGGAAGAAGGTGCCCGTCGCGGTCGCAGCCTCGGCGAGCCGCCGGCGATCTTCGTTCGCGAGCGAGCCCGAGGCCGAGTCGGGCCGCTGGGGCGTCGTCTTCTTCAAGAACGTCAGAAAGTCGCGCGCCTGATCGATGTGCACCACCACGTTGAGCGACGAGCCGCGCGAATAGCCCGCGTGGTAGATGCCCACGAGCTCGTATTCACCCGTCGCGCAGCTGACCGCGAGCACGGGTGAGCCCGAGTTGCCCTGGCTCAAGCGCGCGTCGATCACGAAGTCGTCGTGGTCCCACTCTTTGTAGTCGTCGTGGTCGTACGTCGAGATGACGGCCCCGAGGTTCGTGGCCTTGAACGCCCCGAGCGGGTAGCCGCGCACGTCGACGACGTTGCGCTCGCGCAGCGCCGCGCTCTTGCCGAAGCGCCACGGCATGATGTTCAGCGACGTGCTCTTGGCCTTCACGATGCTCAGGTCGAGCGCCGCGTCAGACACCACGCGCACGAGCGGCACGTCGTCGGCCTCGTAGTCGTCGCGCTCGTTCTCGACGATGCGCAGCCCGTCGCTCACCCGCTTGCAGCCCGCGGGCACGCCGTCGACCAGGTGCTCGTCGTCGGTGACGGCGGGGTACTCGACGACGTGCTGGTTGGTGGCGAGCAGCGTGTCGGCCTTGTCGCGCCGGTAGCCGAACGCCGTGCCGTGCGACACGACGCTCTTGCGCGTCTTCTTGAGCGCCCCTTCCGAGCCGTACGACACACACTCGTAGATGGCGGTCGTGCGCACGCAGTAGGTGAACTGGTTTTCGGGGCGCGAGGCGAGCTCGGTGGCCTTCGGCGTCAGCGCGCTGAAGTCGGTGGCGTACGCGCCCTGGCACCACGCGCGCGCGCGCGGGTCGACCGAGGCGGTCAGCTTGTCCGGCGGGGCGGCCGAGACGAGCGCTGCGACGACGGCGACGGCGGCCGCGAACATCGTTCAGCAGCTTAACGGGCCGAT
>JAEUJP010000473.1 GCA_016793725.1 Myxococcaceae bacterium | reverse complement strand
CTGCGGCGGCGCCGGGTCAGGCGGCAGTCGTGGGCGCGCTGTCACGACGTGCGGCACGAAGTCGCTGCGCGGGGCGCAGAGCTTGCCTGCGCCCGGAACTATGGCAATGCACTCGAGCTCGAGCTCGCAGTCATTGGTGCGCGAACACGCGTGGGTACAGATGAAGCCTGGGTCGGTGCCGTCATCGCGAATACCGGGGCCGTAGTGGAGACAGAGGGGTTCTTCTTCGTTTGGCCCTGGGCGACAGACGCTCACCCCTTCCTGGGCGCATGATTCCCCTGTGCTCTTCGTCGCGGTGAGCACCGGTTTGATCACCCGTGCCGTCGACTTCAGCGGCGGCGGTGAGCCTTCCAGATTGCAGGCCACGAGAAGAACCGATGCGGTGATCAAACCGATCGCCAGCCGTTTCGTTGCGCCTTCAGTGATCATGTCCTCGCCCTCCCTCGAGTCCGCCGCGATGGTGCTTCGGGTTCATCAGCGTTGCAAGGACAATCTAGATTTTGCAGGGAGCTTGGCCTGGCGCGAAAACGAGCACGAAGCGCTGCAGCGGAAGCGGCGCAGCTGGAGGTTCCGACTCGAAGTAGTGCCGGCGCGCGCACACCGCGGGCAACTTCGGCGTGCGTTCACCGGCCCCTCACCCCGACACTCTCCCCTACGACGGGAGAGAGCGCTTCTCCTTCGACTTTCACGGGCACTTCGCGAGCGACTCGCGGCCGCGCACGAGCGCGGTGTGACCCCCCTCGAGCCCAAAGATGCCTTGCGGCTCGGGCGCACCGCTGACGACGAGCCCTTCGGCGAAGCTCTTCGCGACGGTGCACATCGGCCGCTCGCCGCCGCAGCCGGCCGAGACGACCGCGAGCGCGTGGCCCTGCCAGAAGTAGCTGCGCGGGCACCACGACAGCGAGAGGCGTGACGGGTCGGGCTTGTGGGCCAGCGCGACGAGGCGATCGCGAACGTGGGCGGCCTCTGCCGCCGAGCTGAACGTGACGACGTCGACCTGCACCGTCCACGACACGTCTTCGCGCTTCGCCATCGGCCGCCAGTGGCTGGTCGTCACCTCGATCTTCTGCGCGCAGATGGCGTCGACGCCGAGCAGCTGCTGCGCGTTCGTGCACAGCGGCTTCGCGTTCGGGTCGTCGACCGCCACGTAGCCGAGCGCCACCATGCGGGCACGCGACGTCAGGTCGGCCTCGGGCTGTGCACCGGCCAGCACGGCGAGCAGGGAAAGCAGCATGAGCGCCCCGACGAACGAGCGCTCTCGATATTCAACGGTCGGGGTAGCCGAGCCGGGCCAGCGCGCGCTCGACGACCACTTTCAGCCGGGCGTCGTTCAAGAAGAACGGCGTCGCCACCGCCCTGCCCTCGCGCAAGAGCGACATGGCGCGGCGGTACTCGCTCGCGGCGTCGGCCTTGTTGCCCTTGTTCTCGTACAGCATGCCGAGCAGGTAGCGCGCGCACGCGAGCGACGGCTCGAGGTACAGGCAGCGCTTCAAGCCCGACTCGGTCTCGGTGTCGCTCGCGCCGGCGGCGGCCCACTCGAGCACGAGCTGAAAGAGCTTCTCGCCGTCGTGCTCGTGCTCCTGCTCGGGCGACTTCACCACGGGCAGCTCTTGGGTGATGGGGCGCCGGGCCGGTGCGGGCGGGGCCGGCACACCGACCGCCGGCGCGATGCGAAACTCGCCGGTCACCGCGCGCCTCGGCCCGGTGTCGAAGGCCGAGGGCGGCGCAGACGGCTTCGGCGGCGGCACCGACGGGTCGCGCTTCACGTACATGAAGCTCTGCGCGTGGCGCACGAGCTCGAGATCTTTCTGCGGCTGCAACAGCGGCTCGGCGGCCGACAGCACCAGCACCCCGTTCGGGGCGAGGCGCTCGGCGAAGCACGCGATCGTCTTCTCGAAGGCGCTCTGCGTGAAATAGATGAGCACGTTGCGGCAGAAGATGAGATCGAAGCCGCCGCCGCCCGGCGGCAGGGGGTACGGCACGTCCATCAAATTGTGGCGCACGAACGACGCGCGCTCCTTGAGCAAGCCGACCAGCTCGAACGCGCCGTCTTGAGCCTTGTGGAAGTAGCGGCCGCGCAAGACCTCGGGCACGCGGCGCATCAGCTCGGGCGAGAAGCGCTGCGCCTGGGCGCGGCCGAGCGCGTGGTTCGAGATGTCGCTGCCGAGCACGGTGCTCTCGGGGTGCGCGCCGGTCTCGCTCAACAGAATGAGCAGCGTGGCGACCTCTTCGCCCGTGGCGCAGCCGGCGCTCCAGACGCGCAGCGGGCGGCGCTCTTTCGCCTTGGGGAGCAGCGCGTAGCTGCGCACCGCCTCGAGCTGCCCCTCGTCGCGAAAGAGGTCGGTCTTGTAGACCGAGATCGACGCCATCAGCTCGGCGAGCTCGTGCGCGCCGCGCGTCGACTTGAGGTGCTCGAGGTACAGCTCTTCGGGGCGGCCGCCGATGCGCGCCGCGATCGCGTCGTTCAGCCGCATGAGCTGCTGCTTGCTGAGCGCGGTGCCCGTGCGCTGGGCGACGTACGAGGTGATGGAGCTCGGGCCCTGCACTCAAGACACTTTCGGTATGGCCTCGCCCTTCGCCAGCTTCACGAGCACCCCCGAAAGATCGTCGCCGTGAACCACGTGCTCGACCGCGCCGCGCGCGATCGAGGCGCCGGGCATGCCGAACACCACACACGACTCTTGGCTCTGGGCGATGGTCTTGCCGCCCGAGCTCTTGATCGCGAGCATGCCCTCGGCGCCGTCGCTGCCCATGCCGGTCAGCACGACGCCGACGCTGCGGCGCCCGTAGGCCTTCGCCGCCGACTCGAGCAGCAGCGTGCCCGAGGGAATGTGGCCGTCTTTCGGCTCGCCGCCGCGCAGCGTGATGCGCCCGCGCTGGGGTATCAGCATGTGCTGCGCCGGCGGAGCGATGAGCACCGTGCCCGGCACCAGCGAGTCGCCGTCTTTCGCGACGCGAACCTTGAGCTTGCTCGAGGCGGCGAGCCAACCCGCGAGCGACTCGGCGAACGCGGCGTTGATGTGCTGCACCATCGCGATGGGCGCGGGGAAGTCGCCGGGCAGCTCGCTCAGCAGCTTGTGCACGACCTGCGGGCCACCCGTCGAGCTCGCGATCGCGACCAGGCCGATCGGCGACGACGAGAACGCCTGCACGTCGGCGGGCGGCGAGACGACGGGCGCGAGCTTCGACTGGGTGCCGGTGGCCTTGCGGCCGCCGCGCAGGTGGCGAATCACCTTCACGCTCGAGAGCAGCTTCACCTCGCGCGCGAGGTTCCACGCTTCGGCGCCCGCATCCATCGCGGGCTTCACCTGCAGCGCCAGCGCACCCACCTCGAGCGCACGGTGCGTCAGCTCGGGCGCCTGGTTTCGCGGGTCGGCCGTCAGCACCAGAATCGGCGTCGGGTTCTCGCCCATGATGCGCTCGGTGGCGGTCAGCCCGTCCATCACGGGCATGTCGACGTCCATCGTGATGACGTTCGGCTTCAGCGTCGCCGTCTTCGCGATCGCCTGCTCGCCCGTCTCTGCGGTGCCCACGATCTCGAGATCGGGGTCTTTCGACAACGCATCGATGATCAGCTGGCGGCAGATGGGCGAATCATCGACGACGAGAACGCTGACCTTTTTTGCCATTTGCGAACGGGTTTGCACCTTAACCAACTAAACGAGCAGGCGCGACACCACATCGACGAGGTCTTGCCGCACCAGATCGCCCTTGGTGACATAGCCGTCAGCGCCGGCCTCCATGCCGCGCTTCTTGTCGGCCTCTGAGCCTCGCGTGGTGACGATGACGACCGGCAGCGACCTCAGGGTCGGGTGTGACTTGAGCCGGCGCGTGAGCTCGAGGCCGTCGACGCGCGGCATCTCGAGATCGGTCACGACGAGATCGACGACCTCACGGGCGAGGCGCTCGAGCGCTTCGGCGCCGTCGTTCGCGTTGATGATCTCGAAGCCGACCGCCTCGAGCAGGCCCGACAGCAGCTCGCGGGTGAGCGGCGAGTCGTCGACCACCATGATGCGGCGCTTCTTCTGGGCCGCCTGGCCCGACACGGTGGCGAGCCGCGCGCGCTGGCCCTGCGCCGTGGCGACGAGGTGAGCGGCCGAGAGCACCATCGCGAGGCTGCCGTCGGCGAGGGCCGTGGCGCCCGAGAGGTGCTGAAAGCCGCTCAGCACGCCCTTGAGCGGCAGCACGGCCTGCACGCGCTCTTCGAGCACGCGATCGACGGCGATGGCGGCCGACTGACCGCGGCCCTTCACCACGAGCACGAGCTCACCGTCGGCGGGCGGGCGCTCGGGCGCGGCCCCGAGAATGGAGGAGATCGAGGCGAACGGCACGAGCAGATCGTCGACGACCACTGCGGGCCGGCCGGCCAGCTCGCGCGCTGCCGCGGCCTCGATCTTGAGCGCGCGATCGACGTTCGCAGCGGTGATGCAGAGGCGCTCGGTGCCGACCTCGACGAACAGCAGCGGCGCGACGGTGAGCGAGACGGGCACGCGCAGCTCGAAGGCGCTGCCGCGGCCGACCTGAGACTCGACGGTGGCCTCGCCGCCGAGGCCGACCATGCGCACGCGCACGACGTCGAGCCCGACGCCGCGGCCCGACAGCTCGGTGGCGGCCTCTTTCGAGGTGAAGCCGGGCAGGAAGATGAGGTCGCGGGCGGCCTCGTCGCTCAGCGCCTGGGCCTCGTCGTGCTCGATGAGGCCCTTGCGCACGGCGGCGGCGCGCAGGCGCCCAGGGTCGAGACCGCGCCCGTCGTCTTCGACGCGCAGCACGAGGCGCTCGCCCTCGCGGCGGGCGCTCAAGGTCAGGTGCCCGCGGGGGCTCTTGCTGGTGTCGACGCGCTCTTCGCGCGGCTCGAGGCCGTGATCGAGCGCGTTGCGCACGAGGTGCATGAGCGGGTCTTTGAGCGCCTCGAGCACGCTGCGATCGACGCGGGTGTCTTCACCTTCGACGGTGAGCTCGACCTCTTTGCCGAGCTCGCGGGCGAGCTCACGCACCATGCGCGGGTACGGCTCGAAGAGCACCGCGAGCGGCAGCATGCGCATCGTCTGCACTTCTTCAGAGAGCTGGGTGAGATCTCTCACCTCTTCGTTCGCGAGCAGCTTGCCGTCGCGCTGCAGCTCGGCAGCGACCTCTTTCGCCTTCTGCAGGCGGGTCGCGAGGGCGGCCGCGGCGGGGCCCATGTCTTCGGCCATGCGGTGCAGCTGAGAGAGCTCGCGGGCGAGGCGCAGGCCACGCTGGGCCGAGAGCTCGCGCCGGCGGTTGCGCTGCAAGAGCCCGGTGACGGTCGACGTGAGCGTCTCGAGGCTGCCTTGAGAGATGCGAATGACCGAGGCCTCGAGCTTGGGCTCGGCCTTGGCCTGGGCCGCCGGGGGCGGCTGCATGCCGGGCGAGGTGCCGGGGCGCGGCGGCTGCGCAGCGGGCGCTGAGGGCCGCGGAGCGTCGGGCACGATGACGTGTGCGCCGGGCGAGGCGCGCGGCGCAGACACCTGGGTGGCGGCGGGGGGCTCGGCCGCGGGGTGCAGCGCCTTCTCGGCCTCGGTACGCTGCTTGAGCCACTCGAGCAGGCGGGGCAGATCGACGGCGGCGCCCTGCCCCGCCCCCGACATGACGGTGACGGCGTCTGAGGCGACCAGCAGCGCGTCGGTCGACTGCGGCTGCAGCGCATAGCCGGCGCGCTCGGGAGCGCGGACGAGCTCCTCCATCTCGTGCACCAGCGTGTTGACGTCGGCGAAGCCCATCATGCGGGCCTCGCCCTTGAGGCCGTGGAGCTCGCGCAGCGCCGCCTTGCCGGCCTCGGGGTCGGGAGCCCCCTCGAGCTTCATGACGTTCTTGCCGATCTTCTCGAGGCGCTCGATGACGAGCTCGCGAAACTGGCCGAGCAGCTTGTCGCGGGCCGAGCTCACCGCTTGCCCACCTGGAACTGATCGACCAGGCCCTTCAAGTCGGCGCTCAAAGAGATCAGCTCGTGGTTCGCCGAGGTCACCTGCTTGGTGGCGGCGAGGCTCTGCTGCGTGATGCCGAGAATGTCGGCCATGGCCTCGGCGAGCTGATCGGTGCTCGTCTGCTGCTGCTGGGTCGCGAGCGAGATCGCGCGAACCGAATCGGAGGTGCTCTGCGCCAGGCCGACGACGCTCTGCAGCGACGACGACACGGCGCCGGCGAGGGCGGTGCCGCTCTCGGTGTGCTCCATGCCGCGGCCGGTGGCGCCGACGGTCTCGGCGGTGGCCTCACGAATTTCGCCGATCAGCTCTTCGATCTCGTTGGTCGACTCGATGACGTTCTCGGCGAGGCGGCGCATCTCGGCGGCGACGAGCGTGAAGCCGCGGCCGACCTCGCCCGCCTTGGTGCCCTCGAGCTCGGCCGAGAGGGCGAGCAGATCGCTGCGGTCGGCGACGGTGGTGATGAACTCGACGATGCGGCCGATCTGCTGCACGCGCTTCTGCAGCCGCGTCACGGCCTCGGCGATCGAGTGGTTGTCGCTCTTCATGCGCTCGACGGCCGAGACGAAGGCCTTCGCGCTGTCTTGCCCGGCGCGGGCGGCGTCGAGGGTCTTCTGGGCGAGCTCGCTGACGGCGCCGGCGTTGTGAGAGATCTGCCGGGCGCTCTGGGCGAGCTCTTCGGTGGTGGCCGAGGTCTCGTTGAGCGAGGTGGCCTGATCGGCGGCGCCCGACTCGTACTTCGACGAGGTGGCCATGAGCTGCTCGGTGGTGGTGCCGATCGAGATGCCGGCGCGCTGCAGCTGGGTGATCACGTCTTGCAGCTGGGCCTGGGTGCGGGTGAAGGTCGAGGTGACCTCCCAGACGTCGTCTTCGGCGGCGACGATGTGCACCTCGCGCAGATCGCCGCGCGAAATTCGGTTCGCCTCTTCGGCCACGTGGCGCATGGGCTCGGCGAGGTTTCTGCCGGCCATCGAGGCGGCGGCGAGGGCGGCGAGGCCCAGCAGCACGACGAGCAGCAGCACGCGCCCGACGGCGGTGCGCGCGGCGGCGCTGGCGACGGCGACCTGGTCGCCCTGCGGAGCCTTCGCGACGGCCTCGAGCACGTCGTACGTCTGCACGCGACCGGCGTCGGCGACCAGGCAGGTCGGCAGCACGACCACGACCGCCGTCAGCATTACGAGCTGGGCGGTGGCCTGCTGGCGGCGCTGCGACTTCAGCGCGTCGAGCACGCGCGGGGCAGGCACACGGCGGGCGACGAGCTCGATCATCTTGCGGGCGCGGCGCAGCGCGATGAGCCTCACCAGCACGCTCGAGAGCAGGCCGCAGGTGATGGCGACGGCGCCCACGCGAACGAGGGTCGCGATCGGAGCATCGAACGCGACCTTCATGGCGCTGATCATGGCGACGGCGCCGACGAGCCACTGGCCGAGGGAAGAACCGCCGAGCCAGTCGGGCAGGCGGCGCAGCTCGCGAATGGCGGCGATCAGGTTCTCTTCGCTGGCGGCGAGGCGGCCGGTGGCGAGGTGGCGCACGTTGCGCACCTGGGCCTGCGCGACGAGGGCCCAGAGAATCAACGAGGCCGCGCCGATCACGACGACGAACAGCGCGAGGCGAGGGCGGTCGAGGTCGCCGAGCTGCAGGCCGATGGCCAGGTAGGCGGCGCACGGCAGCGCGGCGATGCTCGAGCCGAGCAGCTGCGACATGAGCAGCCAGCGCGAACGGCCTTCGAGCTCGATCACGACGACACCTCGAAGCGCGACACCGTCTTCTGCAGCTCACCCGAGAGGTTCGACAGGTCGGTGTTCGCCGACGACATCTGCGCCGTGGCGCCCAGCGCGCTCTGGGTCGAGCGCAAGATGTCGCTCATGGCCGCCGCGAGCTGATCGGTGCCCGACTGCTGCTGGTGCGTCGCGAGCGTGATCGCCTTCACGGCGTCGGTCGTCTGGTTCGCGAAGTCGACGATGCGGTCGAGCGACTCGGTCACCTGACGCGCCAGGCCCGAGCCCGCGTCGGTCGCCTTCACGCCGGCCTCGGTCGCCATCACTGCGGCGTTCGTCGCGTCGCGAATCTCTTCGATGAGCCGGTTGATCTCGCGCGTGCTCGACATCACGCTCTCAGACAGCCGCCGCATCTCGGCCGCGACCAGCGAGAAGCCGCGCCCGACGTCACCGGCCTTCGTGCCCTCGAGCTCGGCGTTCAAGGCGAGCAGGTCTGACTTGTCGGCGATGCCGTCGATGAACTCGACGATGCGGCCGACCTGCTGCACGCGCTTGTTGAGCCGCACCACCGAGTCGGCGATCGCCTGGTTGCCTTCGCGCACGCGCAAGATCGACGCGTAGAACGCGCCGGCGCTGCGCTTGCCGTGCTGCGCCGAGTCCAACATGGCTTGCGCCAGCCGCGACACGTCGCTCGCGTTCTGGGCGATCTGCTTGGCCGAGCGCGCGAGCTCTTCGGTGGTGGCCGACGTCTGCGACAGCGCGCCGGTCTGATCGGCGGCGCCCGACTCGTGCTTCAGCGAGCTCGAGATCAGCTCCTCGGTCGTCGACGAGATCTTCGACCCGGCGTCTTTCAGCTGGCGCAGCGCGGTGATGAGCTGGTGCTCCATCGACGCGAACGCGGCGGCGACGCCCCACAGCTCGTCTTCGGCAGGCACGATCGTGCTCTTGCCGAGCTGGCCGCGCGCGATGCGCTGGGTCGCCGCCGTGATCGCGCGCAGCGGCTCGCCGAGCGAGAGCCCCCCGAGCCACCCGCAGGCCACCACCACCACCATCGTCATGCCGGTGATGATGACGAGCGGCATCAGCCCGTCGGAGGGCGCCTGCGCCAACAGCTGCGGCTGCGCCGCCTCATCGGTCTTCAGCATCGTCGCGAGCAGCTCGAAGCCCCACCGCGCGACGAGGTCGCAGAGCAGCACCAGCGGCGTGAACGCCGAGACCGCGACGAACAGCACCACCCGGCGCTGGAGCTGGTTTCGGTCGGCCGGCAGCGCACGCACCAGATCGTTCGTCGCGACGCCCTGAGCGATGATGCGGCTCATCACCGCGCGCGCGCGCCGCAGCACCGAGAGGTGCGCGAGCACCGACACCAGCGGGGCCAGCGCCAGCCCGATGAACGCGAGGCGCGACCCCTCGGCCCAGCCGACCCCCGGGAGAATCGAGTAGATGACGCCGACCGAAAACGAGCTGACGACCCAGAACGCGAGGCTCGCCCAGAAGACGGTGTCGGGTATGCGCGAGGCCTCGCCCAACGCCTTCGACAGGTTGTCGCGCGTCGGCTTCTCGAGCCCGAACCCCAGCGCCTTCAGCGTGCGCAGGCGCGACTGCTCGTACGAGTCGCCCATCAGGTTCGCCACGACCACGACCACGCCGAGAATGACGGCGAACTGCACCCGCGTGCCCTCACGAATCTCGGCGGTGAACGCCGCGTACAGCACCGCGAGCCCGACGCCGATGAGCCCCGCCCAGATCGAGGGCAGCGAGACCCACCGGTGCATGCCTTTGAGCGGGTTCACGCGCCACCTCGCGTCACGAACGACGAGAACTCGGCGAGCCCGAGCAGCGGCACCAGCGCGCCCGCAGACGGCGAGACGAAGCCGCGCAGCGCACCCCCGACGGCGCCGAGCAGCATCGACGGCACCGGCAACAGCGTCGAGCGATCAGCCACGATCTCGAGCCCGTCGACCACCAGCGAAAACCCGCCGCGCACCAGCAGCTTGCCGGGCGCTGCCGGCAGCCCGAACGCCGCGCGCGCGTGCGGCGCGGGCACCCCACCCGGCTCCCACTGATCGATGCTGCCCACGGCGGCCGCGGGGAAGGCGATGTGGTTGTCGCCCACCCGGCACAGCACGAGGCCTTCGATGTGGGCGCTCGGCTCAGCTGCGATCACGTCGGGAATGTCAGGCCCCCTTCGACAGCAACTCGAACATGCCCTCGGGCTCGATGATCGCCACCTCGCCCGATGGCGCCTTCGCCGGCCCGCGCAGGTGCGCCTGCACGCCGCTGGTGCCGAGCGGCGCGTGAAGCTCGCCCGTCAACATCGACACGCCGGCCACCCGCCCCGCCGTCAGCGCCAGCGAGCCGCGCGGCACCCGAACCAGCACCGCGCGCCGGCTCGTCGTTTCACCCTTCGTGCCCACCAGCACGCCCATGTCGATGACCGGTATGACCTCGCCCCGGTGCGCGAACACGCCGAGCAGATGCGGCGGAGCGCCCGGCACGCGCGTCAGCTGAGGCAGGCTCACCACCTCGGCCGCACGTTCGGCCGGTACCGCGTAGAGGCTTGCGCCGCACGCGAAGACGAGATGACCCCTCTGAGCATCGCTCACGATCTAGGGGTTCGCGGATAGCAGATTGCCGGCGTTCGGGCAGCAACCGCTCTCAGGTTGTTCTGGTGAAGCCGGGGCCCGGGACGGGGCCGGGGACGCTTGCCGCGCTCGGGTTCCGGTTGACGCGATCGCGTCGTTACCTTCTTGGCGCCACGCCGGGTTTCCGCGGCCTCACGTTTCGAAGCGCTCGGAATCTCTTGGGGCACATTCGTTGCTCATGTGGGCGCGCCGAACGTCTCTGGGCCGGAGGGGTTTTCGCCTTGCGCACGCTGTCACTCGTCTACCTGCTCGCGTTCAGCGCCTGCTTCAAGCCTGCCGACCCCAGCGGCACGGCCGGCGGCGGCGCCATGGGCACTGCAGGCGGCTCCGCCACCGCCGGCGGAGTCGCGACCGCTGGCGGCACGGCGGGCTCGGCCACTGCCGGCGGCGGCACCACCGCCTCCGAGTTTGTCTCGCTCTCGCTCCAGCCCGCCTTCGTTCGTCTTCCCATCGGCACGTCTGCCGCGGTGCACCTCGTCGCCGAGCGCGCCGATGGCTCCACCGCCGACGTCACGTCGACCGCGACGCTGAGCAGCGAGCCTCTGGGGCTGCTCGAGCTCTCGGGCGGTACGGTGAAGGCCCTCGCCGCCGGCAACGCGCGGCTCACCGCGCGCCTCGGTGAGCTGCAGGCCGCCGGCGTCGTCGAGGTGCCCTCGGCCGCGCTGACGTCGCTCGCTCTCGAACCCGCCCAGGCGTCACTCGGCCTCGGCCAGAGCATGCGCCTCACCGTGCTCGGCACGCTCGCCGACGCGTCGGTGATCGATCTCACCCGCGCCGCCACCTTCACCGTCACCGGCGCCGCCCTGTCGGTCGACGCCGCCGGCTTCGCCCACGCGCTGTCCGCGGGCGACTCCGTCATCACTGCCCGCGTCGGCGCGCTCTCGACCACCGGCACCTTCACCGTGCGCGCCGCTGCCATCACGGCGCTGGCCGTCGAGCCCCGAACACCGTCGCTCGCCATCGGCGCCACCCAGGCGCTGCGCGCGATCGCCACGTACTCCGACGGCACCACCGCCCCCGTCGACGCCGTCTGGAGCTCGGGCAGCCCCGCCGTCAGCGTCTCGCCTTCGGGCGTCGCGCTCGCCGTCTCGGGCGGCGTCGCCCTCGTGACGGCCTCGGCGGGCGGCACGTCGGGCACCGCCGAGGTCACCGTGCGGCCCGCCACCCTCGTCGCCGTCACCGTGCTGCCCGCGACGCTCACCCTGCCCCCGCGCATCACGTCGGAGCTCACCGCGCAGGCGCGCTGGTCTGACGGCGCCACCAGCGACATCACCGCGCAGGCCCAGTGGTCGTCGTCGGCCCCCGCCGTCGTGGCCGTGACCGCGGGTGAGGTCTCGAGCCTCGGCGCGGGCAGCGCCGTCATCACCGCGCGCCTCGCCAACGTGCAGGGCACCGCCCAGCTCACCGTCACGCCCGCGATGCTCGTCGCGCTGGCCATTCGCCCGCCGGCCCCGACCGTGCGCCCCAACGGCGGCACCGTGCAGCTCTCGGTCGAAGGCCGCTACAGCGACGACTCGCTCGTCGACCTCACTGCACACGCGACCTGGAGCTCTGCCGACCCCACGCTCGCCACCGTCGGCAACGCGGGCTTTGGGGGCCTCGTGCGCGGCGGCGCGCCGGGCACCGTCATGGTTCGCGCGGCGCTCGGCGCGATCGGCACCTCGGTGAGCGTGAGCGTGGTGAGGCCTTCGCCCGACTCGATCGAGGTCGCTCCGGCGAACCAGACCGTCGAGGCCGGGGCGTCGCTGTCGCTGCGCGCGATGGCGCACTACCCCGACGGCGCGATCGAAGACGTGAGCGAGCTGTGCACGTGGTCGGCGACGCCCGCCGCCATCGCGACGGTGTCGAACACGGCCGGCAGCAAGGGCCGCGCGCGCGGGGTCACCGACGGCGTGGCGACGGTGAGGGCCGTGCTCGGCATGCTCAGCGCGTCGACGACGCTGACGGTGAGCCCTCCGACGCTGGCGCAGCTCTCGGTCTTCCCCCCGACGCTGCGCACGGCCAGCGGCATCTACTCGCGCGTCGACTCGACCGCGACGTTCAGCGACGGCAGCGGAGGCAACGTGACCGGCCAGTCGCAGTGGGTGTCGTCGAACCCGGCCGTCGCGCGCGTGATGGTGTACCAGCAGTACTACGCGTACGTCGAAGCGGTGTCGCCCGGCACGGCCACGATCACGGCGAGCGCCGCCGGCCTGTCGGCGAGCCTGACCGTCACGGTGACGAGCGCCGCGCTCACGTCG
>JAEUJP010000503.1 GCA_016793725.1 Myxococcaceae bacterium | reverse complement strand
GCATGCTGGCGGTCCGAAGAGTCGGGCGCGGCGCGCTGGGGGCCTTTGTGGCTGTCCTCCTTCTCGTCGCCGTCGGCCTGCGCATCAGACGAGTTGGCCGGCACCGACGCGAGCAGCCCCTCGATGCGCGTCATCTCGTCGTCGAAGTAGGCGTCGTCGCCGAGCCGCGCGAGCAGCGTGGTGTAGGTACCCGATGCCTCGGTGTACGCCGGCGAAGGCTTCGGCTTTCTGCACGCGGCGAAGGCGAGCAGGCCGGCCGCGAGCACGAGGCACGTGAGTCGTCTCATCACGAACCGAAACTTACGGCCGAAAACCCTACACGCCGAGGAAAAGGCGCTTGCCGAAGTTCAGCGCGAGGTCGGCCTCGAAGATCTTCTGGGCAGACGCCTCGATGTCGTACTCGACGCGCAGGTACTCGACGGTGCGCGCGTCGGTGTCGCAGATCACGAAGCACGCGCGGTTGTCGTAGTCGCGTGGCTGGCCGACGCTGCCCACCGAGATGATGTACTTGTAGCCCTTGCGCACGCCGAACTTCTGCGCGACCACGTCGTTCACCTCGCCGTTGCCCAGCGCGAACGCCTTGCACAGGTGGCTGTGGCCGATGAACGTGACGTCGGGCAGATCTTGAACGAACGGCGTCAGCTCGCGCGCCTGCTCAAGCGCGAAGATGTACTCGTAGCTGCGCGGCTCGACCGGCGAGCCATGGCAGAAGCCGACGTCGCCGATGCGGTACGTGTACGGCAGGCTGCGCAGCCACCCGAGGTTCTCGTCGGTGATCACGTTCGCCGACCAGTCGAGCGCGTGGCGCGCGGCGTCGTAATAGAACGAATAGTCCATTCGGCCCGCCACCGCGGCGTCGTGGTTGCCGAGCAGCGTGACCTCGGCATTCTGGCGCACCAGGTCGCAGCACGGGTTCGGTGACGCGCCGTAGCCGACGACGTCGCCGAGCGACACGAGCCGGTCGACCTTCTGCTGGTCGATGACCTTCAACACCTCGGTCAGCGCTTCGAGGTTGGAGTGAATGTCGGAGATGATCGCGATGCGCATTCAGCTGCCTTTCGGAGCCTGCGTTTCCGTCTGTATCAGCTTCCGCAGGTCTTCGAGCCGCTTTCCTTCGATGACCTCGAACCGCAGCCCCATGCCCGGCGGCCCCGACTCGGCATCGGCTCGGCACCACACCACCGTCGCCTGGGCCTCGATCGACGCGTCGCCGCCGAAGCGCACGACCGCGCGCGAGCCCTCGGTGAGGGGCGTGCTCGTGCGCAGAAACAGGCCTCCCTCGGAGAGATTCCCGATGCGGGCGTACACCGTCACGTTTTCCCCTTCACACCAGCAGCGCAACCGGGATGGCACCCGGGTGTACTTGCGGTTCTCGATACTCAAACGGCGCGCCCTCCGGATCCCCCCGGTTGGCACCTCAAACCTGACGAAACGAACCGCCACAGTAGAGAGACCCCTTCAGACCCGTCAAGGAAGCTTCAGTGCCACATGGGCGCACGGTGTACGCTGCGCCCCGCCGTGACGACCGATCGACCTGTTCGACACCGCTGCGAGCTGGTCGCCCGCCTCGACGCCCGAGGCCGCCCCGGCCTCAAGGTGCGCGTGCTCGACCTCTCGGAGGCCGGCGCCTTCATCGAAGAAGGTGACGGGCTCGAAGAGCTCCAGGTCGGCGACTCGTTTCAGCTCACCATCGCCCTGCCCGGAGGCGCCCACTGGCAGGCGTCGGCGGTCGTCTCACGGCTCGGCACCAGCCGGCGCGATCTCAAGCACCCGACCGTCGCCCACGTCACCGTGTCGGCGACCGGCTTCGGCGTCGAGTTCGCCGCGATGGAAGACGACGCCCTCGAGCAGCTGCGCGGCTTTCTCGAGCTGCTCGACGAGCGGTGAGCCGCTCAGTCGAGCGGCTGCCGCGCGACGCGCCCCACGACTCTCGCCCCCGCGCTCATCGAGTCGAAGCGCGGTGCGCGTGCATCCGATCGACTGAGCCTGTACTAGACGGTCGGGTTCACGAAGTCGTAGATCTTCTCGATCGCGATCTGCCGGTACCGATCGGCCTTCAGCGAGCGCCGCGCGCAGTCGTAGATCAGCTCGGTGCGCGGCCGGGCGGGCTCCTGCTTTCGCCGCCGCTTCACCTCTTTCAAGATCGACTTGAACGAGCCCGGCGGGTGGTACACGAACGCCGCCGAGAACCACAGGCTACCCAGGTGGGGTATCAGCCGGGCCGTCACGATGTCGCCCTTGTTGAGCCCCGCCAGCATGCGCCGCTCGGTCACCTCGTGATCATCGCCGTCGAACAGCTCGCGCACCCGCACGAAGCCCTGCCCCAGCTTCCGCACCTCGAACAGCCCGTGCATCGTCTGCGTGAAGCCCTCGAACAGCGGCGCCTTCGCCGCGTCTTCCACCTGCAGCTTCTCGAACAGCTCGCGCGCCGGCGTCTTGCCCCGGTTCGGCGACACCCGGTCGAACACGTAGTGCTCGAGAAACGACGCCATGCGCATCTCGAGCTGGCGATCGTCGTCGAACACCTCGCCCGTCAGCTTGAAGAACTCCGAGCGCGCCTCCAGCAGCTCCGCCTGGCGCACTTCCGGAGTGGCCCACTTCACCAGCTCCTCGTAGTGCGGTTGATACGTGTCGCTCACTTCTACCTCGGACCTATCTGGGGAGCGGAACACCGGCCATCAGGTCCGCGAAGCGTTTGAACAGGTACCGGGAGTCATGTGGCCCCGGCGACGCCTCGGGATGGTACTGCACGCTGAACGCTTTGGCTTCAGGAACCGCGAGCCCCTCGACTGTGCGGTCATTCAGGTTCAGGTGGGTCACGATCGCCTTGCCCTTCAGGCTCTGCTCGTCGACCGCGAACCCGTGGTTCTGCGCCGTGATTTCGACCTTCTTCGTCGCCAGATCCTGCACGGGTTGATTTGCACCCCGGTGCCCGAACTTCAGCTTGTACGTCTTACCCCCCAGCGCCAACGCCAGAATCTGGTGCCCCAGGCAGATGCCGAACACCGGCACCTTGCCCACCAGCTCGGCCACCGTCTTGTCGGCCCCCTTCACCGCCGCCGGGTCACCCGGCCCGTTCGTCAAGAACACCCCGTGCGGCTTCAAGCCCAACACCTCGGCCGCCGTCGTCGTCGACGGCACCACCGTCACGTTGCAGCCCACGTCGGCCAGAAACTGCAGCATCGACCGCTTCAGCCCGTAGTCGATCGCCACGACGTCGAACCTGCCCGTGCCCTCGCTGCTCGGCTTCCCCGTCAGCGGGTCGGGGGTCGTCTTCTTCCACGCGTACCGCTTCTTCGTCGAGATGCCCGACGCGAGATCGAGCCCCTCCATGCCCGGCGCCTTCTTCGCCTTCTCGATCAGCGCCGCGTGGCTCACGTTCGCCGTCGACAGCACGCCCATCTGCGCCCCGTTGTTGCGAAGGTGCCGCACCAGCTGCCGCGTGTCGATGCCGTCGAGCCCCGCCACGCCCCACTTCGCGAGGTAGCCGTCGAGCGACTGGTCGCTCCGCCAGTTCGACGGCTCGCTGAACTCGCGCACCACCATGCCGACCGCGTGCGGGCGCTCGCTCTCGTCGTCTTCGGGGTTCGTGCCCACGTTGCCGATGTGCGGGTACGCCATCGTCACGATCTGCCCCACGTACGACGGGTCGGTCAGAATCTCCTGGTAGCCGAACAACGACGTGTTGAAGACCACCTCGCCCACCGCGTCGTCGGCCGCGCCGAACGCCCGCCCTTCGAAGATCGAGCCGTCTGCCAGCGCGAGCACTGCCTTCTTCTTCGTCGTCATCGTGAGGCTCCCTGCAGAATCGTGTAACGCATGCGGTTCGCTTGCGGGTCGAAGACCGCCAGGTCGGCGCCCTGGCCCGCGCCCAGCGACGGAGGCGTGAGCCCCAGCACCGCCGCCGGGCCCACCGTGAACAGCGCCACCGCCCGCGCCGCCGGCACCCCCGCCGCCACCACGTCGGCGAACGCCGTGCGCAGGCTCAGCTTGCCGAACGCCGCCATCTCGAACGGGTGCTCGCGCTCGAGAATCGACGGCCGCTTGTGATCGGTCGCGACCGCGTCGAGCGTGCCGTCGATCGCCGCCTTCTTGACCGCCTCGACGTCGGCGCGCGATCTGAGCGGCGGCCACACCCGCGCCTCGAGCCCGTAGCCCTCGGCCTTCGCGTCGTCGTCGCGCAGGTGGTGCGGCGTCGCGTCGGCCGTCACGCTCAGCCCCTGCCGTTTCGCCTGCGCGATGCGCTCGACGCTGCCCCGGCACGTGAGGTGCGAGAAGTGCAGCCGCCCGCCCGTGCCCTCGAGCACCGCCAGCGCCGCCGCGACGGCGGCCACCTCGGACTCGGGCGGCGCCCCCGTGAGCCCCAGCCGCAGCGCCGTCGTGCCCTCACCCACCACCGCGCCCGCCGTCAGCGTCACGTCTTCGGCGTGCAGCATCACGACCTTTCTCTCGGCGTGCTGCAACGCCCGGCGCAAGAGCCCGTTCGTCGCGATCGGAGCGAACCCGCTCGACAGGCACGGCGCCTCGAGCGCGCGCTCGCCCAGCTCGGTGCCTCGCGTGACCTCGGCCGCGAAGCGCAGCTCGAGCCCGTCGGCCTTCAGGCCCCGCGCCGACGACGGGTCGGCGATGAGGCGCGCGAAGCCGCCCGCCAGCGCGTCGGCCACGTCGTCTTGTACGCGCAGCACGCAGCGCAGGTCGGTCAGGGCGGGGAAGACCCAACACCCGCTCACGTCGCGCCGCTCGGTCGGCGTCGCGCTCTTCGGTGCCGCCAGCCTGCCGTCGACGATCAGCACGTCGCGCTGGCCGTCTTCGCCGCCGGCGGGGTCGATCACCCGCGCGCCTTCGAGAAGCAGCGCGGTCATGCGCCACCTCGGGCGCGTGACCGCGGCCTGCCCTGAGCCCGTCGAAGGGTCACTTGACGCTCTCCAAGATGGCCATGCGCACGAACACGCCGTTGCGCACCTGCTCGAGAATCAGCGACCGCGGGCCGTCGGCCACCTCGGGGGCGATCTCGACGCCGCGGTTCACCGGGCCCGGGTGCATCACCACCGCGTCGGGCTTGAGCCTCGCCGCGCGCTCGGCCGACAGGCCCCAGCGCTGGTGGTACTCGCGCTCGCTCGCGAAGAACGCGTCGGCCATGCGCTCGCGCTGCACTCGCAGCACCATCACGGCGTCGACGCCCTCGAGCGAACGATCGAGATCGGTGTCGACCTGCGCCCCGAGCGCCGCCCACCCGTCGTGCACCAGCGAGCGCGGGCCGCACAGCGCGACCTGCGCGCCGAGCGCCTTCAGCGCGTGCAGGTTCGATCGCACCACGCGGCTGTGCAGCACGTCGCCCACCACCAGCACGCGGCGGTTCTGAAACGTCTTCCACCGGCGCCACAGGGTGTACGTGTCGAGCAGCCCCTGCGACGGGTGCTCGTGGCGCCCGTCGCCCGCGTTGATCACGCTGCACGGCACGTTCGCCGCGGCGAACGCTGCCGCCCCGCTCGCCTGGTGGCGAATGATGATCGCGAACGGCCCCAGCGCCGCGATGTTGCGCACCGTGTCGAGCAGCGTCTCGCCCTTGCTCGCCGAGCTGCCCGCGACCGTCCAGTTCAGCACGTCGGCGCCCAGCGCCTTCGCCGCCGCCTCGAACGACGAGCGCGTGCGCGTCGACGGCTCGAAGAACAGGTTCGCCACCAGCCGGCCCGCGAGCGGCGCCTTGTGCGGCCCACCGGCCTCGAACTCGGCTGCCCGCGTGAAGAACGCCTCGATCTGCGGGCGGCCCATGCCCTCGAGCGAGAGCAGGTGGCGAAAGACGGGCATCAGAACCGCCCCTCCTTCACGACGTGAAACCTGATCGTTCTCACCGACTGCGTCGGCTTCAGGCGCACCGTGCGCGCGTAGTCGATGGTGACCCGCGCCGTGCGCGTCTTTTCGTCGACCTCGGCGATCACGTTCTCTTCGGTGAGGCCGAGCCCCGGCTTCTCGACGAAGTCGCCCTGGTCGGTCTCTTCCATGTGTGTGCCGACGGGGCTGTTGCCGAGGTTGCCGTAGTTGATGCGCTGCAGCGCGCGCTGAACCATGGCCTCGGGCCCGCTGTCGGCCGCCGACAGGCCGACCTCGGCCGCCTCTTTCACGTTCAGGTTGTCGAGGTAGTACGGCCCGAAGGTCGCCGCCCAGTACAGCGCTCCGACGAACGCGACCGTCAGCAGCACGCCGATGGGGTTGACGGCGCCTCTGGGAACACGACGTGGGGGCTGCCGGCCGCTTCTGCGCACGGGCCGTCTCGCTATCAGGTTCTCAGCCCTGCGTCATCGCTTCGCTTCGCTGCCGCACATCGACACCGACCGAAAGAAGCGGTCGCCGCGAATGCCCGTGCCGCCGAAGAACGACGAGAACAACCCTTCGTGGCTGAGCGACAGCCAGATGACGGTCGCCTTGCCCTTGATGTCGTCGTACGGCACGAACTGCACGCCGAGGTGTTTGCCTCCGCCGAGGCCGAAGCGGCTGTCTTCGCTGTTGTCGCGGTTGTCGCCCATCACGAACACGCTGCGCGGCGGCACCGTCGTGTCGATGTCGGAGCTGTTCGGAAACGCCCTGTTCAAGATGTAGTGCGGCCGGCCCTCGAGGCGCTCGCGGCTCAGCGACGATCGAACCGGGCGCCAGTCGTTCTGAAACCACGAGGGGATACACGCGACGAAGCCGAGCTCGCAGTTGGGCATTTCCCAGCTCTCGTATGACGCGTTCTCGACGTCGGTGGGCAGCTCGACCCCGTTCACCTTGATCACCGCGTCGTGCACCTCGATGCGATCGCCCGGGGTCGCGACGATGCGCTTGATGAAGTCTTTGCCGACGAGTCGGTTGTCGAACACGATCACGTCGCCCTTCAGCGGCTCACGCACCAGCGTGAAGGGGATCTTGTTCAAGAACGGTATGCGCACGCCGTAGATGAACTTGTTCACGAAGATCTGATCGCCGATCTCGAGCGTGGGGATCATCGACCCCGAGGGGATCTTGAAGGGCTCGACCACGGCGGTGCGAATCAAGAGCGCCACCAGCAGCGCCGTCGTGAAGCCGCCCGCGAAGTCGCGCGCCCCGCCCCGCTTGCCCTTCTTGAAGTGCCTGTCGGCCGCGTCGGCCAGCGCCGTCGTCGACTCTTTGACGGCGACCGGGTCGCGGGCGCCCAGCGCCCGCACCAGCGCGACGAGCCGATCGGCGAGATCTTCGATCGCCTTCGGCTGCAGCGGCGCCCCACCCTTCGACGCCGCCGTCTGCTCGACCTCGGTGATCAGCTCTTCGGCGACGTTGCGCGCCTTGCGCGCTTGAATGAACGGCCGCGCCACCCCCCGCATGCCCACGAGCGCGAAGTAGTACACGAGCATGATGAGCCCGAAGCCCTGTAGAAACGGCTGCAGCGCCGGGTAGGCGCAGACGTTCAGCTCGACGATGAAGAGGTAGATCGCGAACGCGATGCCGAAGATCGAGATCGGCGCCCACAGCGACGTCAGCCGGTCGAGCCAGCGCGACTTCTTCAGCCGCTTGACGTCGTCGGGCGTGAGCCGGGTCTTGAGTACGTCGGCGAGGGCCACGTGAACGTCACTCCTCGGTCTTGAGCACCGCGAGAAACGCCTCTTGGGGAATTTCGACCGAGCCGACCTGCTTCATGCGCTTTTTGCCCTCTTTCTGCTTCTCGAGGAGTTTGCGCTTGCGCGAGATGTCGCCGCCATAACACTTCGCGAGCACGTTCTTGCGCATCGCCGAGATGGTCTCGCGCGCGATGATCTTGGCGCCGATGGCCGCCTGAATCGCGACCTCGTACATCTGCTTGGGGATCACTTCTTTCAGCTTCTGGCAGACGTCGCGGCCGCGCTGATACGCGCGCTCTTTGTGAACGATGATCGACAGCGCGTCGACCGGCTCGCCGTTCACCAGAATGTCGAGGCGCACGAGGTCGCTCTCCATGTACCCGGCGAGCTCGTAGTCGAGCGAGGCGTAGCCGCGGCTCACGCTCTTCATCTTGTCGAAGAAGTCGAACACCACCTCGGCGAGGGGCATCTCGTACGTCACCTTCACGCGCGTGCCGCTGCTGCCCAGGTACTCGATGCCCTTCTGCGTGCCGCGCCTTTCCTGGCACAGCTTCAAGATCGCGCCGAGGTGCTCGTTCGGCACGTGAATGTGGCAGGTGAGCATCGGCTCTTCGACGTGCTCGATGGTCTGCACCGGAGGCAGCTTCGCCGGGTTGTCGACGTAGAACGGCTCACCCGAGGTGGGGAACACGCGGTACACGACGCTCGGCGCCGTCGTGATGAGGCTCAGGTTGTACTCGCGCTCGAGCCGCTCTTGCACGATCTCCATGTGCAGGAGCCCGAGGTAGCCGCAGCGGTAGCCGAAGCCGAGCGCCGTCGAGCTCTCGGGCTCGTACGTGAACGCCGAGTCGTTGAGGCGCAGCTTCACGAGCGCGTCGCGCAGGTTCTCGTAGTCGGCCGAGTCGATGGGGAACACGCCCGAGAACACCATCGGCTTCACTTCTTTGAAGCCCGGGAACGGTGAGTCGGTCGGGCGCTCGTCGTCGGTGACGGTGTCGCCGACCTTCGCATCGGCGAGCTCTTTGACGTTCGCGACCAGCACGCCCACCTCGCCCGCGATGAGCTTCTGCATCGGGCGGGGGAAAGGGGCGAAGACGCCGAGTTCCTGCACCTCGAACTTCTTCTGGTTGCTCCACAGGCGAATGTTCTGCTTCACCGAGAGCGTGCCCTCGAGCACGCGCACGAGCATCACCACGCCGCGGTAGTTGTCGTACCAGCTGTCGAACACCAGGGCCTTGAGCGGGCTGGTCTCGCTGCCCTTCGGCGGCGGCATGTTCTTCACCACCGACTCGAGAATCTCTTCGATGCCGATGCCCTCTTTCGCCGACGCGGGCACCGCGAGCTTGCCGTCGAGGCCGATGACGTCTTCGATCTCGGCGCGCGTGCGCTCGACGTCTGCGCTGGGCAGGTCGATCTTGTTGATGACCGGCACCACCTCGAGATCGTGCTCGAGGGCCATGTAGACGTTCGCGAGCGTCTGGGCCTCGACGCCCTGCGTCGCGTCGACGACGAGCAGCGCGCCCTCACACGCGGCGAGAGATCGGCTGACCTCGTAGGCGAAGTCGACGTGGCCCGGCGTGTCGATGAGGTTCAGCACGTACTTCTGCCCGTCTTTGGCCGTGTAGTTCATGCGCACGGTCTGGGCCTTGATGGTGATGCCGCGCTCGCGCTCGAGCTCCATGTTGTCGAGGAACTGGGCCTTCGCCTCGCGGTCGCTCAGGGTGCCGGTCTTCTGGAGCAGGCGATCTGCGAGCGTCGACTTGCCGTGATCGATGTGCGCGATGATCGAGAAGTTGCGGATGTGAGCGTTCTCAGAAGGCATGTGCGGCGGGCGGTGCTCGTACCACTAATCGGTGCCTTATCAAGCGCCACTGGCTAAGGTCGGCGACACCATGCGCCACATCACCTGCTTCGCAGTGTTGCTGTCCGCCGTGACCGCCTTCGCCCAGGAAGCCGCGCCGCCCGCCGACGTGAAGCCACCGCCGCCGGCCGACGAGATCAAGCGCGTGCTCGACTACTACCACACGGGCAAAGATCGCGGCCCCGCCCTGGTCGAGCTGAAGGCGTGCCTCAAGGTCGACTCGACGAGCAAAGACCCGCAGACGAAAAACGAGTGTGTCGAGCCCGTCACCGGCAACGTGAAAAAAGACACGACGGTTCACGGGTGGACGATGTGGTACCTGCCCGAGGGCGCGAACTACGACGACGTGTCGCTCCAGTTCCTCTTCGGCGACGAGGTTCGCTCGACGGTCGACGTGAAGCTGAACGCCGCGGGCCGCACCCGCACCTGGCGCAGCACGACGGCGTCGAAGAAGGGCAAGTGGACGATCAAGGTGAAGCGCGGCGCTCAAGAGCTCGGCAGCACGAGCTTCACGGTCGAGTGAGACGCCGCCAGAGCCCGGCCCGGGCCCCGGCAGTGTCCACGCGCGAAGGAGCTCCGCGCCTCTGGCGCGGAAACGGGAGCGCAGCGACCAGAGCTCAGCGCGAGCTCCTCCTCCGCCGCCACAGCCCGACCGAGGCCATGAGCGCCGACGCCACCAGCGCGAGCGCCGCCCAGGCCACGGTGCGCGACCTCGAGCCCCCTGCGACATCGACGTGAAAGCTGTCGAGCGACGCTCGAATCGGCGCCTCGAGCTCGGCCCAGCGGCCCGACGGCACCGAGACCATGACGACCGCGTGCTTCGCCTCGCCCGGCCACGCGGCGACCACGATCTGGCGCAGCTGGCTCCCCTCGCGCACCGAGCCCACCACCTCGACGCGCGGCGACGGCCCCGGCACCAGCTCGACGCGCTCGAGCGCGAACTTGAGCGAGAGCTCGTTCGAGAAGTGGCGCGCCACCGCCGCCGAGAGCTCGTCGCGCGCCCCCGACGCCGCCTTGAACGGCTCGTCGACCGAGGCGACGAGCAGCGCCGCTGCGTCTTCGCCGTCGGTGTCGACCAGCACCGAGAGCAACCGCCGGGGCGTGTCGTCGCTCTTCGCGACCGCCCCGACCCGGCTCGAGCGGAACAGGTCGAGCCGTGCCACGCGAAAGCTCTTCGGCGGGCGCAGCGTGAACGTCTCGTGGCGCACCGGCGGGCCCAGCACGTCGGCCGACGCCACGACGACGAGCACGGTCAAAGCGGCCACCATCTTCAGGGTCAGACGATATAGCCTGTCGCCCGCCCCGCCCCGTGACTCCCGACGAACGCACCGAGGCCGAAGCCCGAGCCGACCGCGCGCTGCGGCGCGGTGAGCTCTCGACTGCGCTCGAGCTGTTCACCGCCATCGCCGCCGCGTACCCCGGCGACGCCGTCGTGCAGCAGAAGCTCAAGCGCATTCGCGAGAACCTCCAGCCGATGGAGCTCAGCCACGCCAAGACCCGCGTGCCCCTCGAGCAGGCGCCGCCGCCCACCAACTCGATTCAGAGCGCCGAGGCCCTCGCCGCCCGCGGCGACTACGCCGGCGCCATCGCGCTCTACCGCAAGGCGCTCGAGAAGCGGCCCGACTCCGATCTCATTCGCGAGCGCCTCGCCGAGCTGTTTCAGATCGCCCAGTCGATGGCCCCGCGCGCTTCCCCCATACCCCCACCGGCTCGCGCCGCCCCGAAGCCGGCCGCTCAAGCCCCTGTATCCACAGCGCGCATGTTGTCCGACCTCCTCGACCAAATCAGTCGTCGGCGTCGCACCCTGCCTCCGCGGGGCTGACTTTTTCGTCGCATTGGCCTGTTTTCCAGGGCGCGGCCGTCATAGTCTCCCGTCCCGGCCTGACTCGGCTGGCGTGGGAGAACACGTGAGATTGGGTGTGTTGACAGGAGGCGGGGACTGTCCCGGGTTGAACCCGCTGATTCGGGCCGTGGTGAAGCGCGGCATTCTCGAGCTTGGTTACGACTTCGTCGGTCTCGAGAACGGGTACATGGGCCTCATCGAGCCCGACCTCGCGCGGCCGCTCACGCTCGCCGACACGCGCGGCATCTTGCCGAAGGGCGGCACGATTCTCGGCACGTCGAACCGCGCGAACCCGTTTCAGTATGCGGTGCGCGAGGGCGAGAAGTGGGTCGAAAGAGATCTGAGCGCGCGGGCGCTCGAGCGCGCGAAAGAGCTGCGCCTCGACGGGCTCATCGCGATCGGCGGCGACGGCACCCTGTCGATCGCGGCGCGGCTCGCCGAATTGGGGCTGAACGTGGTCGGCTGCCCGAAGACGATCGACAACGACTTGAGCGGCGTCGATCAGACGTTCGGGTTCGACACGGCGCGCATGATCGTCACCGAGGCCATCGACCGGCTGCACACGACGGCCGAGTCGCACGATCGGGTGATGGTCGTCGAGATCATGGGCCGCCACGCGGGCTTTCTCACGCTCGAGTCGGCGCTCGCGGGCGGGGCCGACGTGATCCTGATCCCCGAGATCCCCTACCGCATCGAGCCGATCGTCGAGAAGCTGAAGAGCCGCGCCCGGGGCAAGCGCAGCTTCTCGATCATCGCGATCTCGGAAGGGGCGGCTCCGAAGGGCGGCTCGCTCGCCGTGCTCGAGAAGGCCGAAGACGTGCCGGGCCGCGGCGTGGTGCGGCTGGGCGGCTCGGGCAAGGTCTGCGCCGATCTGCTCGCGGAGCACATCGAGGCCGAAATTCGGGTGACGGTGCTGGGCCACCTGCAGCGCGGCGGCGCCCCGACGGCGGCCGACCGGCTGCTGGCGACCCGCTACGGCGCGAAGGTGCTCGACCTGGTTCGCGACGGCCAATGGGGCCACATGGTCGCCCTGCGCGGCGGTGAAATCGGCGCGGTCTCGCTCGCCGAGTCGAAAAAACAGAAGCGGGTCGACCCATCAGGTGACGACGTGCGCTTCGCGAAGAGCCTCGGCATCTGTTTCGGAGACTAGAGCGACGTGTCTCTCGTAGGCCGGCACATCGGGCGCTATCGGATCCTTGAGCAGCTGGGCCAGGGCGGCATGAGCGTCGTGTACAAGGGCCTCGACACCGCGCTCGACCGCGAGGTCGCCGTGAAGGTGCTGCACCCGCACCTCGCCGGCAAAGAAGAGTCGCGCAAGCGGCTCGCCCGCGAGGCCAAGGCCGTCGCGCGGCTGCACCACCCGAACATTCTCGAGGTCTTCGACTTCGCCGCCGCCGAGGCGTCAGACGCGTACATCGTCACCGAGTACATTCGCGGCAAGACGCTGCGGCAGTGGCTCGCCGACGAGAGCCTCGCCCCGCCCGAGATCGCCGCGATGGCGGTGCACGAGATCGCCTCTGCCCTCGCCCACGCGCACGAGCTCGGTGTCATTCACCGCGACCTGAAGCCCGAGAACGTGATGCTGCGGGAAGACGGCGTGCTGAAGCTGATGGACTTCGGCATCGCCAAAATTCTCGACCGCGACGAGAAGATGACGATGACCGGGGCGCTCGTCGGCTCGCCGGCGCACATGGCGCCCGAGATCGTCGAGGGTGAAGAGGCCGGTGCCGAGGCCGACGTCTTTTCGCTCGGCACGATGTTGTACCTGTTCTCGACCGGGCGGCTGCCCTTCACCGCGTCGAACACGACGGCGACGCTGCGCAAGATCCTCGAGGGCGTCTACGACGACCCGCGGCAGATCGTGGCGACGGTCAGCGACGAGCTCGCCGAGATCATCGCCACCTGCCTCATGCGGCAGCCGAAAGACCGCTACGCCAACGCCACGAAGCTGCGCGACGTGCTCGCCGACTACCTGCGCGAGGTCGGGCTCGAGCGCGTTCACGAAGAGCTGCCGCGCTTCTTCTCTGACCCGAAGCTCTACCGCAAAGAGCTGACGCCGCGCCTCACCGCCGCCCTGCTCGCCCGGTCTGAGCGCCTGATCGCCGAGAAGCGCCCGGCCCGCGCCCTCGCCAGCCTGAACCTCGTGCTCGCGCACGACCCGTCGAACCAGCGTACGCTGCAGCTCCTCGCGAAGCTGAAGGCCCACAGCGCGCGCAAGAAGCGCGTCGCGAGCTCGGTGCGCGTCGCAGTGGCCGCCGGCACGGTCTTCATCGTCGGCACGTCCGTGTGGAAGGGGTTCGAGCTCGCCGGCCGCGCCGCCGACTACCAGGAGCCGCTGGTACGCCACCCCGCCGACGTGCCCGTTCTCACCGCGGGCCTGTTCCCCTCGCCGCCCCAGAAGGTGGTCGAGCCGCCGCCGCCTCCGCTGCCGGTCGAGCCCCTGAAGCCCCCTGATCGGCCGGTGCTGCCGCAGCGCCCGATCGTGAGGGCGAACCCGCAGCTGCAGGTGCTGCCGGTCGACCCGTCGCCCCCGGCGGTCGCCGAGGCGATCGTGAACATTCGCCCGTGGGGCTACCTGGCGGTCGACAAAAAAGAGCGCTCGGTCGACGCGAACCAGGTGCACCGGCTGAAGCTCGCGCCAGGCCGACACTCGCTGACGGTGACGTGCGAGCTGTGCGACGAGAAGACGATCGACGTGCTCGTCGAGGCGGGCAAGCCGAATACGTTCAACGTGCCGGCGATGCTGAAGCCCGCGATGGTGTCGATCTCGGGCTACCCCGAAGACGCGACGGTGCGCATCGGGTCTGAGACGCGGCTGGTGCGCGAGCAGAAAGACAACGCGTTTCGCATCAAGACCCCGCCCGAAGGCTCGACGGCGATGCGCCACATGGTGACGTACGAGGTGACGCTCAACGGCGAGCGGTTGGGTGGCGGCACCGTCGTCGTGAAGCCCGGCGACGCGGTCGTGATCGGGAAGGACGCGCGGTGAAGCACCTCGCCGTGCTCGCGCTGCTGGCGTCGACCGTGGCCTCGGCCCAGATCGTGCCCGACCGCGAGCTCGAGACCGTGAAGTTCATCTTCAACGCGGGCAACTACCAGCTGGCGCTGCAGCGCGCGCGCGACGCGATGGGGCTCGCGAACTTCACGGAAGGCCAGCGCATCGAGCTGCACAAGTACGCCGGCCTGTCGGCGTTCAACCTGGGCGACAAGGAAGCCGCCGAGTCGCACTTCCTCCAACTGCTGCGCATCAACCCCGACTACGTGCTCGACCCGTTCGCGGTGGCGCCGCCGGCGATCAAGGTCTTCGAAGAGGTGAAGCGAAAGAACGCCGACGCGCTCAACATGATTCGGCAGCAGATCGCGATTCGTGAAGAGCAGCTCAAGCGTGAGGCGGCCGAGGCCGAGCGGCGCAAGCAGCTCGAAGAGACCGAGCGCAAGCGCCTCGACGACCTGTCGCGCAACACGCAGATCAAGGTGATCGAGCGGCGCAACTGGCTGCCGAACTTCGTGCCGTTCGGCATCGGCCAGTTCATTCAGGGCCGCACCGAGTGGGGCGTGGCGTTTGCGGTCGTCGAGGCGGTGCTCGGGGCCACGAGCCTCATCAGCTACATCGCGATCGAGACGCTCTTCTCGAACGAGACCATCACGATTCCCAACGTGCTGTGGGGCGGCGACTCGAGGGGCAACTACACGTTCACGGTTCGCAAGATCCCCGCGAGCCGGGTCGGCGATCACCGCGCGTGGAACATCACGAAGCTGAGCTCGGGCATCGCGTTCTACGTGGTCGCCGCGCTCGGCATCGTCGACGCCCTGTTCCACCACCAGCGCGAGGTCGTCACGTACGAGAGCGCGAAGCCCAACGAGGTCATCTCGCCCTCGGCCCCGAAGCTGAACTTCTACCCCCTGCCCGGCGGCGCCGGCGCGGGCCTGAGCTTTTCGTTCTGAAGCACCGTTTTTTCGAAGAGGAGCACCCATGGCGAACCTGATGGTGAAGACCCCCGACGGCAAGACGCGCACGGTCGCGCTCTTGAAGCGCATCACGAGCATCGGCCGGGGCAGCGACAACGACGTGCAGCTCGAAGACGAGCGGGTGCCCGAGAGCGCCCTGCACATCATGTTCGACGGGAAGGACTACCAGGTCGGCGGCGGCACCGAGTTCATGGTGAACGGCAAGAAGCGCGCTGAGGCCGTGCTCACCACGAACGACGTGATCAGCATCGGGCAGACCGAGCTGACGTTCGGCACGGGGCAGGCCCCGCTCGCCGCGCCGGCGCTGGCGAAGGGCGGCAACCGCGACAGCATCTCGCAGAACCCCGACGCGGCGACGGTCGAGCAGCCCGGCACCGTGGGTCGCGAGATCGCGGCGCTGCGGCGGCTCACGATGTTCAGCGACAAGCTGCTCGGCACCTACGAGCTCGACAAGCTGCTCGAGAACCTGATGGACGAGGTCGTCGACATCACGCGCGCCGACAAGGGCTTTCTCATCTTGATGGAGTCGAACCAGCTGCGCGTGAAGGTCGCCCGCAACCTGTCGCGCGAGAACATCGAAGACGCGGTCGAGCGCGTGTCCGACTCCATCGTCGCGAAGGTCGTGCGCACGCAGAAGCCGCTCATCATCTCTGACGCGCTCGACGACCCCGAGTTCAACGCCTCAGAGAGCGTCGTCAACCTGAAGCTGCTCTCGGTGATGTGCGCGCCGCTGATGCACAAGGGCGAGCTGTTCGGCCTGCTCTATCTCGGCAACGACCGGCTGGTGAACCGGTTCGAGCAGAAGAGCCTCGACATGTTGACCATCTTCGCGGCGCACGCGTCGCTGCTGTTGCAGAACGCGATTCTGGTCAGCGATCTCAAGCTCGACAACATCGAGCTGAAGAAGAAGCTCGAAGACCAGCAGTACGGCGACATCGTCGGCGCCGCGCAGGCGATGCGTGAGGTCTACAAGCGGGTCGACAAGATCTCGCCGACCGACATCTCGGTGCTGGTGACCGGCGAGACGGGTACCGGCAAAGAGCTCATCGCGCGCGAGATTCACCGCCGGTCGCCGCGGGTGAAGGGCCCGTTCGTCACGATCAACTGCGGCGCGATTCCCGAGAACCTGCTCGAGAGCGAGCTGTTCGGCCACGTGAAGGGCGCGTTCACCGGCGCGGTCGCGACGAAGCCCGGCAAGTTCCAGGCGGCGATCGGCGGCACGCTGTTTCTCGACGAGATCGGCGAGATGCCGCTGCAGCTGCAGGTGAAGCTGCTCCGCGCGCTTCAAGAGAAGGTCGTCTACAAGGTCGGCGAAAACCGCGGCGAGCCCGTCGACATTCGGGTGGTCTGCGCGACGAACAAGCTGCTCGAAGAAGAGGTGAAGAAGGGGGCCTTCAGAGAAGACCTCTACTTCCGCATCAACGTGGTGACGCTGAAGCTGCCACCGCTGCGCGAGCGCGGCGACGACATCGTGGTGCTCGCGAAGTTTTTCCTCTCGAAGTACGTGCGCGAGTTCAACGCGAAGGCGAAGGGCTTCACGCCGTCGTGCATGGTCGCGATGAAGAAGTACGGGTGGCCCGGCAACATTCGTGAGCTCGAGAACCGGCTGAAGAAGGCGGTGGTGCTCGCCGACAAGCCGCTGCTCACGCCCGAAGATCTCGACCTGCGGCCCGAAAACCTGGACCCCATCATGCCGCTCGCGATGGCGAAAGAAGAGTTCCAGAAGCGGTACATCAACGAGGTGCTCGAGCGAAACAACGGCAACCGCACCAAGACGGCCAAAGACCTGGGCGTCGACCCCCGCACCATCTTCCGGCACCTCGAGAAGCTCGAGGCTGAACGTACCGGTAAGGTGCTGGAGCCAGACCCCGAACTGGACGGCGAGCCCTGACGCGGCAGGCGCGAAACAAAGAGATCTGACATGGCCAACCGCTCGAAATCGCTGACGTCGTCTGTGGCCGGGCGGTTGCTTTGCCTGGGCCTCACCGTGAGCGCCTGCGTGCTGCCCCAGAACGATGACCCGCTGCCGGTGATCCCCCCGCAGGCGAACCGGCCGCCGCGCATCGACCCGGGCACGGCGGTGCCAGCGCTGTATCAAGAGGTGAACGTTCACCCGAACTGCACGCTGCCGACGTTCACCATCGCGGTGCGAGACCCCGACGTCGGCCCCGACGAGCGCCTGCGCTTCAGGTGGCTGGCCTACACCGAAAATGGCGTGCTGGGCCCGGTGCAGATCAACGACCTGAACTCGGTGCTGAACACGGGCGCCGTGTTCCCCGTCACCGCTCCGGTCTCGCTGTTCATGCTCACGGTGCTCGCGAGCACCGGCAAGGGCCGCCGCCTGGAGCTGATCGTGGCCGACGGCGAGCTGTTCACCGACAGCACGGGCAAGATTCAGACGGTCGCGAAGACCGCGGTCGGCGAAGACGGCGGCCAGATGGCCAACCCGACCTTCTACGACACCTACAGCTGGACGATCGACACCGTCAACGCCAACACCTGCCAGTGAGATTTTTCGTCGCCATCGCCGTCACGCTCGTGCTCTCGACCTGCTCGATGGGCCCCGCGCAAGACCCGTATCAGCTGGTCGCGTGCACGGTCGATGTGCAGTGTCGGCAGGGGCAGGTCTGCTTCCCCGACGGCTGCGGCGACCCGGGCAAGAACATCGTGGTCGAGGTGACCGGCAACGG
>JAEUJP010000421.1 GCA_016793725.1 Myxococcaceae bacterium | reverse complement strand
GGCTTCTCGACGTACATGCACCCGGTCGGCGCCGATCACCCGATCGCGATCGGCTTCGAGGCCGAAGACAAGGGCTCGTTCGCGTACTTTCAGGGGCTGCAGCTGCAGATCTTCGACGTGCGCGAGCCGACGCAGCCGAAGCTCGTGCACAAGCACGTCATCGGCACGCGCGGCTCTGCGTCGGCCGCCGCCACAGACCACCTCGCGTTCAACTATCTGGCTGACCGCGAGCTGCTCGCCCTGCCGATGGCCATCTGCGAGAACAGCAGCGGTGGCAGCTCGTACGGCCGCATGACCTTCGAGGGCCTGCTCGTCTTCAAGGCGTCGCTGACGAGCGGCTTCGAGCAGCTCGGCGGCATCGCCCACGGCGAGCCCGAGCCGGCGCCGGTCGCGGGCTCGACGACGCAGGTCGGGCGGCGGTGCTCGAATTGGTGGTCGAACAGCACCAGCCACGTGAAGCGCAGCGTGTTCATGGACGATGCGGTGTACTCGGTCGCGAGCGACGTGGTGCGCGCGCAGCGGCTGGGGGCGCTGGGCACCGATGTCGCTGCGATTTCGCTGAAGTAGCGATCGGGAACATGACGCCCGGTGCGGGCGTTGAGCTCACCTGAACCCGTGAGCGACCCGGCCACCGAAGTGAGACGCGCAGCGCCTCGCCCAGAGGCGCCAGCCGTCGTGGCCGGGGCGCGACCTGATCTCGACGAGCTCCGAGCCGCCGTCCGCGAGCTGGCCGGCACGCCGAGCCCCGAGGGGGCCGACGACCTCGTGGCGCAGCTCGCGAGCCTGCCGCCCTCGCCCGAGGCGGCCGACTTCATCACGCACACGCTCGAGGTCTCGGCGCTTCACGAGGTTCGCGACTCGCGCGGAGTCGCCGTGCGCTGGCGCCTCATCGACCGCCTGCTCGCGCTCGGCTTCCCGCATGCCCTGCTCGTCTCGCCCGAAGACCTCGACTACCACCGCTCGCGGCCGATGGGCTCGATCGCGTCGGGGCTCACCGTCGCCGCAGCGGCGCTCACCGGCCTGTGGTGCCTGCTGTGGGGCGCACTCGCGCTCAGCACGGGCTACGGCTGGTGGAAGCGTGTGGTCATCGGCGTCATCGCGGGCGCGGTGCTGCACGCAGGCGCCGCGTTCGTGTCGGGCCTGAAGGCGGCGACCGGCCGGCCCGCTCCGCTGCTCAAGTGGCTGGGCTGGGCGTTCTTCATCGGGCCCCTCGCCACGTTCGTCGCCCAGGCAACCGACCACCACCTGGGCGTGCCGGTCTTCGTTCTCGGGCTCCCCTCGATGGTGACCGCCCTGCTCTGCGCGCTGACGGCAGCGAGGGCGGGCCCGATGGCGAGCGCGAGCCGCGTCAACGGGCGGTGACCTCTTCGGCCGGCAGCGTGCGGTACTTCACGTCGACGATGTTCATCAGCTCGAGCAGCGAGTCTTCGTACTTTCCCGCGAAGAAGCTGCCGCCGACACACTCGCGACTCCAGTCGGCCTTGAAGACGTACGAAGCGCCCGAGTCGTCTTCTTCGCGGCAGTCGCGCGCGCCGGTGGCCCTCTGCACGAAGCAGCACGCCCCCGAGGGCACGATGACGATCATGGGCCGCAGCTTCACGTCGGTGTCTTTCATGAACGTGTCGGCGAGAAACGCGCTGGGCAGAATCTGCCGCGGCTCGCCGGTGTAGCCGTGCAGCAGGTACAGCACCGGGTAGCGGGTCTCGGCGTTCTCTTCGAGGTCGTAGCCCGGCGGCAGAAACACGCCGTAGCCGCGCTTCGCGCCGAGCGCAGCCGAGTCGAACCACTCGACCGTCTCGCGCTCGCCGTACGGCTTGCCCTGGCCGAGCGGCGTCGACGGCCGCGGCAGCGACGGCCACTGCGCCGCGACCCAGTTGTAGAGCGTCGCGATGCGGTTCACCGCCTGGCTGTTCGTGCCGACGTGGTCGCCGTCGCCGAGCTCGCGGTCTTCCTGGGTCGGCGTCTCTTTGCCGTACAGCACCTCGAAGCTCTTCGGCGCGCGCCCCCACGGGCCGCCCCACGGGCGGTACGAGCCCGACCGCGGGTCTTTCATGCCGGGTATCTCTGCCCAGTCTCTGAAGCTCTTCGTGCCCTCGGGCTTCAGCGTCTTCAAGAGCCCGAACACCTGGTGCGACATCACGCCGAAGTTGAACAGGTCGCGAATGCCACCATCGAGCAGCAGGTTGATGCGCTCGAGCTGCGCCGGCAGCAGGCCCTTGAGCTGCGAGCGGGCGTCGCGCGCGTAGAGCTTCTTGCGCCCCGTCGTCAGGTCGAACGTGCCGTTGCCTTCGCCGAAGTCCGAAGTCGAGGGC
>JAEUJP010000492.1 GCA_016793725.1 Myxococcaceae bacterium | reverse complement strand
GAGCTGCCGCTCACCGGCCCTGCGACGGTCGCGACGACCGAGGCGCCGAACGACATCAACCAGCAGTACCGCGTGACCATCCCGGGCGAGTGGATCGTGTCGGGCGTCAGCATCACGGTTCGGGTCGACCCCAACAACGTGTTCGGTGAGACCGACAAGTCGAACAACGACGTCATCGTGACGCCGACGGTCGGCCGCGCGAGCGTGCTCGCCGTCACGCACGTGCCGATCGTCGCGAACGCGCGCACCGGCACGCCGCGCAACATCAACACCGCCATGACGCAGATCTGGCCGCTGAAGGGGGTCGACGCGACCACCCGCGCTGCCTACACGTACACCGGCACGCTCGGCAGCAACGGCACGGGCTGGAGCAACCTGCTCGAGCAGCTCTACCTGACCCGTCAGACCGACATGTCGCGGCGCAACTACCTCGGCTGGCTGAACTTCGGCGGCGGCGGCGGCGGCGGCGTGCTGGGCCTCGGCTTCGTCGGCATCGGCGCGGCGCTGTCGCGCGACGGCATGAGCTCGGGCGTCGGCACGGCGGTTCACGAGCTCGGCCACAACATGGGCCGCGAGCACTCGCCGTGTGGCGGTGCGCAGAACGCCGACCCGCAATACCCGGTCGCGAACGCGCGCCTCGACACGCAGGGGTGGGACTACGTGAGCAACCGGGTCATTCAGCCGACGCAGGCGCACGACGTGATGGCGTACTGCGACCCGCAGTGGGTCTCGAACTACGTGTACACGCGGGTTCAGCAGTTCCTCGAGGCGCGACCGGCTTCGGCGTCGCTCGGGCCGGGCCTCGTGGCGTCGCCGTACATCGCCGTGAGCGGCCGCATCTCGGGCGACGATGTGAGCATCAGCCCGGCCACGCTGATCGTGAGCTCCGAGAAGCCCGAGCTCGAGGGCGCGGCGAACTACACGCTGACGCTCTACGGCGAGAAGACGTTCTCGGTGCCGTTCGCGACGGCGCGGGTCGCCGACTTCGACGAGCAGCACTTCGCGGTGCTGGCGCCGGCGGTGAACGGCCTCTTCGCCATCGAAGTGAGCCGCGGCGGCCAGGTGCTCGCGCGCCGGCTCGCGGGCCCGCAGCGCCCGCCACAGACCGCGGCGGTGAAGAAGGTGACCGGCGGCGTCGAGGTGGAGTGGGACGCCTCGGCCTTCCCCTACGCCGCGCTCGCGCACTTCGGCGAAGGCGGCCGCACCACGCTCGCGCTCCAGCTCGAGGGTGGCCGCGCGTTCGTGTCGACCGAAGGCCTGACCGGCGCCGGCGACTTCGAGGTCTCGCTCTCTGACGGCGTTCAGAGCCAGCGGCTCATGGTCGGCATCAGCCGGTAGTCCTCCTCCCGCTGGCCCTGAGCCCTTCGACGGGCTCAGGACAGGCGTCGTCGAAGGGGTGCTGAACCCCTTCGTGCTCACTCGCTGTCGACCACTTCGCGAGTCACCTCGCGAAGGGTCTGATGCGCCTTCTGCGTCACGCGGTCGACGTCGACGGCGAGAATGAGATCGAACTCGACG
Source organism: Myxococcaceae bacterium (assembly GCA_016793725.1). GTDB lineage: Bacteria > Myxococcota > Myxococcia > Myxococcales > Myxococcaceae > Xiheicaenimonas > Xiheicaenimonas phototrophica. Next base: position 2,799 of record JAEUJP010000492.1, on the reverse strand, counting down.
AGCCAGCCCTGCACGGGCACCTCGACGAGCGCCTTCTTCTCGACCCACGGCTTCGCCGCCAGCGCGGGCCCGAAGATGAGCTGACCCGTCTCGGCAGCCAGGTCGAGCGCGAGCGCGATGGTCTGCGCCTCGTGGCCCGGCTTGCGCTCGTTCGGCGGCAGCGGGCAGCCGTCTTGAACCGGAGTCCACTGGCCGGCGCTGAACGACACGGGCGTCACGAACGGCAGCGGCAACAGCTGCGCGGTCGTCACGGGGCGCTTGAAGCCCTTCGCGACGGCGGGCGTCGCGTACAGCGCGCTGTGCATGCGGCCGATGCGGTCGGCGCGCCAGTTGCCCGGCAGCGGCACGGGCTGCGTGAGCAGGCCCACCTCGAACTGATCGAGCGACAGCGACGCCGAGAGCGCGGCCTGCGAGAGCTGCAGGGCACGGCACCTCACCGGAGCGAGCGAGCGGGCCATGCGCGGCAACATCGCCGAGAGCAGGTACGACGGAGCGGCGACGGTGAGCTCGAGCGGGGCGTCGACGCCGCGGCGGGCGCGGCGGAGCGACTCGAGGGCGGCCTCGAACAGGGGCGTCGCGCGAATCGCCGACGGGGTGAGCGTGACGCCGCGGCTGCCGCGGGCGAGCAGACGCCAGCGCAGGGCGCGCTCGAGGCGCGAGATGGCCTTCGAGACCTGCGACGGGGTGACCGAGAGCTCGCGGGCGGCGGCGGTGACGGTGCCCTGCCGGCGCACGGCGAGGAAGGTCATGAGGTCGGCGAGGCGGACGTCGTAGAACGATTCCAGCACCGGCATGGTCGGCAGCTTGGTACCCTAAACGCGTGGCGAGGGACATCAAGCAGACGATGGAGTTCCACGACGGGCCCGGGACCCGCATCAACAAGCCCGTGAAAGGCGTGCGCGTGCGGCCACGGCGCGCGCATGCGGTCGAGATCACGGGCGGGCCGGTGAGCCCGGCGCGGGTGGGGCTCGATCGAGATCGAATTTCGATCGGGCGGGCGCAGGGCACGGTGCTGCAGCTCGACAGCGACGAGGTGTCTCGCAACCACGCGCAGCTCACGCGGCTCGACGACGAGTACACGATCGAAGACCTGGGCAGCCGCAACGGCATCTACCTGAACGGCGTGAAGGTGCACGCGGCGGTGCTGCGCGACGGTGACGAGCTGCAGCTCGGCGACGTGTTTCTGCTCTACCACGAGGGCAATTGATGGCGTTCTTCGTGCGGTTCTGGGGCGTGCGCGGCAGCATTCCGACGCCGGGCCCGAAGACGCGCCGCTACGGCGGCAACACGTCGTGCGTCGAGATTCGCAGCGACGACACGCTGATCGTCTGTGACGCGGGCACGGGCCTGCGCGAGCTCGGCGTGCACCTGATGCGGGTGCCGCAGAAGAACGGGCTCACGGTGCACCTGTTTCTGTCGCACCCGCATTGGGACCACATTCAGGGGTTCCCGTTCTTCGGGCCGGCGTACCAGAAGAACACGACGCTCTACGTCTACTGCCCGGCGGGTGATCAGCAGAACTACCGGCTGCTCTCGGGCCAGATGAGCAACGCGTACTTCCCGGTCGGCTTCTCAGACCTCGGCGCGAAGATCATGCCGCGCAACTTCGAGAGCGACACGGTGAAGGCGGGCAGCTTCACGGTGCGGTGCTTCAACCAGAAGCACCCCGGCGGGTCGCTCGGCTTCCGCTTCGAGCACAAAGGCAACTCGGTGGTGTACGCGACCGACAGCGAGCTCGATCAGCTGGTCGACCGCCCCGAGAAGGTGGTCGATCACCCCGACGCGCAGCGAAAGCTGCCGGCCGACCTGATCAAGGCCGTCAAAGGCGCCGACCTGCTCATCAGCGACGCCCAGTACCTCGACGACGAGTACGTGACGAAGACCGGGTGGGGTCACCCCCGCGCGACCACGTGCGTCGACCTCGCCGGCCAGGCGAAGGTGAAGCAGCTGGCGCTGACGCATCATGATCCGATGCACTCCGACATGCAGGTCGACCTGAAGGTCGCCTCGTGCGCCGAGCGGTCTGAGCAGCTCGGCTACGGGGTTCAGGTGTTCGGCGCCCGGGAGGGCATCGAGCTGAAGATCGGCGAGTAACCGCCCGAGACTCGGGCTTCACGAAAGTGGAGCATGAATGTCGCGGCGTGCATGTCACGTTGCGCTGGGGGTGGACAGCCCTGTATGTGGGCAGGCCGTAGTTGTGTCCGTTTCCGCTGTTGGCCGGTCTAACGAAGCATCTCCCCTTCAGACAAAGTCCTTCATGAAATCGCTCTCGCCGTTCTCTGCTCTCATCGTCGGCCTGACTACGGGCCTCTTCCTTTCCTTCGCGTCGTGCAGCGGCGGCGGCAACACCTGCGCGGCGACGTGCACGGGCTGCTGCAACGCAGCGGGCGTCTGTGAAGGTGGCAACACCAACGCGTCGTGCGGCAAGGGCGGGGCGACCTGCGGGCCGTGCGCGGCGGGCAACACCTGCAACGCGGGCGTGTGCGGCACGGGTGGCACGGGCGGCGGCAGCGCCACCGCGGGTGGCTCGGCGAACGCGGGTGGCTCGGCGAACGCGGGCGGCTCGGCGAACGCGGGCGGTCGCGCGGGCGGCACGGCGACGGCGGGCGGTACGGCGACGGCCGGCGGCACGGCGACGGCCGGCGGCACGGCGACGGCGGGCGGCACGGCGACGGCGGGCGGCACGGCGACGGCAGGCGGCACGGCGACGGCGGGCGGTGCGGGCACGGCTGGCGGCGCGGGCACGGCCGGCGGCACGGGCGGCACGGCCGGCGGCAACGGCACGGGCTGCATCAACAT
>JAEUJP010000329.1 GCA_016793725.1 Myxococcaceae bacterium | reverse complement strand
CGGGCGCGCCCGACGACACCGTCGGGTCTGCCCGACCTTCAGCGCAGCTTGTGGCGATCGAGCAGGTCGAAGAGGTGCGACCTGTCCATCTTCGCGAGCCTGGCGGCCTGCGCGATGTTGCCCTTCGCGCGCTCGAGCAGCGCCTTCAGGTACCGCGCCTCGACTTGATCGATGACGGCCTGCCGCGCCTGACGGTACGGCGCCTCGAGCAGCCCGTCGAAGCCGGGGCCGAGCAGCTCGCCCTTCGCGACCTGCGCGGCCACTTCGGAGTGCTCGAGCGGAGCGATGGCCCCGAGCGCCGCCGACGCCTCGACGAAGTTGCGCAGCTCGCGCACGTTGCCGGGCCACGCGTGCTCTTTCAGCCGCTGCATGTCGTCGTAGGGCACGACGGAGTCGATCTTCCCCTCGATGCCCAGCTGCTCGAGGAAGTGTGCGACGAGCAGCGGCACGTCTTCGCGGCGTTGCCGCAGCGGAGGCACGTCGAGCTTCAGCACCGCGAGGCGAAAATAGAGGTCGAGCCGGAACTTGCCCGAGTTGACCTCGGCGCGAAGGTCGCGGTTCGTGGCGGCCACGACGCGCGCCGCGGTGGTGAGATCGGTCTTGCCGCCGAGCCGCCTGAACGTCTTTCTCTCGAGCACGCCGAGCAGCGCGGGCTGCAGGCTCAAGGGCAGCTCGCCGATCTCATCGAGAAACAGCGTGCCACCCTGCGCGCGCTCGAACGCGCCGGCGTGCTGCTGCTCGGCGCCGGTGAAGGCGCCGCGCTCGTGGCCGAAGAGCTCCGATGAGATGAGCGTCGGCGACAGCGAGCCACAGTCGACGGTGACGAAGGGGTGCTTCGCGCGAGGCCCGTTCTCGTGAATGGCGCGGGCGATGAGCTCTTTGCCGGTGCCCGACTCGCCGATGAGCAGCACGGCGACCTGGCTCTGGGCCGCCTTCTCGGCGAGCGCCATCAGCTTGCGCATCGGCGCCGAGCGGCCGCGCAGCTCGCCGAAGCCGTCGAGCAGCTCGACCTCTTTCGCCTCGCCGTCGGCGACGCGCACGCGCGTGCGGCCGAGGCTGAGCACGATGCCGGTCGGCACGTCGCCGCGCTCGATGCGCACGCCGCCGGCGACGGTGCCGTTCGTCGAGCCGTGATCGATGGCGAGAATGCGATCGCCCTGCGCCTGCAGCTCGACGTGGTACCGCGACACGGTCGGGTCTTTGAGCACGAGATCATTGTCTTCGGCGGTGCCGATCGACAGCGACTCGCCGCGGGCCTCGACGCCCTTGCCGGCGTCGGGGCCCTCGAGCACGTCGACACGGAAGCCGCGAATGGGCAGCGACTCCACGCGATGTTTCACGGTCTTCGTCTGGCTCGGGTCCATGCCGGCCGAACCCTAGTGAAAAAACGCAGCCGCCGCGCGGCTCGATGGCCGAACGGCGGCTGCGCCCTGCTCTCTCTCTCTCTTGGGGCTCTTCAGTCGTTCTTCTGCAGCAACACGCGGAAGCTCAGGTCGTTGGCCTGGGCGCGCAGCTCCTTTCGCTCGCTCTTCGTGACCTTGCCGTCAGACTTCGCGTCGGCGAGCGCGGCCTCGAACGCGTCGTGCTTCGCGCCGAGGCGGGCGGCTTCGCGCTCATTCAGGGCGCCGGTCTCGACGCCCTTCGCGATGCGCTGCTCGAGGCGGTCGGCGCGGCGGTCGCCCTTGGGCGTCTGGGCGTTCTGCCCGTCGTGCTTGTTCTTGTAGATCTTGCCCGAGAGCTTGTCGGCCTTGCGGTCGAACTTCGCCTGCTCCCGCTCGGTGAGCCCTTTCCCGTCGAACGCGTCTTTCGCCAGCTGCGCCGTCAGCTTGTCGAGCTTCTTGTCGAGCCGCTTCTGCTCGCGCGGAGTGAGGTCGCCGTTCTTCACGCCCTCGCTGATGCGCTCCCGCTGGTTGCCGATACGCGTCGCCGCCTGCTGCATGACCTTGCCGATGCCCATGGTGTTGCTCCCTTTCGATTCGGGCGGCGAAATGCCGCACACAGAAAGATTCTCAGGCCATGATTTGAATTGTTTCTTGAGTAATTATTAATGGTTGGCGACGGGTCGACCCCACGACGGTCGTCGGGTGGACCCGACGTTTTGCAGGGTAGTGGCGGCTGAATGGCCCCTTCGCGCCACCGGCAGGGGCCTTGCACTACCCCAAGACATGAAGACATCAATCACTCACATCGCTGCATTAATTGCCATTGGGTCGACGGCGTGCGGCCCGCAGCCGCAAGGCGCGACTGAGGGGGTGGCCGAGGTCGATGCGAGCCTGGTTCGCGATGGCGGCGACGCCAGCGACGGCGGCCACGTCGACGGTGGCCGCGACGTCGACGGCGGCGGCGTCGTCGACGGCGGCGGCAACACCGACGGGGGTCACTTCGCCGATGGCGCCGAGCGCGTGATTCCCCGCGTGCGCGTGCCGGTCGACGTGACGAGGATGCCGGCGTGCACGCCGGGCAGCGACTCGGGCTGCCTCTACCAGCCGGCGCTGGCGCCCGAGGTGGCCGAGGTCGTCTTCAGTGACGACGTCTCGTACACCGACGTGCTGGGCGGGCGGCGGGTCGTGCCCGTCGCGGTGTACCGCCCGCCCGGAGCGACCCGGCCAAGGCCGCTCGTGCTGCTCTCGCACGGCGGGTCGAACGGCATCGTCGACGCCACGCGAGCGCTGCGCGAGTGGGCGAGCATTCTCGCGGCCGCGGGCTACGTCACCATCTCGCTGGCGCACCGGGCTTATGAGTACGAGTCGGCAGACGGCGGCCCGAGCGAGTACGACCGGCTGTGCGACGCGGTCGGCGTGCCCGAGAACGACGCGGGCGTGCCTTGCGGACTCAAGATCAACTGGGCGCGCCCGCTCGACCTCGAGGCTGTGCTCGCTTGGGTCACCGACCGGGTGGCGACGAACCCCGAGTGGGCGGCCGCGATCGACCTCGGGCGCATCGGGCACATGGGGCACTCGGCCGGCGCCGGCGCGGGCATGATGGTCGGCGGCGTCACGCGCAACTTCCTCTGCGCGCAGCCGTTCGGCATGGCCCAGGGCAGCGTCGTGCCGTGCGACGCCGCCGACCTGGTGAGCCGTCGGCTGCCCGACATCGACGCCATCGTCACCTTCTCGCCGCAGGGGCCGGGCAGCGACGGCTTCATGACCGAGTCGTACGCGACGCTCGCGGTGCCGATGTTGATGGCGACCGGCCGGCAAGACGGCGACGTCGGCGAGCCCGCGAACCGCGAGGCGCTGTTCCCCCTGCTGCCCGCGGGCCCGCGGTGGAAGGTGTACCTCGACGACGACGGGGCGCAGCACGGGCTGTTCGGCGGCGAGCTCGACCCGTGCGAGCGTGAGGTGTCGGCTCAGCGCTGCGCCGACCTGCGCGGCACGCTTACGTCGGCGGCGCTCGCGTTCTTCGACGCGCACCTGAGGAACCGCAACGCAGCGGTGCACTGGCTCGACACGGCAGACCTGTCGGCCGTGAGCGGCACATTGACCCGTCGGTGAACGGCACAACCCTCACGCTCCCGCGCGAACCGACGCCGTGCAGCTCAGGCGCGGTTGTTGAGGTACAGGGCCGCCTGGTGGGCCAGGTACGAGATGATGCCGATCTCGTGATCTGCGAACACGTGGCTGCCCTTCTTGTTGAGCAGCTGCACGCACCCGAAGCTGCGCCCGTGCGTCATCATCGGCGCGCACGCGAGCGACGTGACGTCGTAGTCGACCTTGTCGACGACGGCGCGGTAGTGGCGCGGGTCTTTGTCGACGTCGCTGATGGCGAGCGACACCCCTTCCATCGAGCAGAAGCCGGCGATGCCCGAGCCGGCGGGCACCACGATCTTGGCGGCGAGCAGCTCTTTCGCCTTCGGGCCGCGCGCGACCGCGAACGACAGGTCGCCGGTCGCGTAGTCGGCGCGAAACACCGAGCCCGACTCGGCCGGCACCTTCTCGAGCGCGAGGTCGAGCACGAACGCGAGCGCGTCGTCGGCGGTCGGCTTGGTGTGAATCTCTTGAACGCGGTCGAAGATGTCGGCGAGAACGTCTTCGATGTTCGCGCGCGGCGCCGCAGGTATGCCGCTCACCGACTTCGGGCGGCCGATCGCCCCCTTCACGGGCGAGACGGGCTTCTGCAGCTCGTCGATCTGCAGCTGATTCACGTCGATGCGCGGCGAGCTCTTGTGACCGGGCTTCGTCGCCGGCCGCGGCGGGCCGGGGCGCGTCGCCGGCTGCGTGACCTGCTCGCGCGGCGCCGGCTTGCCCGCCGGCTGAGTGACCTCTTCGCGCTTCGTCGGCGAGCCGGCCGGCTGCGTCAGCTCTTCTTGAGGCGCCAGCTTGCCGGCGGGAATGTTGAGCTCGGTCTTCGCCTGTGGCGAGACCGGGGCCGCACGAATCTGCGACGGCCGCTTGATGGGCGCCTTGGCGGCCTCTTCTTCAGAGAGCTCTTTGATGCGAAAGACGCGGTTGTCTTTCGGCTCGGTGACGTGAATGGTGTTGTCGTCTTGAATGTCGACGAGCACGTTCTGAATCGTCGAGCCCTGCTCACCGAGCTTCTGAAGACCGGCTTTGAGCGCGGCCATCCAGTTCGCGGCGTCGACCTTGAGCGTCATGTCGAAGCCGCCCGCTTCCGCAGCGGGAATGAACACCTCGAATTTCGCCATGGGCGAAATGCCTAGCAGCTTTCACGGGGACCGAGAACGAAGAATGCTGTAGGGTCCGCGGCGCCATGTCCGAGAACGAGAAGGGGTTCGGCTCGAAGATCAAAGGGCTCTTTTTCGAGTCCGACGAAGCTGGCGAAACGGCAGCTTCCCAGGGGAAGAGCGCCGCCGATCTGGTCGCCGAGCTCGCCCAGCAATCGGGGGCGGGCGCGAAGCCGGTGCCCGGCGCAGCCGCAGCAGCCGAGGCGCCGCTCCCGAACCTGAAGACCGACAAGATGGCGTCGGCCGCGGGCACGCCGACCGACTTCGACGCCATCTTCAAAGACGCGGGTATGGACGTCGCCGAGCTCGACCGCGTGAAGAAGGCCGAAGAGCTCTTGAAGGGGCTGCCCGAGTCGACGCCGCAAGACGTGAAGCGGCAGATCGTCGAGGCGTCGCTGAAGGCGTTCGGGTTCGAGCTCGACAAGATCGTGACGGCCGCGCACAACCAGAAGAAGGCGCTCGACACGTACGTGCGCGTCAACGAGCAGGCGACGGCGAAGTCGATCAGCGAAGCCGAAAACCAGATCAAGGTGCTGCACGACAAGATCGCGGCGATGAAGGCCGACATCGAGAAGCGCACGAAGCACCTGAGCGGCTTGAGCGAGGCCGCAGCGCAACGAAAGAGCCAGGTTCAGAAGGTCATCGAGTTCTTCGAACGTCCGGGCGCAGCGGCAGCGGTGGCGCCGAAGCCCTGACGTACATACCCACAACGCTGAAGGAGCAGGCTCATGAAGCTGACCCCGTTCGGGAAGTTCTTCTTGTTCATCATCATCTTGGGCGTGGTGGGCTTCATCGCCTACTACCGCTACGGCGGTAAGTTGAAAGACTGGTCGGGCGTCAAAGACACCGGCACTCAACAGCCCGTCACCAAAGACGACTTCGAGAACATCAAGAACATCAACAGCGAGGTGAAAGACCCGTCGCGCACCGGCGAGGTGCCCTTGAACGCGAAC
>JAEUJP010000316.1 GCA_016793725.1 Myxococcaceae bacterium | reverse complement strand
TCGAGTACTCGACGTACGACGAGACGTTCTCGAGCGCGAGCGGCCGGCCGAGCACGTCTTGCACCTGCTGCACGCGCGCGACGACGTGGTCGAGCGACTCCCGGGTGTAGGGCAGCGGCCAGAGGTCGTGAGCGCGGTGGCCTCCGAAGCCGCCGAAGCACAGGTGGTCGCTCACCTGCCAGGGCTGTACGCGGCTCGCGAGCTGCTTGAGCGACTCGAGGTAGCCGAGGTCGAGCGGCTCGACGCCGCCGATGCCCAGGCCGACCCCGTGCAGCGCGACGGGTACATCGCGCCGCACGCGGTCGAGAACCGCAAGGGGTCTGCCGCCACGGTTCATGAAGTTTTCGCTCACCACCTCGACCCAGCCGCGGTCGAGGCCATGGTCGAGAACCTCTGCGAAGTGGGCCGGTCGAAGCCCGATGCCATGGCGGCGTGAGGAGCTCACTTGATGGTCGTGCCGCCCTTCGAGTCGCACTCGCTCTTGGGAATTTCGACCCAGCCCTGGCCGGAGCAGGCGTTCTTACCCGCGCAGTCGTGCATGCCACCGTCGGCGAGGGTGCCGGCGCACGCCCCCTGGCCGGCACATGCGTTGACCCCGGCGCACTTCACCAGGGCCTGCTGGTTGGTGTTGTTGCCGTTGTCGGCGCCCATGCCGCAGCCAGCGGCGAACATCGAGGCGACCAGAGAGGCGAGGGCGGCTTTTTGAGTCGGCTTCACGTGATTTCCTTTCACTGCATCGCGCGGCATGCGCGGTGTCGGCCCTGGTATGCGGGGGGCGGTGGGGCGGTTACAGGGCGCGGGCGACCTTCGTGTTCGACTTTTCGGCAGCGGGCGTGAGGAAAACGCGCGGGCTGCGCAGCGCGTGGGGGGCCGTGCGAGAGGTGTCTCAGGGTGGCAGACTGGGGAGTCGAATGTTCGTGCGGTCACTGGCGAAGACGTTCGGGAGCAGCGCCTCAAGCTACGCTGACGTGGTGCGTCGTCACTGCCCTTGCCGATGGGCCTGCGGAGCCGCGCTCGTGCTGCTGACGTGGGGCAGCGCCTGTTTCGACCCGGTCGAGCAGTGTGGAGCTCCGAGCTGCGCAGCAGCTGCAGACGCAGGCACGGACGCGGGCATCGACGCAGGTCGCGACGCGGGCATCGACGCAGGTCGCGACGCGGGCACCGATGCAGGTCGCGACGCGGGCACCGATGCAGGTCATGACGCGGGCACCGATGCAGGGTGCGTCGCAGGTGCGTGCTGTGTACCGGCACCGAGCGGCCTGATCAGCCGCTGGGACGGTGAAGGCACCGCCGACGACTCGACGGGCCTGAACCCCGGCACGCTCTCGATGGGCGCCACCTTCGCTGCGGGCAAACGCGGCCAGGCGTTCGCCTTCACCGGCATGGCGATGATGACGGCGACGTCGACGAACATGCCCACCGGCAGCGCCGATCGCACCATCGAGCTGTGGGCCCGAATGGACACAGACCCCGCGTTTCAGTGCCTCTTCGCCGGCTACGGCCAGTTCGGCACGCTCAACGCCGCATATGAGCTCGGGTGCGTCGGAAGAACGCTCTTCTTCTCAAACTGGGGTGACCAGGTCTGGGGGCCGACGCTCTTTCTGTCGGCGTGGCATCACGTCGCGGTGACGAATCAGGGCTCCACCGTCAGGCTCTACCTCGACGGCAACGAGGTCGCGTCTGGCGCGCAGGTTCTCGCCACACCTGCGGGCACGCCCTTCTTCGTCGGCAGGGTCGGGGCGATGACGGGCTACGACATCAGACTCACCGGGCTGGCCGATGAGATTGCCGTGTATTCGCGCGCCCTCTCTGCTTCGGAGCTTCGCGACATCTATCGGGCTGGCAGCTTCGGGAAGTGCCGCTGAGCGCACCGAAGTCGCCTGAGAGTCCACAGCGACGCCCTCAAGCCCGCGTGACCGGCCGTGAGGTGCCCTCATCTCGCAACCGGTGCCCACCGGGCACCGACGACTTGAGCCCATGACTCGGCTCGCCCTCTTCATCCCTCTCGTCGTGCTGGCCGCATGTGGGCCCATGGAGGAGAGGTTGCCCGCAGCCCAGGTCGCCGCCGAGATGACGCGCGCGCTCTGTGAGGTCTACGTGCGCTGCGGAGCCGCGCGCACCGTCGACGGCTGCCAGGCCCAGCCCGAGGTTCGCGATCTCTTCGGCGTCTACCACCTCTACGCCTCACTGCTCCGCAAGACGGTCGCCTACGACGCCGCTCGTGCGCGCCGCTGCGTCGACACCTTCGCGAGCCAGTCGTGCCCCGCCGCGTTCCCCACCAGCGACGACTGCCGGCTCATGTTTCAGGGGCGCCTCGCTGTCGGCGACACCTGCTCGCTCGATGTCGAGTGCGGCACCGAGCGGTATTGCCACAAGCTGGCGGGCACCGCCGAGATGGGCAGCTGCAGGGCGCGCATCGCCGAGGGGGGTGACGCCCCGGGGCTCGAGAAGTGTGTCGACGGCCTCACGGTGGTCGAGGGCAGGTGCCAGCGGGCCCGCGCGCTCGGCGAGCCGTGCGCGGCGGGCTCGAACAGCACCTACCGGTGCGACCCGAACGAGCCGCTGTACTGCGGCGCCGGCGGCACGTGCACGCAGGAGCGCGGCGAAGGCGAGACGTGCAGCTCGGCCGAGCCGTGTGGTTCGCACCAGCCGCTCAGCTGCGTGACGGGCCGCTGCGTGAAGTGGCGCAACCTGAGCGAGACGTGCGGAGCAGATCAAGGCGCGTGCATGCTCGATCTCACCTGCGACACGAGCAGCGGGCTCTGCGTCGCGGGTTAACGCTTTGCCGGGGTGCGGCTCCTTCACGCACCATGCTCAAAGGCAAGACCCCGCTGCTCGTCGCCCTCGTGCTCGGCCTGCTCGCCGGCGTCATCGCGTACAGCGCCATCAAGAAGAAGGAGTCTGACGTTCGCAAGGGGTGGAACCTCACGCCCGTCGTGGTGGCGGCGGTCGACATCTCTGAAGGCACGGTCGTGACCTTCGACATGATCTCGCAGCGCGCGGTGCCCGAGCAGTTCATCACCTCGTCGGTGGTGAAGCCCGACTCGGCGTCGTACGTGGTGAACCAGAAGGTGCTCGTGCCGGTGCAGGCCGGCGACCCGCTCTTGTGGTCGCAGTTCGAGACGACCAAGGCGGCCGAGCGGCTGTCGACGAAGATTCAGAAGAAGGCGCGCGCGCTGACCATCGAGGCGGCGAAGACCGTCGCCGTCGGCGGCTGGGTGCGGCCGAACGATCACGTCGATCTGATCGGCACCTTCAAAGACCCGCAGACGAACGAGTCGGTCGCCGTCACGCTGCTCCAGAACGTCATCGTGCTGGCGACGGGCAAGATCACCGGCACCACGAACGTGAACCTCGTGCCCGAGTCGCAGCGCGAGTACTCGAACGTGTCGCTGCTGGTGCTGCCCGAAGAGGCCGAGGTGCTCGTGCTCGCGACCGAGCTCGGCGGGCTCACCATGAGCCTGCGCAACGAAGACGACGTCGACGTCATCGAAGAGCGCGGCCGCGCGACCATCAACACGCTGCTCTCGGGCGAGCGCATGCGCGCCTACCAAGACCGTCGCATGCGGCAGATTCAGCTGATTCGCGGCGGCAGCACCGAGAAGGTGAACGTTCAATGATGCCCGAGCTCGCGGCGGCCCTGTTCGGAGCGGCGGTGTTCGTGGCGGCGACGGCGCGCTCCACGCGACGCTTGAGCAGCGCGGGGTCTTGGGGCAAATCCGAGCACCGTGAACCAGCTCCGAGTCTTCTTCGTGCTCGCCGTCGCATTCGCAGTCGCCACACCAGCTCTCGCCGCGGGCCGCGCGAAGATGATCGTGCTCGAGACGAAGACGGTGCCGAAGAACGTCAAGACGCTCTCAGAACAGCTGCCGAAGCAGAAAGACGCGGCGAAGCGCTCGGCGATGGCGCTGGTGCTCGACGATCTCCTGCGGGCGATGCCCGAGGTGACCGACCCCATGCTGTACGACCAGCTCGCCCACAACCTGTTCACTGACATCACGGCGCGCATGGCCGAGCCGACCGAGGTGTTCAGCTCGAGCTCGGCGCCCGACAGCTTCGCGCCGCGGCTCGACTTCTTCTTTCGCGAGCAGGTGAAGGTGAAGCCGGGGCGGGTGCCGAAGACGTTCAGCCGGCGCTACTCGGTGAAGCTGCAGGGCAAGAACGTCGACCGCGTGTACAAGATTCAGCAGACGAAGATCGACTTCGTGGCGGCGGCGACCGACGACGAGTTCAACGCGTGGACGGACGCGAAGGGCTGGGGCGTGGTGGTGCACTCGGCGCACGTCGACACGACGACGGGCGTTGCGCGCATCGCGTGCACGTTCGTGAGCAACGGGTCGCCCGAGGCGCCGGGTGGCCGCTTCGTTCGACCATCGTGGGTGGGCTTCTACAAGCAGGGCAAGCCCGGGCTGGGCGGCTTCTACACGATGGGTCTCGAGCAGGTGACGTCGAACGACTGGCGCGAGCAGCCGATCAACATCGTGCCGCCGAAGGCCGAGCCGAATGACCTCACGCGCAAGCTCGCGATGGCCGTGTGGATGGAGCAGGTCGCCGGCATCGCGCCGCGCCTGAAGCTCTTGCCGCAAGAAGAGGCGCTGTTCGAGCTCGACCCCGAAGGGCCGAACGCGCTCGACGCGGCGCAGCCCGCGTTCATCGAGGCATACCGCGACGCCGAGTCGCCGATGGTGCGAGCCGCGGTCGAGCTGAAGCTCGCGACCAACGGCGGTCAGTGGTCGCCCGACGCGGTGTTCCTGCTCACGAAGCAGGTGCGGCACCCGGTCGTGCGCGCGCGCCTCGAAGAGCAGCTGAAGAAGGCCCCCGCCGGGTGGAAGGCGCCACCCCTGCCGCCGAACTTCGAGACGGTGCCGGTGTGGTCGCCGCCTCCGCCGCCTGCGCCCGATGCGGGCACGAAGCTGCCAGCTGATGCCCGCGTGAGAGACGGCGGTCGCTGAGCGCTACGGGCCTGCGTCGGCGACGCCGGCGTCGGGCGCAGCTTTCGGCGGCGGTGTCTTCAACTTCCAGCTCAGCTGCGCGCGCGTGGCGTCGGCCCAGCCGCTGATGCGCTCGGTCGAGAGCAAGAGCGGCCCGAGCTCGGCGCCAGCGGCCAACATGCCGGCGAGCTCGGTCGACTGAACCGCGTCCATCAGGGGCACTTGCGCCAGCCCCTGCGCGAGCAGCTTCGGGTCGACGTTCAGCTCGGCGCCGTGCGCCTGCGGAGCGGGTGCCACCGGCAGCACCTTGTACGCCGCCTCGAGCACGACCGGGTCGTTCGACACGAACACGTGGTTGCCGCGCACGCCGATGCGCAGCTCACCCTCTTTGAGCAGAATCGAGACGCCGCCGCTGCCCTCGAGCAGCTTCGCGCCGCGAATCGTCATCAGCCCGAGAATCGCCTTCATCGCGGCGTCGGGTGAGTGGGTCTCGGCGAAGACGGCGCTGCGCACCGAGAAGAACCGGCCGGGGTCGGTGCGCAGCGAGCCGACGACCTTCACCTTCGAGACGACGAGCAGCGAGTTGCCCGTGAGCGTGGCGCCGAGCGCGCGGGCGGCGACCTTGAACGCGGTGCCGTCGCCGCACGAGGGGCAGAGCGCGGTGAGCCGCAGGGCGACCTCGTCGATGACGGGCTGCATGCCGGGCGGGTCGGCGCGCATCTTGAGCGTGATCAACCCCGGAGCGTTGTACGCGGCGTAGGGCGAGGGCCCGGCGCCGGCGAGCGCGGCGAGCGGCAGGTCGCCCTTGGCGGCGGCGGTGCCGGTGAGGCCCTCGGCGTTCATCGCGATGACGGCGCGTTGCGTGAGCAGGTAGCCGACGCCCGGTAGGCTCGCGAGCAGCCTCCACGTGCCGGTGGTGGGGGCCTTGCCGAGCCACTTGCTCATCTCTTTGAGCACGCCGTCGACGCTCTTGCCCTGCATGCGGGCGGCGCAGGCCTCGTTGCCCTTCACGACGTAGCCGGTGAGCACGCGGTCGAGGGCGTCGCGGGTGGCGTAGGTGGTGACGCCGGCATCGGTGAACTTGTACGGGGTGCCGAGCACCTTCAGCCGGTCGGCGCAGGCGGCGTGAAAGCGCTCCCAGTTCTTCACGTTGACGCACGAGACCTCGAGGTCTTTGCGAAAGACGAGGGTGAGCGGGCCGGTCTCGTCGATGCCGACGGTGGTGGCGGAGTCGGGGCGGGTGATGTCGAAGCGCAAGAGCGGGTGAACCGACTCGCGCCAGTTTTCGCTGCGCAGCAGCACCGAGCGCTCGCCGCCGACGGCGAGAAACTCAGAGAACTGGGTCGCCTTGTCGAGGCGGGGGAGGAAGATCACCTGCTCGAAGTCTGCGGGCCCGCGGGGGCCAGGCGGTGCGGCCGGCCCAGCAGCGGCAGCGCCGATCAGCGAAACCAGGATCAACCCCAGCATTGCCGTCGAAGTAACACGGCTGATCGATCACCCGGCGAAAATCGATCTGAGGCCGAGTTTTCGGCCTCGCGCGCGGATCCGTAAGGCGGTAGGGTGCGCGAACTTTTCGGCGGGGGATCCGCCGATCTTCGCGAGGGAGGACTCACAAATGAGATTCCAGGCACGCAAGCTGAAGCAGGGCAATTTCGAAGTCGTCGGTCTCGAGAAGTTCATCGAGCAGAAGATTGCAGGGTGGGCGAAGAAGCTCGGGTTCGGCTCGGCTCCCAAGAAGGTCACGGTCTTCAAGGCCAGCGCGAAGAAGGTGAAGGCGGCCAAGACGGCGAAGAAGGCGGCGAAGCCGACCGCGAAGAAGACGAACGCCCCGACCACCATCGACCTGCTGGTGCAGAAGCTCGGCAGCCACCCGAAGCGCGCGCAGCTGGTGAAGGCCGGCAAGCAGAAAGATCAGCTGCTCCGTTCGCTGATTCCGCTCTACCTCGCGCAGAAGCTCTCGAACGTCGAGATCACCTCGGGCGACACGTCGGGCTTCTGGGCCGAGCACGGGGTGAAGTACCTCGCTCCGAACGCAGCGAAGGCGCTGCGCGAGCACGTCGGCTACGCGCGCCGCACCAAGGTCGGCCCGCAGATTACGCCGAACGGCATCAAGTACGTCGAGGCGGCGCTGAAGGGCGCGCCGCTGAAGCGGGCCGCGTAAGCGACTCGGTCTTGCCGAACACACCGGGCCGGGGCGACCAGAGCGCCCCGGCCCGTTTCATTTGAACGACGGTTTTTTGGTTAACTGTGGAGCATGTGCAGAAACATCAGGGTGCTTCACAACTTCGAGCCGCCTGCGACGAATGAAGAGGTTCACGCGGCGGCGCTGCAGTTCGTGCGCAAGGTGAGCGGGCTGTCGAAGCCGAACGAGCACGACTTCGAGCTGCTCGAGAAGGCGGCGGCGCTCATCACGAAAGAGACGAAGCGGCTCTTGAGGCAGCTGCCGAAGCGCGGTCAGCCCCGCACGCGCGACGGTGAGATCGCGAAGGCGCGCGCGAAGTGGGTGAAGCGCGAAGAGCAGATGTTCAACCGCTTCAAGCAGCTGCAGGCGCAGCGCAGCTGATGCAAGGCGGCGCGACGCGCCCACGACTCACGCGGCGCGCTGGCTGTTCGTGACGCGCGGTGTGCGTGCATCAAAAGTCAGCTGCGCAGAGACACGTTACGTCCACCAGCCGATGCCGAACGACATCGAGAGGTAGCTCTTCGCGACGTCCATCGAGGCGCTGATGCTCCACGCGGCGCCGAGGTTCAAGAGGAACAGCTCGAAGCCCCAGGTGAAGTGGGGGCGCAGCGACGAGCCGGCGAGGAACGGCGGCTCGAGGTAGCCGCCCGAGCGCACGCGCAGGCGATGGTCGATGGCCTCGGCCTCGAAGCCGAGCCGGGGTACGAGCGAGACCTGCTCGCCGACGGCGCGCGGCAGGGTGCCGGTCAAGAACGGCGTGAACGTCGTCGCGTTCTTCACGGGGAAGATGACGTCGAGCTCGAACGTGGCGAGGAACCGGCCGGGCGGGCGCGGGTCATCGGGGTCGAGGTCGTGCGGCACGTTCGCGTAGTTGTAGTCGTTGGGCAGCTCTTTCAGCGCCGAGGCCGAGAGCCGGTTGTAGCGCCAGGCGCCTTCACCGAAGCGCGCGCTCGCGCCGATGAAGATGCGCGCGGGCGAGACGACGCCGGCGAAGGCCGTGCGGCCGCCGAGGTCGGGCAGGGTGGCGGGGTCGAAGGCGGGTGCGCCGCGCGTCTCGCTGACGCCGTGCACGCCGATGCGAAACGGCAGGTACGCGGGGCGCACCAACATCGACGCGCCGAGGTTCAAGCCGCGGTACTCGAAGCGGGTGGCGGCGACGTCGAAGTTCGCGATGGCGAGGTGAAGGCCGACGCCGAAGACGATCTGATCTCGCCACACGTTGAAGCCGAAGATGACCGAGCCCTGCACCGCCTCTGAGCGAATGCACGGCTG
The DNA here is from genome assembly GCA_016793725.1 of Myxococcaceae bacterium. Classification (GTDB taxonomy): domain Bacteria; phylum Myxococcota; class Myxococcia; order Myxococcales; family Myxococcaceae; genus Xiheicaenimonas; species Xiheicaenimonas phototrophica. Next base: position 13,358 of record JAEUJP010000316.1, on the reverse strand, counting down.
CACGTTGCAGTACGAGCGCTGCTGCCCGCGTACGTACGTGCCGATGCCGAAGCGCGCGAACTGAATCAGGCCGCCGACCTGGTACTCGACCGGCGCGGTGATGACCGGCTCGTTGCCCTCGTTGTCGATGTCGCGCAACGTCTGAAACGGCGAGAAGAGCACCGAGAAGTTCAGGTCCCAATCGAAGCCTGCCTTGCGCCGCGGGTGCCGCTGCGCCACCGCCGCGTAGTTGAACGGCAGGCTCTCGGAGCCCTCTGCGATGCCCACCGCCGCGCCCGCCATCGCCTGCAGCCGGCTCGCCGTCACCAGCGGCGCGGGGTTGATGTACAGAATGTTGCGGTCTTGGGCCGCCGCGGCAGTGCTGCACAGCAGCATGAGGGCGACGATTCGCATCGAGCGCGTTGGCAATACGGCGCACAGGCGGGAATCGTCAACCGAGAGAATCGTCACCCTGGCGAAGTGAATCGTCAACCCCGCCCGGGTCATCGCCAACGTGTCTCGGCGTCGGGCAGCTGCTCGTGGGTCGATGCGGTCACGGCGCCGGGCACCTGACCTGTTCGGTCTTGCGCGTGTCGAAGGCGCGTCGCGCGACAGACGGGTGTCGCGGCGCTGCAGGTGCGCGACACATCACGACCGATGGGTTGGTCGACCGCTTGCTAAGGGAGCGGCCGCTCATGAAAACCCTCGAGACGGTGCTGGTTGGTTGTGTCGTGGTGTGTGTCGTCGGCTGTTCGGGCGGCGGAGGTGGCGGCACGGGAGGCGGGTCAGAGACGACGGGCGGAGGCTCGGGGGCGACGGCCGGGGGCTCGGGCGCGACGGCGGGCGGCAGCGCGACGGCGGGCGGCAGCGGCTCGACGGCGGGCGGCAGCGGCTCGACTGCGGGCGGCAGCGGGGCGATGGCGGGCGGCGGCATGACGGCGGGCGGCATGGAGATGCCGGTGCCGACCGAAATCATCGACCTGTCGGCGGGTGAGCAGGGCACGTGTGCGGTGCTCGCGAACAAGACGGCGCGCTGCTGGGGCCGCAACAACGAGGGGCAGCTCGGCAACGGCATGGTGGGCGGTGAGAGCAAGACTCCGGTCGAGGTGATGGGGTTGACGACGGTCGAGCAGATCTCGATGGGCTACGAGCATGCGTGCGCGGTGCTGACCGACCGCACGGCGCGGTGCTGGGGCCGAAACGACAACGGCCGGCTGGGCAACAACTCCACGACGCGCAGCGCGGTGCCGGTGACGGTGATGGGGCTGACGGGGGTGGCGACGATTCACGCGGGCGTCTCGATCTCGTGCGCGCTGCTGCAGAACGGCACGGTGTCGTGCTGGGGCCGCGGCGGTGAGATTGGCGACAACGGCGTCTCGGAGTCGCGGGTGCCGAAGCAGGTGCCGGGGCTCACGAACGTGAAGCAGCTGTCGGTGGCGGTGAGCTCGGGCGTGGCGAGCGGGTCGATTCACGTGTGTGGCGTGCGCACCGACGGTACGGCCTTCTGCTGGGGCAACGGGGCCGACGGCGCGCTCGGCAACGGCTCGTTCGACGGGGCGCGGGCGCCGGTGCCGGTGGTGGGGCCGGGCGACGCGGGCATCACCGACGCGCAAGAGATTACGGCGGGCGGCACGCACGGCTGCATGCGGCGCGCGGCGGGGGTCTCGTGCTGGGGCTTCAGCCAGCAGGTGGGTGACGGCACGGTCGAGCGGCGCACGGTGGCGACGCCCATCAACTCGACGGTGATGGTGAGCGCGATCGAAGCGGGCAACGACCACACCATCGCGCGCACGACGACGAACTCGCTCATCTGCTGGGGCCGCAACGGCCGCGGCCAGTGTGGCGACGGGGCGGCGTTTCCGCCCAGCGGGCCCGTCTACACGTCGCCGGTGGCGTCGCTGCAGATGGGCGTCTCGCTGTTCTCGTCGGGCGGTACGCACACCTGCGCGTACGTGCCGGCGACCCGCGTGACGTGGTGCTGGGGCTCGAACGACTGGCACGAGCTGGGCTTCGACACGCCGGAGTTCATCTTCCGTACGTCGACGCCCGGCTTCGTGCGCTGGTGACGCGCGCGTCGGCGACGACGTATGCGTCGCTGCCTTGCGTCGCGGGTTCGCACGAGGGATGCGGCGGCTGACGCGCGAGGCTGTAGCCTCTCGCCTCATGTTGAGACGTGCCCTCATCGTCGTCGCGGTCACCACGCTGGTGCTGGTGGTGATCGGCGTGGCGGTGGTTCGTGCACGCGTTCGCGCGGCGGGTGACCGGCTCGTCGAGATTGCACGTGCCGCCGACGCGCTGACGTTCGAGCGGCCGTCACACCGGCCCGAGCCGGGCACGCTCGGCGAGCGGTTCGACGAGGTCTACGCGGTGATCGGGAAGCTGCGGCTCGGCTTCGAGCAGTCGTGCATCGACGCATCGCTCGATGTGATACCGGTGTCGCAGATTACCCCCGAGTGCGAAAGAAGTTGGGCCGCCGACCGTGCGTGGTCAGAGGGGTTGTTCAGGGCCTCGCGGGCCGAGCGCTGGTCGCGCGTGCGGCACTTTCATGGCCTCGACTACGCAGAAGTCCCTCAGATCAACCTCATCTACACGTGGGCGATGGTGCCCGTGCAGATCTCGCTGCGAAAGTTGCCGCCCGACGAGGTGCTCGAGCTGTGCGTCGACATCATGGCGTTACTGCGAGATCAGTCTGCGCTCGCCGACCTCCAGACGGTGCAAGTGGGCCTCGACCAGCACGCCCGCAGCCTCGAGCCGTGCCGGCAGGCGGCACGGCGCGCGAGCCCAGAGACTCGAGCCTGGGCCGCCGACGCACTTTCCGGAGTCAACCAGACATGGCCACGAACCGGTGCGTGGCTGCCCTTCTTGTTGGTCAACCGCACGCGCGAGTCGCACAGCGTGCTCACGGCCGAGCAGCGGAGCCGGCTCCCGACCAGCGCCCGTTCGAAGCTCGTCGAGCTGATGGTGCACGAGTCGGTCATGCGCGCCGTCGCGCTGCCGCAGCGGGTCGCGCTCTACGAGCAGATTCAGGCCGCGCTGGCGCTCGAGCCGGCGAGGCGTGACGCCGTGGTGCGGGGGCTGCAGAGCAGGGCGGCGACCGCGTGGAACCCGGCCGCGGTCGACCGGTGGGACTACGTCGCAATCTTCCACCGCGAGGAGCAGCGCCGCGTCGAGCTGGACACGTTCATCGAGCTGCTGCGGTCTGGGCCAGAGCCGTCTGAAACACGAACGCCGCCGAGCCCATGAGGCTCGGCGGCGTCGTTCATCTCACAGCAAGAAAAGTCGGGCTTCCGGTCGCTGCGCTCCCGTTTCCGCGCCAGAGGCGCGGGCTCAGTACCGGTAGTGCTCGGGCTTGAACGGGCCCTGCACCGGCACGCCGAGGTACTTCGCCTGCTCGGGGGTCAGCTGGGTCAGCTTGGCGCCGACCTTGCCGAGGTGCAGGCGGGCGACGTGCTCGTCGAGGCGCTTGGGCAGCACGTTCACCTTGCCGGCCTCGGGCTTGAAGCCCGCGTCGATCGCGCCCCAGAGCGCGAGCTGCGCCAGCGTCTGGTTCGTGAACGAGTTCGACATCACGAAGCTCGGGTGGCCGTTCGCGCAGCCGAGGTTCACCAGGCGGCCGCGGGCGAGCAGCGTGATGCGCTTGCCGTCGGGGAAGATGAACTGGTCGACCTGCGGCTTCACGTTCTCTTCACGAATCTCGGGGTTCTTCTCGAGCCACGCGACCTGAATCTCGGAGTCGAAGTGACCGATGTTGCACACGATGGCGCCGTCTTTCATCGCCGTCATGTGTTTGCCCGTGACCACGTCGGCGCAGCCCGTCGCGGTGACGAAGATGTCGCCGTACGCCGCCGCTTCGTCCATCGTGACGACCTGGTAGCCGCACATCGCCGCCTGCAGCGCGCAGATGGGGTCGACTTCGGTGACCTGCACGCGAGCGCCGAGGCCGCGCGCCGCTTCGGCGCAGCCCTTGCCCACGTCGCCGAAGCCGGCGACCACGACGACCTTGCCCGCGATCATGATGTCGGTCGCCCGCTTGATGCCGTCCATCAGCGACTCACGGCAGCCGTACAGGTTGTCGAACTTCGACTTGGTGACCGAGTCGTTCACGTTGATGGCCGCGCACTTCAGCTTGCCCTCGCGCGCCATCTCGTAGAGGCGGTGCACGCCCGTGGTCGTCTCTTCAGACAGGCCGCGAATCGGGTCTTTGCCCGAGAAGAGCTCGGGGTGCTTCTGGTGAATCCAGATGGTGAGGTCGCCGCCGTCGTCGAGAATCAGGTTCGGGCCCTTGCCGCCCTCGAACGCGAAGATCTGCTGCTCGAGGCACCAGTCGTACTCTTCGAGGGTCTCGCCCTTCCACGCGAACACCGGCACGCCGGCCTTCGCGATCGCCGCCGCCGCGTGGTCTTGCGTCGAGAAGATGTTGCAGCTCGTCCACGTCACTTCGGCGCCGAGCTCTTTCAGCGTCTCGATCAGAATCGCCGTCTCGATCGTCATGTGCAGGCAGCCCGCGATGCGCGCGCCCTTCAGCGGCGCCTTGCCCTTGTACTCGGCGCGCAGCGCCATCAGACCCGGCATCTCTTTTTCGGAGTTGCGAATCTCTTTGCGGCCCCACTCGGCGAGGCTGATGTCTTTGACCTTGTACGCGGGGAACTCGGTGCGGTGGTTCATGACTTGCTCTTCTTTCTTGCGACGTATGCGTGCCACTCGAGCGCCCGGTCAGGGCCCTCTGCGTGAAACGCGGGTGGTACTTCGTACTGCGAGCTCAACGACAGGTTTGCCCCTTCGAGCCAGGCCTCGACGGCAGCGGGTTGAAAGCCCATCCACACGTCGCCCTCTTTTTCGCGCATCGAATCGTCTTCATGCGGGAGGTAGTCGAGGACGACGAGGTGGCCTTCAGGCTTGAGCAGGCGCGCGAACGCCTGCACCGCCGCTTCGGGGCGCGAGGCGTGGTGCAGGGTGCGGCCGGCAAAGACGAGGTCGGCACCGCCCGCGGCGTCGCAGCGCTGCACGAGCGCGGCGTCGTCATAGGTGCCTTCGAACATCGAGACGTTCGTGAAGCCGCGCGAGGCCACGCGCTCGAGCACGCGCGCGAGCTGGCTGCGCGAGCGGTCGACCGCGATGACCCGCTGATAGAGCGGCGCGAGCACGTCGAGGTTGCGACCGTCGCCGGTGCCGACGTCGATGGCGAGCGCGCGCGCGGGCAGCACGCCCGACAGCGCCGACAGGTGCGCGAGGTGGTCGATGGCGGTCGGCGTCGACGCCTCGGCGTCGGGCTTCTCGAACCGCTCGAGCCCCTTGTCTTCGCGCGACGCGATGACCTTCGGCAGCCGCGCGAGCGAGCCGTCTTTGAGGCACAGCCTTCGGCCTTCGGCGACGGCCTCGGTGACGAGCGTGTCGTCGCCGTTCACGCGGCGCACCCAGGTGCGCGTGCCGTCTTTGCGCGTCTCGACCAGGTGGGCCGCCTTGAGCGCCGCGACCTTGCGGCTCAGCTGCGGCTGCGAGTCTTTGAGCAGGCTCGACAGCTCGCCGACCGACAGCTCGGCCTCGCCGCAGAGCGCGAGCACCTGCAGCCGCCCCTCTTCGGCGAACAGTCGGAACAGCTCGGAGCGCGGGGCGGCCATCGCCATACCCCACAGCTTCTATACGTCCATGCGCATGAATGCAAACGTGCGGCGTAACCCCTCAGAAGAAGTAGGCGACGCGGGCGGCGAGGTGGCTGTCGTCGACGAAAGAGCCCTGAAGGGTGCCGTGGCCGAACCCGAAGACGTGCGCCGAGACGTAGGCGCGCCAGTGGTCGCCGAAGCGGCGGCTGACCTCGATGCGGGCGAGGGTGGCGCGCGAGAGCACGTCGAAGAGCACGCCGCCCACCACCTCGAGGTTGCCGGTGTCGTTGAGCGCGAAGCGAAGACCCGCGAAGAGGTCGTGGTCGAAGAAGGTGGGCGGCGCGTCGACGGGCCGCGTGTCCCAATACCCTTCGAGGGCGAACGAGAGGTCGGCGTCGCCGGCGAGCTGGAAGAAGGTGTACTCGAGGCCGGCTCCGCCGCCGGTGAAGGCGACGAGCTTCTGCGACCAGAGGCGCACGAACGCCTCGGCCTTCAGGGTCAGCGCCCCTTGAGTCCACTGCACGTCGGCGCTCGCCTGGTGCATGGTGTCGTAGCGCGGAGCGAGCTGGCCTTCGGTCAGCTCGAGCACGAAGCGCGGCTCGCGCGAGAGGCCGGTGAACGCCGAGAGGCCGAAGTCGAAGTCGCCGCGGTTGAGCGTGAAGCGCAGCGCGCCCGACGGCTGCCACGGGCCGAGCTGCGTCTCGTACTGGGGGTGGTCTTGATCGATGGTCGCGGGGGAGCGCAGCCGCCCGCGCACGCCCGGGAAGGTCTTCTCGCGGAAGTACGGCAGCCAGTACGCCTTCAGTGACGCGCTCTCGCCGACCCAGCCGACGCTGACCATCGGCTGCCCGAGCTTCGCGTTCTCTGAGAGCGACTCGACGAGGTCGTGCTGGTTGATGACGTCAGACGGGCGGTGCATCTCGAGCGTGCCCCAGGTGACGGTGCTGAAGCCCGCGAGCACCTGCAGCTGCTGGTACTGCAGCCGGTAGCTCGCCTCGCGCAGGTCGAAGTGAGAGCGGCGCTCGTCGCGCGGGTCGAGCCGGTAGAACGGCGTGAGGCGAAAGACGTGCGTGCCGTCGGCGACGTCGAGAATGCCGGTCGGGGCCGCGACCAGCGAGACCGTGTTGCCGTCTTCTTGCCCCGCGTACCTCGGCGGCTGCACGAAGACGCGCGCGTCGACCGCGGCCTCGCCGGCGACCGAGAGCTTCACGGTCGAGCAGCCCGCCAGCGCGAGCACGGCCGCGCAGACGACCCGTCTCACTGACCCAGCTTGCCGGTCGCGAAGTCGGTCGCCGTCAGCCCGGTCGCCGTCTTCATCGCGACGAACTTCAGCGTCGTCTTCTTGCCGGTCTGCGCGTTGCTCATCACCCAGCGCTGCGGGCGCACCTGCTTCTCACCGACCTGCTTGAACTCGTCGTAGGCGAGCGTCTTGAGCAGCTCGCCCTTGCGGTCGAAGAAGGCGACCGAGAGCACGCGCAGCTCCTTCGTGTCGAGGGTGAGCACGCGGCGCGAATAGGCCGACTCTTCGGCCTTCGGAGTGGCCTCGAGCTCGGCGCACGTCGACGCGCCGCACGGCTTCTCGCCGAGGTGCCTCCACGTGTAGCGGCGGCCGTCGTTGCCGGTGAGGTCTTCGAACGAAAACTCGCTGCCCACGAACGCGCCGGTGCGGTTCGACGACGAGATGCGGCGCGTGCGCTTCGCCGACGGCATGTAGAGCCACTGCTCGTCTTGCCCGTCGGCGCTGCCGTGCGAGAGCACCGCGGTGCCCTTCACGTCGGCCGGCGCCTCGAACACGATCAGCGAGCGGTCGCCCTCGCTCGCCGACGCGCGCTCGAGCACCTTGAGGCTGAACGTGCGGCGGGCCTCGCTGCCGTCGGCGTCGGTCAGCACCATCTCGACGTTGCCGACGAGGTCACGGTAGCCCGCGTTCTTCTGCGCCAGCTCGCGCGCGAGCGCCTGGCCCTTCTCTTCTGCGGTGCCGGTGGAGGCGATGAGACAAACGATGAAGGTGGAGATCACGACGTGCTCACTTTCCCGGCCGCGAGGCCGAACGACTGCGGTGGAGGAGGCGGAGGTGGCCGCGACGGCCGCGGCGCCGGCGCCGGCGGGGCCTTGCTGCGCGTGAACACGAGCACGAGCGCGGGCGCGACGATGAGGTCGGCGAGCGGCGCCGAGCCCACGATCAGCACACACAGCCAGCCGAGGTGGCTGGTCATCTGGAAGCGCGACAGCGTCAGCACGCCGAAGCCGAGGGCGAGCACGAGGCTGGTCGAGATCATGGCCGGCCCGACGTGCGCGAGCGTGCTCTGCATCGCGCCCTCGGGCGTCGTGCCCGGCACCGCGCTCGCGCGCTTGTAGCGGGTGAGAAAGTGAATCGTGTCGTCGACGATGACGCCGAGGCTGATGCTGCCCGCGATGGTGCCGACGACGTTCAGCTTGCCGACCGCGAGAAACCAGACGCCGTAGCCGATGACGATGGGTATGACGTTGGGCACCACGCTCAAGAGCCCGAGCTTCACGCTGCGCAGCACGAGCACCATGCACAGCGAGATGAGCGCGAGCGAGAGCAGGTCGCCCTGCACCATGCCGCGCGCGTTTCGTTCAGAGAGCGCAGAGAAGATGACGACGGGCCCGGTCGCGCGTGAGGCCATCGAGGGCGGCGCATTGGCGGCGAGCCAGGCTTCAGACCGCTCGGCGAACGTGGTCATCTGGCGCGTCGAGAGGTCTCTCACCGTGACGGTGAGGCGCGAGGCCGACTGGTCGATGTTGACGCGGTCGGTGAGGTCGGCGCCGGCCGGCAGCTGCATCGTGTAGAGCAGCAGGGCCTCGGCGGCCTGCTCGCGGGTGGGCGCGCCATCGCCGTTCAGCACGCGGTGAACGCGCGAGAGCACGTGGTTGAGCCCGTAGACGTGCTGCACCTCGGGCTGCTGCTCGAGCCAGCGCGAGAAGGCGTCGAGGCGCTCGAGGTACGCCGGGTCGGTGACCTGCGAGGGGCCGCCCGCGCCGAGCTGAAACTCGAGGCGGTAGACGCCCGAGAGCCGTTTCATCGCGAAGTCGACGTCTTGCCGAAACGGCAAGCCGGCATCGAAGTACTGCAAGAAGGCGTCGTTGTTCTCGAGGCGCGACGCCAGCACGCCGAAGCCGAGCGTGGTGGCGAGCGAGGTCGCGAGCACGGCGGTCTTGTGGCGCAGCACGAAGCCCGCGAGCTGGCCGAAGAAGGGTGGGGCGCGGTCGACCGACGCCCTCGGCGCGCGCAGCGGCAGCACCATGCACAGCCCGGGCAGCAGCGTCAGCGAGAACGCATACGCCATCGTCACGCCGAAGCTGCTCATGTTCGCGAGGTGCAGCACGGGCGGGGCGTCAGAAGAGTTCAGACAGAGAAACCCGACGACGGTCGTCAGCCACGTGTACGTGACGGCCTCGAGGTTCTCGCGCACCGAGCGCACGATGGCGTCGCGCTTCGGCATGCCGCGGCGCAGGTTTTCCATCGTCGCCAGCACCAGGTGCACGCCGTCGGCGATGGCGACGGTGAGCACGATCATGGGCGCCGCGATCGACGTCGGCGACAGCGGGTAGCCGAGCCAGCCCGCCAGCGCCATCGCGAGGGTCGCCGAGATGACGACGACGGCCGCCACCGCCAGCGTGCCGTGGGCGCTGCGCAACATCAGCGCCATCGCGCCGAGCATCACGAGCAGCATGAGCGGAATCATCACGCCCATGTCGCGAATCGAGGTCTCCATGAAGGCGTGGTTCACGAACGCCATGCCGGTCGCGCGCACCTCGAGGCCGGGGTGCTTCGCCTTCACGCGCTGCACGAGCGCGCGGGCGGCGTCGACGGTGCGCGGCACCTCTTCGGGGTCTTCACGCGGCAGCCGCAGCGTGACGTTGACACCCGCGGTGCGAGCGTCGCGCGACAGCAGGCTGCCGACGAGAATGGGCTCGTCGAGCGCGCGCTGCCGCATCGTCTCGAGCTCGGCGTCGTCGAGCTCGGCGGGGCGCTTCGAGAGCAGCGGCCGCACCGTGAGCTCGTCTGCCGACCCCTGGGCGAAGGGGAAGCTCGTGACCGAGTCGACGCGCGACGCGTACGGCAGCCTCCAGCCTTCGCGCGTGAGCTCGTCGATCGCCGCCAGCGTCTCGCGGCCGAACACGCTGTCGCCCGGTGTGCTGACGACGAACAGCACGTTGTCGGTCTTCGTGAAGACGCTCTCGAGCTTCTGAAAGCTCGCGAGCCCGGCGTCTTCTTTCGAGAAGAAGATGCGGTAGTCGGTCGAGAAGCGGGCCCGCAGCAGGCCTGCAGCGCCGAGCAGAAAGAGCGCGACGCTGACCGCCACCGTCAGCCGCGGCCGTGCAGTCATGGCGCGGCCGAGCGCTGCGCCGAATCGTTCGAAGCGGTTCACGTGGTGCCTCCGTCGAGTGGGTCGGGTTCGGGTACGGGGAGCGGCTCGGGCTCGGGCAGCTCGCCGGCGTCGGGGAAGCAGCGGTCGGGGTTTCGCGCGAGCTCGGCGAGGTCGTCGCAGCCGCGCGCGTGGTCGGCGACACACCGTGAGACGAGCTTCGGCAGGCCGGTGCACGGCGTGTCTTCGAGCAGCGGCACCGTCGCGCCGCAGCCCTGCACGATGGCCTCGGCCTCGTCACAGACCGTGGCGTAGGTGCGCTCGCCCTGCACGCACGCCTCGAAGCAGACCACCGCGAGCAGCGACGCGAGCCAGCCGACGAACGCGCGCGGCGGCGGCGGCGGCTCTTCGGGCCACGTCTCGGGCGCCGCCTGAGGCGCCGGCAGCGGCTCGAGCAAACGCTCGCGCTTCGGCGGCCTGCGCGGCGCGCGCTGCTTGGGCTTCTTCGGCCTGGTCGGTCGCATTCTTCTAGAGCCCCTTGAGCGCGAGGTCGGCGGCGAGCTCGGTGTAGAAGCGCGCGATGTCGACCCCGGTGGTGACGTTCACGTCGGGCAGGTTGCGCTGGCCGAGCTGCTCCATGTGGTCGGCGGGCACGCAGCCGCGAAAGACGCCCCAGCGCGCCGAGTCGACGCTGACGAGGCCGTCGTGGGGGAGTCGCGCTCCGTCTTTCGTCGAGACCACGGCGTCGAACGGCACGAGCGTGAGCGCCATGTCGTCGCGGCCGCCGGTCGAGCGCGTGGCGTCTGAAACGTCGTCGGCGCGGCAAAGCTCGGCGGCGCGCTGTTCGGCCGCTGCCGTGGTCTCGCCCAGCGGGTGACTGAGCCCGGCGTACGACTGATAGTAGACGTGGGGCGCATCGGGCGTCTCGGCGTTGAACGCCTCGGCGGCGACGGTGGTCAGCGCGTTCAGCGCGTCGCGCACGGCGGGGTCGCGCTCGAGCGCTTCGGGCGTGAACCAGTCACCGGCGACGGCGGCGAAGTCGTCGATGGCCTCTTCGGCGTCGCCGCCGGGCACGAGGCCGAGCATCAGGTCGACGGCGCGCGTGCCGCGGTGCGCGGTGCCGAACGTGGTGATCGAGGCGACCTTCGACGCCGGGTCTTCGCCCGCCGGCGCGTCGAGAGCGAAGCCGCCGGGGCTGACCAGCCAGCGGCAGTCGAGGCCGCCGAGCGAGTGGCACACGAGGTTCACCTTGTCGGCGTGCGTCGCTTCGAGAATTGCCCGCACGCGGCGCCACAGCTCGGGCGCGCGGCGGCGCGGCGGCTCGTACGGCGTGAGCGTCGCGAGGTGCACGTCGTGACCGCCGCCCTCGCGCAGCATGTCGACGATGCGGTCGGAGTAGCGGAACAGCGGCGACGTGTCGATGCCGTTCACCAGCACGACCGGGTACCGCGTCGGCTGGTGCCGCGGCGCGGGGCTCGCCGGCGCGACGCAGCCGACGTTGAACATGCGGCACGTCGCGCTCTGCAGGTTGCCGTCGGCGGGCAGCGCCGAGACCAGCACCTCGCACGACGTGCCCTCGACCACGTCGGTGAGCCGCTGCACGTCTGAGTCGGTGACGGTGCTGCAGTCGAGCCGCGCGGCCGTGGTGCCGACGCAGCGCGAGAGCAGGCCTTTGAGGTGGGTGCAGGCAGCCGGCTCGCGAGGAGCGCAGGCAACGCAGAGCAGCAGCACCGCAACGAACAAGCACCGCTGGCCCTGAGCGGAGGCGCGCGAAGCGCGACGGAGTCGAAGGGGGCAGGGTGTCGCAACAGAACCCCTTCGACTTCGCTCAGGGTGAACGGAGGTGATTTCGACCCTCACAGGCCAGCCCTCGCGAGCTCACCCGCGGCGAGCTTCAAGAGCTCGACCGCGTCGAAGCCCGTGTCCGGGTCACGTGTCGTGTGCCCCGGCTCGCCGACGAGGTCGTAGTGGTCGGCGGGCACGCACGCGAGCAGGGTGCCCCACTTCGCGCTGTCGACCGAGACCATGCCGTCTGACGGCGACGTCACCTCGACGCCCTCGGGCCCGCGGCTCTCGAACGAGAACGGCACGGTGGCCCAGAGCGCCGGGTGCAGGGCGTCGCGGGTGTCGGGGTGGCGCAGGTAGACGCCACCGCAGTGCTGCATGACGCGCGCCTCGGTGGCGGCGGTGGCGCGGCCGACGAGGTGGCTGATGCCGGCCCACGAGAAGTACGGCAGGCCGGGCGCGTCGATGACCCGCACGTTGAAGCGCTCGAGCGCGGCGGGCGAGAGGCCCTCGAGGGTGCGCAGCAGGCGCGCATCGCCGGGCACCTTCACGCTCGTGCCGTCGCCCGCGAGGGCCTGCAGCACCTCGTCGACGGTGCCCTCCATGAGCGCGGCGCGCGCGGCGTCGGCGACGGCGGTGCCGCGGTGCGGAGTGGCGACGGTGGTGACGGAGGAGACTTTCGCGAGCACCTCGGCGTGCTCGGCCGGCGAGTCGGCGAACAGGCCGTTCGGGCTCACGAGGTAGCGGCAGTCGAGGCCGCCGACCGCGTAGCAGACGAGGTTGAAGCGGCCGCCGCCGGTGCGCAGCCAGAGCGACTTCAGCGAGAGCCAGAGGTCGGCGGCGCGCTCGGGCGTGGTGGCCCAGGGCAGCACGCTCACGTGGTACGCCGAGATGCCGTCGTCGCGGAGCGCCGTGAGAACCGCCGGGTTCCAGTCGAAGATGGGCGAGTCGTCGATGCCCGAGACGAGCACGAGGGCTCCGGTGGGCTTCGCGTCGTGGGGTTTGGGCAGCGGCGAGCCGGGGCACGCCCACCCGGCGAGGGCGCACAGGCGCGGGTCGACCGAGCGCTCGCCGGTGGCGTACGCGGCGCAGTCGCGCTCGGCGAAGCGCTCGGCGAGTGCCTCGAGGTCGCCGCGCGCGACGGTGTCGCACTCCAGGTCGGCGGCGGGGAAGCCGCAGCGCTGCAGAGATTCAGAGAGCTCGTCGCAGACGAGCGCGTTGGTGGAGCACGCGGTGAGAAAGAGAACGAGCAGGCACCGTTCGCCCTGAGCGGAGCGCCGAAGGCGCGGAGTCGAAGGGGGTCGCGACGACACGTCACGCATCGAGTGACTTCGCTCCGCGTGAACGAAAGAGCTCACCACGCGTCCTCCAGAATCACGTCGGCGGCGCGCTCCGAGAGCATGAAGATGGGCAGCGCGATGAAGGTGCCGGGAATTTCGGGGAAGACCGAGGCATCGACGACGCGCAGGCGCGCCGTGCCGAACACGCGAAAGCGCGAGTCGACGACGGCGGTCGAGTCGTTCGCCGGCCCCATGCGGCTCGTGCAGCACGCGTGGTGGCCCCACGACTCTCTGCGAATGAACGCCGCGAGCTCGGCGTCGGTCTTGGCCTTGTCACCCGGCCACACCTCGGTCGCGACGACGTCGCGCAGCGAGCGCTG
>JAEUJP010000307.1 GCA_016793725.1 Myxococcaceae bacterium | reverse complement strand
CCCCGCGCCGGCGGTGACGCAGAGCGGTGGCGTCGGCGGAGGCGGCTTCAACGGCACGCCCGGCGCGGCGCTGGGCTCGTTCACGGGCGCAGGGCTGTACACGCCCATCTCGGGGGGCAACGGCAGCTCGGCCTTCCCGGGCGGCGGCGGCGGCGGCGGTGGCAGCGGCGGCGGCACGGCGCACGGTCACAACCTCGTGTGCGGCGACTGCAAGAGCCACTGGGGCGGCGGCGGCGGCGGTGGCGGCGGCGGCGGCTGCGGCGGGGCCGGCGGCATCGGTGGGCGCGGCGGCGGAGGCAGCTTCGGCATCTACGTCTCGAGCTCGCCGAACGTGCTCATCGACCAGACGCGGGTGACGACCGGCAACGGCGGCCGCGGCGGTACGGGCGGCGTCGGTGGCACCGGCGGCACCGGCGGGCCGGGCGGCTCGGGCGCCGACGGCCAGTGCCACGACGAGTGCACGAACCGGTGTGGCGGTCGCGGCGCCGACGGCTCGTCGGGCGGCTCGGGTGGGCGCGGCGGCGGTGGCGCCGGCGGCAGCGGCGGCCCGTCGGTGTGCGTGCTGTACCAGGGCAACGTGCCGACGACGGCGGGCCTCATCTGCAACCTCGGTCAGCCGGGCCAGGGCGGGCCGGGTGGCCAGGGCGGCATCAGCCGCGCTCCCGACGGCACCGACGGCATCTCGTCGATTACCGCGACGGCGAACTGAGCCGGGCGGCGGCGGTAACACGTTTGTGTTACAAACGTGCTCATGGCGACGACGAGCGTCAGGGTTCCCGATGAGCTGAGAGCGCGCATCGTGCGCGCCGCAGAGCGCGCCGAGATGACTCCGCACGCGCTGATGTTGGAGGCGCTCGAAGAGCGGGTGCAGCTGGAGGAGGCTCGAGCAGCGCTGTCGGCTGAAGCAGATGAGCGCTACGCGACGTGGACGAATACGAATCGCGGCTACGACTGGCACGAGATGCGGGCGTATCTCGAAGCGCGCGTCGAGGGTCGCAAGGCGAAGCGGCCGCGGGTCAAGACGTGGCGAAAATAGTCATCGCCGAGGCAGTCGGCGACGACTTCGAGCGCATTCTGCGGCACTTCGAACGCCACGATTCGTCGTCGGGACCACGTCGGGTCGCAGCGATTGCCTCTGCGATCGACGTGCTCGAGACCAGCCCGTTGATTGGTCGCCCGGTCGAGAACGGCAAGCGAGAGCTCGTCATCGGGCGCGGGGCTGGCGGTTTCATCGCGCTCTACCGATACGAGCTCGAGAGCGACAGGGTGGTCGTGCTCGCGGTGCGCGCCCAGCGTGAGAGTGGCTACAAGCAGCGCGTCGGGAACTGAGCCTACGGAGTCGAACGCGCTCGGCCCGCGTCGGGTACGTCGGGCGCGCCGGCGTCGACGGGCGGCTCGAGCCTGGCGAGCTTCGCCACCGAGGTCGCCGCTCCCGAGTACTGATTCAGGAGCAGGCCCAGCGCCAGCGCTGCCCCGACCGCGGCCAGCGCGACGCGCCCCGTTCTTCGCGGCGGTGCTGCCGGCTCTGCGGCGCGGCCGATGCGCGCGACCACGCTGCCCTCGCCCCTCGTCACCGACGTCTCGACGTTCACCGGCTCTGGCGGCACCGAGTCGAGCGCGAAGAAGCGCGCCAGCTCTCGTGCGCAGAGCCTGCTCACGTACGCGCCCAGCACGTGAGGCGGGGCGAGCTCGCCGGCACCCGGTTCGGGCAGCATCGAGGCCGCTGCAGCGAGGTCGGCGCTCGCGTCGAGCGCGTCGCTGAAGCCGGTGAGCCGCACCACGCCGTCGCGTGAGACGAGAACGTTCGCCGGGCTCATATCGCCGTGAGCCACCTTCTGGCCGTGTGCGTACGCAAGCGCGCTGCCGACGTTCTTCGCGATGAGCCGCAGCACCGGTGGCGGCAGCACCTCGTTCGCGGCGCGCGCGTGCTCGAGCAGCGTCGAGAGCGCGACGCCTTCGACGAGCTCCATCGCGAGCCACGGCCCGTCGGCGCCGGAGCCCGAGTCGTAGACCTGCACCACGTTCGGGTGGCTCAGCTTCGCTGCAAGCCTGGCCGACTCGAGGAAGCGGGTGACCGCCGCGCGGTCTTTCGCGAGGTGCGCGTGCAGCCGCTTCACCGCGACGTGCCGGTCGGCTGCGCCGCTCACCGGCCGCGCGACGTACACGTCGCCGGTCGCGCCGGTCGAGAGTCGCTTCAGCAACTCCCATGGGCCGGCCGTCGACACCCGGCGCACAGTAGCGCATAGAACGCGCATGGCGCAGACGGTGGTCGTCGTTACCGGCAGCACACGTGGGCTCGGCTTCGGCCTGGTCTCTGCGTTTCTGCAGCTCGGCTGCAGCGTCGTCGTACATGGCCGCTCGAGGTCGGCAGAGGCGGCGGCGAAGCTGGGCGCGCCCGAGCGCGTGCTCGCGGTCGACGGCGACGTCACACGCGCCGACGACGTACGCGCGCTGTGGGCCGCTGCCGTGCAGAGGTTCGGCCGCGTCGACGTCTGGGTGAACAACGCCGGCCTCGGCGGCGCGATGGTGCCGGTCGCCGAGCTGCCCGTCGAGACGTGCGCCGCCGTCGTCTCGACGAACCTCTTGGGCTGCGTGCTCGGCACGCGCATCGCCCTCGAGGGCATGACGAAGCAGGGCGGCGGCCAGGTGCTCAACATGGAGGGCTTCGGCTCGAACCCCCGCATCAAGCGCACCGGCATGGCCGTGTACGGCGCGACGAAGTGTGCGGTGCGGTACTTCACCGAGTCGGTGTCGCGCGAGGTGAAGGGCACGGGCGTGCTCGTCGGGAGCTTGAGCCCCGGCGTCGTCGTCACCGAGATGCTGCTCGGCCAGTTCGACGGTGTGCCCGCCGCGCAGTGGGAGCGCAGCCGCCGCATCTACAACAAGTTGGGCGAGCGGGTCGAAACGGTGGCGCCGTGGCTCGCCGCCCGCGTGCTCGAGAACCGCGTGAACGGCGCGGCGATCGCGTTCGTGAACCCGCTGCAGATGTTGTGGCGAATCGTCTCGCCGTTTCGAAATAGGCGAGACCTGTTCGCGGGCCTGCCGCCCCCGAAGTCGACCTAGACGGACCTGAGACGGACCTAGACGTCGAGCGTCGGCTGACCCGCGACGTACTCGCGCCACCGGTGCACGGCGCCGGCGCGCTCGCCCTCGGGCGCATCGGCGAGGAAGCCGAGGTTGTCGCCCAGCGTGCGCGTCAGCTCGTCGATGGAAGAGAGCCGCGAGTCGAAGTCGGTCGACTCGAGCGCGTCGACCAGCCACTCGATGCGGCGCTTCTCGCGCGCCTGCGCCCACCAGCTCGTCCACTGCCGTTGCTGCGTGCCGAACGAGGCGCGCGTGATCTCTTTGAGCGCCTCGGCCGCCGACGTCGCACACAGCGCATCGTCGCTGCCCGCCAGGTTGATGAGGCCCTCGACCGCGTCGCGATCGTGCAGCACGCCCAGCGCGCGCGCGGCGAGCGAGCGGCGCAGCGGGTCGCGCGACACGAGCTCTTGGCGCAGCCCCTTCATCGACGACACGAAGTGCGGCTCGTTCTTGAGCGCCGAGCTCGCCGCCCGCGCCGCCGACGAGATGTCGGGCTCGAGGTCGAACAGCCCGCGCAGCACGCCGTCGACGACCTCGGGGTACGGCAGCGAGCCCGCGGTCAACAGCGCGAGGTAGCGCGTGTCGGAGTCGTCGGAGTCGAGCAGCGGCGCCAGCGCTGCGGCGGCCGGCTGACCGAGCCGCGCGAGCGCGCCCGGAATCGGGCCGAGCTCATCGGCCTCGGGGCGCTCGACGACGGGCAGGCGGCTCCACCCGGTGGGGCCGGGGAACATCTGCACGAGCGCGTGTGACGACGCGTCGGGCGTGCGCAAGAGCTCAGCCATGGCCGTGAGCCGCTCCTGCGGGTCGGGCCCGGTGAGCAGGTCGAGCAGGCCCCGAAACCAGTCGGCGTCGTTCGCCTGCGCGCTCGCGACGTCGAGCGGCGGCGCCTCGGGCACCTCGGCCGGCTCGGGCTGAAACGGCGCCGAGACCGGGCCGCGCTGCTTGCGGTGCAGAATGAGCTCGCTGAACGCCGACGGCAGGTCCTGACAGAAGAGAATGAAGTCAGACAGCTTGCGCTGGCTCATCGGCCGGTGCGCACAGTCGCCGTAGAACATCGCGACGAGCCGCGACTTCACCTCGACGGGCCAGAGAAACACCGTGCGCGGGCCGCGGCCGAGCAGCGCGAGGTAGTGCTGCGAGAGCGCGTCGGGCGGCAGCGGGCCGACGTACGAGCCGCGCGTGAGCGAGACGGTGCGAAAGACGCTCGCGGCGTCGAGGGGTATCGCGATCTGCCGAATGGCGGCGGCGTCGCCTTCGCCCCGCGCGTCCCACCCGTAGGCCGCGCCGCGCACCACCGCGAAGCCCGCCACGAAGTCGAACACGCGGCGGCCGAACGTGAGCACCACATCGAGCAGCGCTTCACGGTCGTGCGACGCCTGCTTCAGCGCGGTGCGCGCCTGGGCGAGCGTCCACTCCGTCGTCATGCCGGGCGGCACCGCGGCCGTCGACGCCGTCGGAGCAGACCCCGTCGCAGAGCGCGAAGCGTTCTGCGTAGCGGCCATGGCGGGAAGGGGCTGCGCAGACGACCCGGAGCCCGGTTGCGTGACGACCGGAGCAGGCCGCGAAGCGGCCTGCGTGCTGGCGCCAGCGGCGAGCGGTCGCGGAGCGGGCGGTGCGGGCGGTGCAGTCGCTTCGACGACCGGGCGCACCATCGCGGCGGTCACCTCTTCGGCGGCGGGGGCCCGAATGTCGCTCGACGTGGTCTCACGGTCGACCTCTGCCGTGATGACCGGCGGCTCGGCCGGAGGTTCGGACCTGCCGAACGGCTTCGTGCCGATGGCGCCGCGCGAGATGCGGCCCGGTGCGGGCGTCGTGTCGGGCACACGCTCTTGCAGCCGCTTCAGCTCGCGCTTGTCGGGCGGAGGCGGCGGCGCAGGCGGCGCGGCGTCGAGCTTCACCGGCTCGCGTGGCGGCCGGGCGGGAGGCGCCGAGGTCAACCACTCGGGCTCGGAAGAGACGCCGGGCGGCGACGAGCGCGGCGGAGCGCGCGGGCCCGAAGGCGGCGGCATCACCCCACCCGGGAAGCTCACGTCACCCGCCGCGACGGGCGCGACCTTCGGCGGCTGCACGGCGCGCAGGTCGGGGTCGGTCTTGAGCCGGTCGGGCGGCGGCAGCTTCGCGCCGGGTTTGCTCGCCTCGCGCAGCTCTGAGTACTTGTTCAGGTCGATGACCGACGTCTCGTGCTCGTCGTCTTCCGGCGGCGGGGCGCCGCTCGTCTTCACCAGCTCTGCGTAGGCCTTCGTGTCGATGACCGAGGTGTGCTCTTCGAAGTCGGTGAGCTCTTCGATGACCTCGAGCGTCGGCTTCTGCTTCGGAGCCCCGAGCGCAGTCGCCAGCATGGGCTCGTCGGTCGCCACGGGCTTCGGCTTCTTCTTCGCCGTGAGCAACATCGGCTCTTCGACGATGCCCTGCGCGATGCGCGCGAGCACCTCGTCGCTGAGCGACTCTTCACCTTCTCGCTTCACCGGCGGCAGCGCGGCGTTCTCGGGGCGGCGCGCGGGGTCGACGGCCGCGAGCAGGGCGGCGAACCGGCTCGGCAGCGCGAGCTGGTAGAGCTGGGCCATCCAGTCTCGGCGCCTGGCTTCGATCGAGACCCACAGCTCGAGCGGCTTGCCGAGCAGAAAGCCGACCTCTTTCAGCTGCGCATGCGGCACCGGGTAGCCCACCGCGAGGTGCAGCGTGTTGCCCTCGACCGAAAGCGGCACCACGTTGAGGCGCTGCGCAATCTTCAGCGGCAGCTCGGTCGCCGCGGCCTTGTTCGGCTCGAAGTCAGAGAGGTTGACCAGGCGCACACCCGAGACGTCGGCCATCGCCTGCAGCACGCCGGCTTCCGAGATGAGGCCCTGCTCGAGCAGCACGGTGTCGATGCACACACCGTCGCTCGAGGCGAGGCGCTTGAGCGCCTCGTCGACCTTCGGTGCGGGCAGCAAGCCCCTCGAGATGAGATGTTGCGCCAGCCGATGCGGCATTCAGGTGTGCCCGGCCATATCAGGTTCGTGATGGACCAAGACGAACGACGAAAGTGGAGCAGAGCTTGTCGTGCAGCGTCTGGCTCTTCACGTTGAACAGCCCCGACCAGAAGCCCAGGCCGCCCAGGCCGAGCGAGAGCAGCGCGAACAGCGAGCGCAGCAGCGCGCGAAACGCCGAGGGTGACGAGCCGGTCTTGTCGACGAGGCGAAGGCCCGCGACGAGCCGGCCGATGGTGCGGCCCGACAGGGCGACCGCGAAGAGCGTGCTGTAGGCGGCGCCGAGGCCCGCGGCGAGCACGGCGGACGCGCCGACGAGCTTCGGCGTCTCGCTCATACGCATCGCGAGCTGGTCGAGCAGGCCCAGCCCCGAGGGCAGCGGCGGAGCCTTGCCGAGCGTCATGACCAGAAAGCCGAGGCCCAGCGTGAAGAGCGCGAGCACGAGCGCATCGACGATGAACGACAGGAGCAGGCGCAAGGTGGGGGCCGGGTGCGCGACCACCTCGACGGCGGCGACGCCGGCCGCGGCGGGGGCGGGCGAGGGCGCGCGCGCCGGCTTCGCGGCCTCGTCGACGCCGGGGCTCGTCGGTACCTCGAGCTGCGGCAGCTTCTTCACCTCGCTCGCGATGTCTGCTTCGATGTTCAGCACCGGGTTCGGCCGCGACGAGGCCCGCTCGTTTTTGGTGGGCGGCTCGTCGAGCTCGGCGTCGAGGGGCTCGGCCCCAAAGGGTGGGGCGACGGGCG
>JAEUJP010000264.1 GCA_016793725.1 Myxococcaceae bacterium | reverse complement strand
AACCATTTCAAAGAGGTGCTGTTCGTCGAGGTGAAGCGCGCGCGGCGGTACGGCTTCCCCCTGGCGATCGCGCTGATCGGGTTCGACCCGGTGAAGGTGAAGCCCTCGCCGGGCCTGCAAGAGCAGCTGATGGGCGGGCTCGCGCTGGCGATTCGCAGGTCGCTGCGCGACACCGACTACCCGGTGCAGCAGGGCTCCGATCGGGTGCTGCTGCTCATGCCGCACACCGACCTCGCGGGCTCGCTCATCGTGGCGCGCCGCATCTGTGAGCGCGTCTCGCGGGCGACGCTGCAGCACGGCGACGAGGTGCTCTCGCCGACCATCTCGGTCGGGGTCGCGGCCGGCGAGCCGGGCCGCGAGTACGGGTTCTCAGACCTGGTACGGCAGGCTCAAGACGGCTTGCAGGCGGCGCAGGCCCGAGGGGGCAACCGCGTCGAGTTCTTCGACGCCACCGCCTACAAGGCGATGGCCGAGCAGACCGGCACGGCGACGCCCCCCACGGGCACACGCGCGGTCGCGCGCCCTTAGGTATTTCCACTTCGGGCTCCGCTTCGCTCATCAGGCCGGCGAACGGTACTGCTGTTCGGCGGCCACATTCGCGGGCGCTGGGCCCTCACGCGACGCGGCGCGGCAGCGCGCGGGCCGACCACTTCGGCGGGCGGCGCAGGCGGGGGCTGGTCTCGCGCGTGCGGCTCCGGCGCGGCTCGGCCCTCTCGCCGCGGGTCACCGACCGGCGCGGCCACAACGTCACTTCGACATCGGTATTCATCGCTACCCTCACCTCACCGGCCAACTCGGCCGAAACCTCCTGAACCACCACCACGCCACCCGTCGCCAATTTCAAGCTCATGACTTCTGTTTCCCCTCACTGAATCGAGCTGACGGGAATCGGCGCCGTCGGGCCCGTGAAGATGCGGTGTGCCTGCGCCTGCAGCTGCCGCGCGATCTCGGGGGTGTTGCCCTCGAGCGCGAGCACCTTCGGCGCCACCATTCTGATGGTCATGCCCTTCACGAACAGCGGGCACGTCGGCCGGTCGAAGCCGTTGGCGCGGGCGAACGCGAGGTGACACTGCAGCATCTGCTCGATGTCTTTCGCGTCGGAGCCGTCTTTGATGGTGAGCAGCACGCCCTTCTTGTCGTTCTGAACGAGCGAGACCTGCGACGCGAGCAGCGGGCAGGAGGCGCGCATGCGGCTCGGAATCTGCTCACACGCCGCGTCTTCGAAGGCCTCGAGCTTCGCGGCGGCCTTGTCGTGGTTCGCGGCGGCGCGCATCTCGCGGTCGGCGGCCTGCAGGTGCTGCGACGTCGGGTTGTACGCTTTCATCGTGCCGTCGGGCAGGCTGCCGCCGACGTCGGCGAACGGCGAGCGCGCGACGGCCTCACGCGTCTGGCTCGGGTCGAACTTGCGGGCCTCGGCGTCGGCCCTGGCTTCGTGCTCGTCGGCCTTGATGCGATGTTCCTGCGCGGTGAGCTCCCGCTCGCCGCGGTTCATGCAGCCCGTTACGAAAAGCAGACCACCGATGAGCGCCGTACGTGGAGTCATGCGCCGCTGCTGTGCAGCGGGCGTGCCCCAGGCTCGACACGAGTGATTTCGCGGGTTGAACGGCGAGGCGCTTTTGCAATCGCGCCCCACGTGGGGCGATCAGGGCCCTGAGATCTGCATGGCGTCGACGCGGTTACGCCCGCCGCGCTTGGCGCGGTAGAGGTACTTGTCGGCGGCGGCGATGAGATCTTCGGGCTGCGCGAAGTCGGAGTCGAACAGGGTCGCGACGCCGAGCGAGATGGTCACCTTGATGGGTGTGCCGTTGAACGTGAAGTCGGCCGAGTCGACGGCCTTGCGGCACCGCTCGGCGCAGCGCAGCGCCTTGTCGACGGCCGACTCGCGCAGCATGAGCGCGAACTCTTCGCCGCCGTACCGCGAGAAGAGATCTTCCTGCCGCACCGTCTCGTTCACCTTCGCGGCGATGCGCGTGAGCACGTAGTCGCCGGCGGGGTGGCCGTAGGTGTCGTTGATCTTCTTGAAGTGGTCGACGTCGAACATCACGAGCGACAGCGGCACGCGGTGGCGCAGGCAGTACGCGAACTCCTTGCGTATCGTGTCCATGAAGTACTTCTTGTTGTAGATGCGCGTGAGCCCGTCGCGCGTCGCCGACTCGTAGATGCTCTTCTGGTACTGCTCTTCGAGCGCGTCCTGAATCGAGAACTTCAGCACCGTGTTCGACCCGATCTGAATCTTGTCGCCGTCGGCCAGCGTCGCGACGTTGATCTTGATGCCGTTCAGGTAGGTGCCGTTGGTCGAGCCGAGATCCATCAATTGAAAGTGGCCCTGCGGGCTGAGCAGCACCTTCGCGTGCTTTCGCGACACGCCGTCGTCTTCGATCTGCAGCGACGTCTCGGCCGACCGCCCCATCACCACCTCGGCCTTGTCGAGCTTCATCATCTTGCCGATGGCTGCGGGCGACTTCGCAGAGATGACGATGAGGTAGGCCGACTGGCCCTTCGCCTTCCCCAGCAAATCCGCAATCGTATGGACTGAAGTCTTGTCTTCCGACATCGGCCGCTCGAGCGATTACCGCGGTGTGAGCATACCGTGTTCCCGAACCGTCAGGCGGTTCGTTCTCCGGCAACGTTGCGGGTGATGTAGGCGGCGAGCGACGGCCCGCTCCGGCTGTAGCGCCCCAGACCGTGCATCAGCTTCACCACCGCCGCCGACGACGTCATGTCGCCCCCGCTGATCGCCCCCTCGTCGAGCGCCGCCCGCCCCGACTCGTACAGGGTCAGATCGACCCCGTTGCGGTGCGCCTGGCTCACCACCACCACCGGCACCTTCAGCCGCCGCGCGTGGCGAAACACCGTCAGCAGCGACCGCTCGCCCTTCATGGGGAAGTTGCCTGAGCCATGCGCTTCGACGACGAGCCCCCCGATGTGCCCCAACATCGGCAGTACGACGTTCGGATCCAGCCCTGGAAAGACCTTCAACAGGTACACGCGCGGGTCGAGCCCGGGATCGAGCTGTCTGCTGGTTTTTCGCGAAAGACCCGCTTGAAAGCGCACGTCGACGCCGAGCACCCCGAGCGGCGGGCAGTTCGGGCTGTCGAACGCGTCGAACTCACCGGCGCTCACCTTGCGCACCCGGTTGCCCCGGTAGAGGTGTGAGTCGAAGCACACCGTCACCTCTCTGGGGCCCTGGAGCGCCGAGGTGACCGCGTCGATCAAGTTCAGCCGGGCGTCGGTGCGCACCTCGGCGAGCGGGCGCTGGGCCCCGGTGAGCACGACGGGCTTGTCGAGCCCCGGCAACATGAACGAGAGCGCACACGCCGACCACGCGAGCGTGTCGGTGCCGTGGGTGACGACGGCGCCGTCGAAGTGCTTCAGCCGCTGGTGGAGCCGCTCCGCGAGTACGGGCCAGCTCTCGGGCTGAATTTCGCTCGAGTCGACGTTCGAGAACAGCTCGAGCTCGATCTGGGCGAGCTCGAACAGCTCGGGCACGCGGCCTTTGAGCGTCGACAGAAAAGCCCCGGGCTTCAGCGCGTGCGGTCTTCTGCCGCGCATGCCGAGCGTGCCGCCGGTGTGAATGAGGAGCACCCTCTTCAGGTCCATGCTTGCGATGCGTTCCTTTACAAGCCTGGAGGGGGTCGCTACAACGCGCCGCGTGAAGCGCCTGGCGATGATCTGCGTTTGGGGCTGCGCGTTCGCCGCGCTCGCGGGTGAGCGCGTGCTCGAGGGGCTACCCGGCCTCGACTTCTCGAAGCTGGGCGCGCCGGCTCAAAAAGAGCTCGCGACCGTCTTCACCGACGAGTTCGACTACTGTGGCCGCCCGCTCACGCTGGCCGCGTCGCTGAAGAAGGGCGACAGCTGCCGCCACACGAAGCGCATGGCGAGCCTCGCGGCGTCGTACGCGAACGAGGGGCAGCCAGCGCAAGAGATCATCAACCAGCTCGCGAAGTACAACACGTCGTTCAACCACAAGCGCAACACGTTCAAGATCGACGAGCGCACGTGCAAGGGCGCCAAAGACGCGAAGGTGACCGTCGTCGAGTTCGCCGACTTCGAGTGCCCCTACTGCAACGCCGCCCGCCCGATGATGAGCGAGCTCGCGAAGCGGCCTGGGGTGCGCGTGTGCTACGCGGCCTTCCCGCTGTCGGCGCACCCCAACAGCGTGCCGGCGGGCCAGGCGGCGCTGTTCGCGCGCGACGCGGGCAAGTTCTGGCAGATGCACGACCTCTTGTTCGAGAACCAGATGGGCTTGAGCGAGGCGGCGATCAAGGGCTTCGCGAAGCAGCTCGGGCTCGACGCCGACGCGCTGGGCAAGGCGATGGCGGCGGGCAAGTACAAAGACGAGCTCGAAGCGACGAAAGAGGCGGGCAAAAACGCCGGGGTCGACTCGACCCCCTCGGTGTACGTGAACGGCCGCAAGCTGACGCTGGGCATTTCGATGGACTCTCTGTCGGCGACCGTGGACGATGAGCTCGATTGGGTCCAGGGCAGTGGTGCCTGGGCTTCGAACTAGCTGCACTGCCCTGCCCAAAGTGGATCCTCGGTACATCGTCGATGGAAGAGGTCAGCTGAGCCCACAAGACGGGCCCGCCACGTCTGCGATGCAGCAGCGCCAGGGCATCTGGGCGCTGGCCGAGACGTCGCCCGATCTGATGGTGCTGGTGCGCACGCCTCCGGCCGGCGGAGTGATCGAGAAGAAACCGCGCGTGGTGCTGGCGGGCGACTGCGGCACCTTTCCGCTGTCAGACATGATCGCGTTTCTCGGCCAGTCGCGCTGGAGCGGCGTGCTGAAGGTGAATACGCCCGCCGGCGAACGCACGCTGACCCTGAAAGACGGCGAGGTGCGCGCGGCGCACTCCGACTCACCCGCTGATCGCATCGGCGAGGTGATGGTGCGCATGGGGTACGTGTCGAAGCTGCAGCTCGAGCAGGTGCTGCAAGACACCCCGCCCTCTCGCATCGGCAAGGCGATGGTCGAGAAGAACCTGCTGCAGGCGCACGACCTGTTCAAGTGCCTGACCGAGCAGGTCAGCGAGATCTTCCACACCATGATGCTCGCGCGCGAAGGCGCGTTCGTGCTCGTCGACCAGGAGCTCGACGACAAGCCGGCCCACACGGTGAACGTGTCGATGCAGTCGCTGCTGATGGACTCGATCCGCAAGATCGACGAGATGGCGCACTTCAGAAAGCGCATTCCCCACGGGCGCCTGTACGTGCAGAAGAAGAAGCCGTCTGACGGCACGCTCGAGCCCGAAGAAGACCTGGTGCTCGGCCTCATCAACGGCTCGCGCACGGTGCTCGACCTCGGCCAGGCCGCCAAGCTGTCTGAGTTCGACTCGACCCGCGTCGTCTACCGCCTGCTCGAGGGCGGCTTCGCGTCGGTGATCAAAGAAGCGGCGGTGCCTGCCGCAGAGGTGGTGGCGCCGCGCCCGTCGCCCGCTCCACAAGCCGCGCCGGGCGGCTTCGCGAAGCCCGATGAGTCGGCGCGCGTCATCACCGTGTTCAATACGATCTTCCGCGAGGTGCGCAACGAAGTGGCGCGGCGCGGGCGGCTCGAGACGTTTCTCTCGCAGGCCAACGCCGCGATGCAGGCGAACACGCTGACGCAGGTGCCCGTGCTGTTCGGGCTGACGTTCGCCGAAGACGGGGCGCTGAACTCCGACAAGCTGCACGCGCAGTACGAGCAGATGAAGTCGCAGCTCGGCACCGAGCCGCTGGCATCGCTCCGCATGGCGCTGTCTGACGTGATGTTCTTTCTGCTCTTTCAGGCCGGTGAGCTGCTCGAGCAGCGGGCCGACGAAGATCTCGCGCGCCGCGTGAAAGAGCTGCTCGCCACGCTCGACAACCGGTAGCGCTTGAACGGCGTCTTCAAACAGTCTCCGGAAGACTTCGAGGTCGAAGAGCTCCCCGCGTATCTGCCGTCGGGCGAAGGTGAGCACCTCTTCCTCTGGGTCGAGAAGCGCGGCGTCTCGACGCCCGACGCGGCGAAGCGCCTCACGCGTCAGCTGGGCCTCAGCGAGCGCGACATCAGCTGGGCGGGCCTGAAAGACAAGCTCGCGGTGACGCGCCAGTTCTTCTCGGTGACGTCGAAGGTCGAGGGGCTGGTCGGGTCGTTCGAAGACCCCGACGTGAAGATCTTGAGCGCCAAGAAGCACAAGAACAAGCTCAAGACCGGTCACCTGGGCGGCAACCGCTTCACCCTGCACGTCAGGTCGGTCACCGACCCGGCCGCGTTTCGCGCGGCGTACGACGGCCTCGTCGCCAACGGCGTGCCGAACTTCTTCGGTGAGCAGCGCTTCGGCGCCGACAACGCGGCCCAGGGCAAACAGCTGCTCCTGCGCGGCGGCAAGGGCGGGGGCAACCGCTTCGAGCGCAAGCTGCTCTTGTCGTCGTACCAGTCGCTGCTGTTCAACCGCGCGCTCGAGCGGCGCATCGCGGCCGGCACGCTCGCGAGGGCGCTCCTCGGCGACGTGCTGAAGAAGCACGAGACGGGCGGCGAGTTCGTGTGCGCCGACCCCGGCGTCGACCAGCCGCGGGTCGAGGCGTTCGAGGTGAGCCCGACGGGCCCCATGTTCGGCCCGAAGATGCGCCGCGCCGAAGGTGAGGTCGGCGCGCTCGAGCAGGGCCTGCTCGACGAAGAGAAGATCGGGCTCGAGGTGTTCGACGCCGGCGGCGGCGAGACGCTCGGCACGCGGCGCCTGTTTCGCGTGCGGCTGGGCGAGCCCTCGCTCTCGCTCGAGGGCGACGTCGCGAAGCTGGCGTTCACCCTGCCCTCGGGCAGCTACGCGACCGTCGTGCTCGGCGAGCTGACGCGCTGACGGCCCACTTCAAAAAAGCCGGAGCGTGCTGCCACTCGACGCGGCATGACGCGCCCCCTCATCGTCTTCGCTCTCGTCTTCTCTGCGTGCTCTGGTGGCACCCTGCCCTGCAGCGCCTCGACCTGTGCCGGCTGCTGCGACTCCACCGGCGTTTGCCAGCTCGGCAACGAAGACGACGCGTGCGGCGCGGCGGGCGTCGCGTGCAACACGTGCACGTCGGGGCTGCAGCAGTGTTCGGCCTTCCAGTGCGTCGCGAAGACGGGCTCGGGCGGAGGCAGCGCTGGAAGTGGCACGGCCGGCGGTGGCGCGACGGCGGGAGGCACCGGCACTGCGGGCGGAGGCTTTGCGACCGCGGGCGGCATGGCCGGCGGAGGCACCTCGTGCGTGGCCGAGAGCGACACACAGTTCTGCGCGCGCAGGCAGACACAGTGTGGTGCCACGAGCGGCACCGACAACTGCGGGCAGCCGCGCGTCGTCGCGAGCTGCGGCACGTGCACGAGCCCGACCAGCTGCAGCGCCGGCACGTGCACCTGCGTGTCCGAGTCGAACACGCAGTTCTGCGCGCGCTTGAATCGCAGCTGCGGCGCGGCGAGCGGCACCGACAACTGCGGCCGCTTCAAGTCGGTCACGAGCTGCGGCACCTGCGCGAGCGGCAACACCTGCACTGCGGCGGGCACCTGCATGTGCAACACCGAGACGAACGCGCAGTTCTGCGCGCGCAAGGGCGCCACGTGCGGCGCGCTCTCGGGCACCGACAACTGCGGCAACACGCGCAACGTGGCGAGCTGCGGCTCGTGCAGCGGCTTCAACACCTGCGGCGGCTCGGGCACACCGAACACGTGCGGCTGCGCGGGCGAGACGAACGCCGAGCTGTGCATGGAGGCCGGCAGCAACTGCGGCGCGCTCACGACCTACGACCGCTGCGGCGCGACGCGAAACCTGAACTGCGGCACCTGCACGGGCACGAACACGTGTCAGCTCTCGGGCGCGGCGAACGTGTGCGCGGCCGACCCGGGCCCGTGGGTGGTGCGTCACTCGCGCAACCAGCCGACGATGCACTTCGTGCACGCGGTCACGGCGAACGACGTGTGGGGCGCGAACGGCACGGCGCTGTACCGCTTTCAGGGCACCCGGTGGAACCCGGCGGGCACGCTGCCGTTCACGCCCAGCGCTTTTCTGGTGCGCGCTCCGAACGACGTCTGGGCGGTGGGGCGCGGCGGCACCGTGGTGATGGCGCGCTTCGACGGCACGACGTGGACGAACGCGACGGGGGTGCCGGCGCTGCCTGCGGGCTCGTCGCTGCGGGCGATCTGGGCTCGCAGCGCGACCGAGATGTACGCGGTCGGCCAGAAGTACAGCGCGACCGGCAGCGGCGGCACGTCGCTCATCTTGCGCTACGACGGCACCACCTGGGTCGAAGAGACCATCACGCCCGCGCGCCAAGACGAGCTGACCGGCGTCGGGGGCTGGGGCACGCAGACGTGGGCCGTCGGCCGGGGCGGCACGATGCTCACGCGCGTCGGCACGCAGTGGCTGCAAGACCAGGCGGCGCAGACGGTCGTCGGCGGCAACGCGATGATGAACCAGCTGTGGTCTGCGTCGACCGGCGACCTGCGCGCCGTCGACTACTCGTACGGCGGCATCTACCGCTACAACGGCACGGCCTGGTCATGGCTCACCGGAGGCAGCAGCTACCTGCGCAAGGCGTGGGCGCCGAACGACACCGACACCTGGTACGTGGGCTCGAACGGCAGCGGCTCGGGCTTCTACCTGCGCAAGGTCGGCAGCTCGACCATCTTCGGCTACGAGAACTTCTCTGACCTGCACGGGGCCGTCGCGAACGACGCGTGGGCGGTCGGGCTCACGTCGCTCAGCCAGGGCATCATCTACCGGTTCAACGGCACGACGTGGCGCGACTTCGTCGACTCGCCGACGAACGGCAGCGTGAAGAAGCTCTCGGGCCATGCGGCGAACGACATCTGGGCGGTCGGCACCGAGCCGCTGCACTACGACGGCACGGCGTGGTCGTCGGCCGGCACGGGCATGATGGACACGGTCTTCGCCTGCGGCCCGAACGAGGCGTGGGCGCTCAGCGGCGCGACCGCGTACCGCCTGAGGCTGGGCCAGGCGACGACGACGGTCGCGGTGCCGATGGCGCCGTCGGGCACGGTCTTCTCGGGCATCTGGGGCGCGTCGTGCAGCGACCTCTGGCTCGCCGGCTACGCGAGCTCGGGGTTCGGGTCGGGGCAGACGGTGCTGTACCACTACGAGAACGGCACCTTCACGCGCGTGACGCTGTTCGCGTTTCCCAACACGACCTCGATCTCGCAGCTGTGGGGCTTCGCGGCGAACGACATCTGGGCCGCGAACAACTCGGGCAAGCTGATTCACTATGACGGCACGCTGTGGTCGCAGGTCGCGACGACCACGCCGCCCGCGAACGGCACGCTGTGGGGCTCGGCGCCGAACAACCTGTGGGACGTGTCGTGCGAGAGCTACAGCTGCTCCATCTGGCGTTACGACGGCGCGACGTGGTCAGAGACCGCCTTCCCCGACACCGAAAACTTCTGCCTCGCTGGCGTGGCCGGCAAGAGCGCGACCGACGTGTGGGCCGTGGGCGGGTGCCGCGGCACGTTCGGCGGCCCGACCACGCTGCGCACGCTGCACTTCGACGGAGCGCGGTGGACGGAGCAGGTTGGCTCGACCATCCCCGACACTCCGCTCGCCGTGTGGGGCAGCTCGACCGGCTATTGGCTCGCCGGCGAGCACGGGCTGTTCATGTCGCACCCGTGAGGTAGCTTCGCGGCGTGCCGCCTCCGGCCGTACACCGCACGACGCTTTCCCTGCGCTCGTCTCGCACGAGGCTGTGGGAGCTCGTGTCCGACACCGAGCGCCTGAACCGCTTCATCGGCAGCTCGCCGGTCGACTACCAGCCGCTCGCGCAGGCGAGCTCGGCCGCGCGCTACCTGCTGCGCGCCCAGGTCGGCCCGTCGATGGTCGACTACGAAGAAGAGCCCTACGAGTGGGACGAGGCGAGGCGCTTCTCGTTTCGCCGCGTCATGCGCAACGGGCTCGTCGCGGCGCTCGCCGCCGAATACCTGCTCGCCGACGCGCCCGGCGGCGGCACGCTGTTCACCGCGACGCTGAAGGTGACACCGCGGTTTCTCGTGGTGTGGCCGGCCACGTGGCTCGTCTCGCGCGGCATCTACCAGCGCATTCTCGCGTTCGCGCGCGCGTGCGACGAGGCGGCGATCGAGAAGCGTGACGTGCCGCTCGCGTCGTCGCCGGCCGACCGCGGCGCGGCCGAGAAGGCGGCGTCGGGCCTTCGCAAGCGACACGACCCGGCCCTCGTCGATCGCCTCGTCGAGTTCCTCTGCACCGCCGGCGACGTCGCCGTACGCCGCATTCGCCCGTTCGAGCTCGCCGACGACTGGCAGCGCGGCCGGCAAGAGCTCTTGCGCCTCTGCCTCGACGGCGTGCGCGCCGGCCTCACCGACCTGCACTGGAGCCTCATCTGCCCCAGCTGCCGCGGCCCCTCGGAGTCGCTGCCCTCGCTCGCCGAGCTCGAGGCCACCAGCCACTGCCAGTTCTGCGAGATCGCGTTCGACGTCGATCTCGACCGCGCCGTCGAGGCGACGTTCAGCCCGCACGCGACGCTGCGCCGCATCGATCTGCGGCCCTACTGCATCGGCGGGCCGCGCCTGAAGCCGCACGTGGTGTCGCAGGCGCTGTTCGCGCCCGGCGTCGCCGCGAAGCTGCGCGCCGCCGACGTGCCGGGGCGCTACCGGCTGTTCGTGCAGGGCGGCGCGACCTCGCTCGTCGACGTCGGTGAGTCGGGGCCGGCGCAGGTCTCGGTTCCAGCGAGGCTGCCTGCGCAGATCGAGGTGGCCGCCGGGGGTGAGATCTCGGTCACGGCCCCCGAGGCGCCCGGCCACGCGAAGCTCGAGCGCGTCGAGTGGGAGTTCAACGCCGCCACCGCGGTGCTCGTCAGCAGCCTGCCCGAGTTTCGCGCGCAGTTCGGCAGCGCCGCCTTGAGGCCGGGTCTCGTGCTGAAGGTCGGCCGGGTGGCGATTCTGTTCAGCGACCTGGTGGGCTCGACGGCGCTCTACTCGCGGCTCGGCGACGCGGCGGCGTTCGGCATCGTGACCGACTGTCTCGAGTACGGTCGCGGCATCGTCGAGCGGCACGGCGGCACGGTGGTGAAGACGATGGGCGACGCGATCATGGCGGTGTTCGCAGAGCCGGCGAACGCGGTCGAGGCGGCGGCCGAGACGGTGCGCGGCTGGGCGGCGTTTCAGGCGGCGAAGCCGGCGGCCGTCGCGCTCGACGTGAAGCTCGGCGTGGCCGCGGGGCCGTGCACCATCGTGACGGCGAACGGGGTGCTCGACTACTTCGGGCAGACGGTGAACACGGCGGCGCGCGTGCAGCACCTCGCGAGCGGGCGGCAGATCGTGCTGACCACCGAGCTCGCTGGCACCGTGCCCGCCGGCGTGTCGGTCGCCGAGCGGTTCGAGGCGAAGGTGAAGGGCATCGACGAGCCGCTGAAACTCGCGCGGCTCGTGCTCGGCGGGTAGCTTCGCCTGCCATGAAAACGTTCTGGGGGTTGGCAGTCGTCGCGGTGCTGGCTGTTTCGTTCGACGCCGAAGCGGGGGGCTGCGTCGCTTGTGACACGGCGGCCCAGTGCGGCGCGGGCGGCTTCTGCGTGACGTGGAACACGAACCCGGGCTGCGGCACGATGAACCGAACGTGCTGCCCCGGGCAGACGCCGAACACCGGCTCGTGCACGGCGCAGAGCGGCCGCCCGAGCTGTGAGGCGGCGGGCACCTGCACCGTCGTCGGCGGCACCGGCGGCGGCAGCGGCGCGGCGGGCGGCGGCGCAACGGCCGGTGGCTCGGGAGCGAGTGCGGGGGGCGGCGCGACGGCGGGCGGCTCGGGTGGCACCGCCGGCGGAGCGACCGCGGGCGGCTCGGGCGCGACCGCGGGCGGCTCGGGTGGCACCGCCGGCGGAGCAACCGCGGGCGGCTCGGGCACGGCAGGCGGCACGGCCGCGACCGCAGGCGGCACGGGGAGCACGGCCGGAGGTACGAGCGACCCGGGCGGCGGCGGCGGCTGCAGCGCGGTGGGCGGGGTCGGCGCGATGGTGCTGCTCGCGCTCGTGCGCGGGCTCAGCCGACGATCTTCCGAATCGCGTCGGCGCTGAGCTTGCCGGTCGCGAGCAGCGTCTCGAGCATGCCGCGCGCGGCGCCGGTGAGCGCGCTCAAGGTCTTCAGCGCCTTCACGGCGTGACGAAGCTCGGGCGTGCTCGGCAGCGACTCGAGGCGCGCGATCGACGCCTTCATGACCTCTTGTGAGCGAACGATGAGCGGCAGCTCGCGCTGCCGAAACACGTTGTTCACCATGTGCCACACGTCGCGCTCGGCCCGGTACGTCTGCGCGCGGCGCGTGCGCGTCGACAGCGAGATGTCTTCGTGCACCACGCCCCACCGCTTCAGCTCGGTGATCGCGAGCGAGATGGCGCTCGGAGACAGCTCGAGCTCATCGCCCAGCTCGGCGGCGGTCAGCGGGTGGTCAGACAGGTACAGCACGGCCCAGATGCGGCCGAGCGCGCGCTTGAAGCCCCAGAACTCCATCAGCGCGCCGAGCTGCTCGGCGACCTGCAGCTTCGCCTCTTGTACGGGCGACAGCTTCTTCGGGCTCTCTGCCTCAGCTGCCACGGAGCCCCATCGCCGCGCAGACCGACTGCAGCGTGTCTCTCGCGACCGAGGGCTGCAGACCGGCGATCAGACTCGTGACGGGGCCGAGCTCGCGCTCGACGACCTGCAGAGACAGCGCCAGCGCGTTCGTGCGCACCAGCGCGTGCTGCACGAGCTTGCCGATTCGCACCTCGCCCGCCTTGTCGCAGTACGCGCGGCCGAGGGCGCGGCGGTGCAGGGGCGCATGATCCAACGCGAGCGCGACGGGGTAGCTGATGGTGCCCTGGGTCAAATCTTTGCCCACCGCCTTGCCCACGGTGGCCTCGTCTCCGGTCAGATCCAATAGATCATCCACCACCTGAAACGCCACACCGAGACCCTCGAACACCTCGCCGAGCTTCACGGCCTCTTCGAGCGACCTGCCCGCCGTCAGCGCGCCGAGCTCGGCGCACAGGCGCATCAGCGCCCCGGTCTTCAGCGTCGCGACCTCACGCGCCCGCGCCGCCGTGATGGTGATGTCGGTGCGGTCTTTCAGCTGCACGAGCTCGCCCGTGACGAGCCGGTGCAGCGCGTACAGCGTGCGCTCGAGCGCCGCGCCGCTGATGCGGTTCGACGCGTCGATCGCGCGCACCACCAGCGCATCACCGCCCAGCACCGCCGCCGCGTTGCCCACCGCGAACGCCGCCGAAGGCGCCCCCCGCCGCATCGCCGCCTCGTCGATGACGTCGTCGTGCAGCAGCGTCGAGAGGTGAATCACCTCGACCAGCGACGCCGCGTCCGAGCACGCCTTGCCGCCCGCGCCGCCCAGCGACCGGTGCACCAGGCCGACCAGCAGCGGGCGCACCATCTTGCCCGGGCGCTCGACCATCAGCCGCGCAGCCGCCCCACCCGGCCCGGGAATGTCGGCGGCGGCGATCTCGACGCCCTTGCGAACGGCGACGATCTCGTCCGACAAGAGCGACAGTGCGGCGCGGTGTGCAGCGGTGAAGTTGGCCATGCTCATGGTGCCTCCTCGTTGAGTGCTTTTGCGATGCGCTCGGGCAGCGGAATGGGGCGCTTCGTGGCGCGCGAGATCGCGACGTGAACGGTCTTCACCCGCGCGTGCGGGTCGCCGCCGGGCCCGATGACGGTGTGCTCGAGCGTGAAGCCCTTCTCTCTCAGCTCGGCGACGCGCACCTCGACGGTCACGTCGGCGCCGTGTGGCAGCGGGCGCAAGAAGTCGGCGCTCGCGTTCGCGAGCGGCAGCCCGATCTCACCTTGGGTCACGAGCTCGTGCAGCGGCACGCCGCGGTCGCGCATCAGGTCTTCGTACGCGTCGTGGCAGAACGCGATGATGCGGCCGAAGAACGCGATGCCGGCCGGGTCGGCG
>JAEUJP010000247.1 GCA_016793725.1 Myxococcaceae bacterium | reverse complement strand
AGGCCGTCTACCTTCGGCAGGTTCAAGTCGAGCAGCGCCAGCGCCGGGAGATCCAGCAAGTCACGGCCTTGGTGTGAGTTGGCGGCAAACAAGTAGTCGAGTGCTTCCTGGCCGTCTCTTGCAACGATGATCTCGTTCGCGACGTTTGCCTTCTTCAGCGCGCGAACGGTCAACACCTCGTCGCTCGAATTGTCCTCGATGAGCAGAATGCGCTTCACGGCTTGCCAGCCAGTGTGAAGTAGAAGGTCGCTCCCGCACCCGGGCTTGCTTCTGCCCAGAGGCTCCCGCCGTGGCGTTCGACGATGCGTCTTGCGCTCGCGAGCCCCACGCCCGTTCCCGGGTATTCTTTGTGCGGGTGCAGCCGCTGAAACGGCTCGAACAGCTTCTTCGCGTGGGCCATGTCGAAGCCGGCGCCGTTGTCACGAACGAAGAAGACCCGTGGCGAGATGGCTTCCGTCATGCCGACCTCGACGCAAGGCGAGACCGCCTTGCGCGTGAACTTCCAAGCGTTGCCGATGAGATTCTCGAGGAGGTTCGAGACCAGGGTCACGTCGGCGAGCGTGTTCAGCCCCGCGCTCGTGATGACTTTGGTCGGAGGACTCGGTTCAGCGGCGGCAAGTCGGGCGGTGATGCCTCGTGCGATGGCTTCGAGGTCGACTGGCTCACGCTTGACCTCTCTGCGACCGAGGCTCGCCAGCGCCAGCAGCGCATCGATGAGCCGGCCCATGCCCTGCGCGTTCTCTTGAATCTTCTTCAGGTACCCTGTTGCCTCGGCATCGAGCTTCGCGCCCCAGTCGTCGACGAGCACGGCCGCGAAGCCGGCCATGCCACGCAGCGGTGCGCGCAGATCGTGCGCGACCGAGTAGCTGAAGGCTTCGAGATCACGATTCGCGGCACTGAGCTCGGCGGTGCGCTCGACGACGCGTCGTTCGAGAGTCTCATTGAGGTTAAGGATCTCGGCTTGCGCCGTCTTGTATTCGTGGATGTCGGTATTGGAGCCGTACCACTTCACGATCTCACCGCTCACGGCGCGAAGTGGAATCGCCCGCGTTCGGAACCAACGGTGAGCCCCATCTGCGCGCCGAATTCGAAACTCGATATCGAAAGAAACGCCCTGCCCCACTGTTCCCGACCACTCATTCTGTACGCGAGTCCGGTCGTCGGGGTGCAGCTGCTGCAGCCAGCCGTAGCCGAGCTGCTCCGTCTCTGGAATGCCGGTGTATTCGACCCACTGGCGGCTCAAGTAGTCGCACGGGCCCGCGGCAAGACACGTCCACACGAGGTGCGGCAGCGAATCGGTGAGCTCACGAAGTTGTGCCTCTGTCAACCGCGTCTCGACGGGCGAATCGGACTCTCGCGGCGTCGCCGCACGTGGCGGTGCAGATGGAGGTTTCATGAGGCCAGCATGTTAGCCGAGGGAACTTCTCACGGGTCGAGGCCGCGCCTGGGGCGCGGTCGGGTGCACTTCGCCACGCAACCCAGGAAGCCGCCGAGCCGCCACAGCCGGATGACTCGCGTGTGCGACACCGTGACCAAGAGCCTCGAACCGTTGCCGCCATGAAGTTTCGCGGTCGGTACGACGGCGCGTCGGTATCGGTGATCGACCGCGGAGCACCCGTCTGCGGCGGCTCACCCGCTGAGGCCGAAGAACCCGCGAATCTTCTCGAGCAGATCGGTCTCGCTGCCGCGCAGCTGCTTGAGCTTCGCCTCGGCGCTCACGCCCTCACGCACCGCGAGCAGCTCGGCGCGGCGGCGGGTCAACACCTCGGCGAGCTTCTCGGCGAGCGCCGGGCGCGCCTGCAGCACGTCGCGAAAGGTCGACTTCTCGAGTCGAAAGCACTCGGTGTCGGTGACGGCTACGACGGTGGCCGAGCGCGGCTCACCGGTCATCAGCGACATCTCGCCGAAGAACGACGGCGCATGAATGGTGGCCACCTCACGCTCGATGCCGCCCTCGGCGACCCGCACCGACGCCGCGCCCTCTTCCATCACGTAGAGCCAGTGGGCCTCGGCGCCCTGCCGCGTCATCACCTCACCGCTCGCGAACGGCGTGTGCTTGAGGCCTTCAGCGAGCTTCAGCTTCTCGTCGGCGGTGAGGTCGTCGAACAGGTCGAGCAGGTCGAGCAGGCGCACCGAGCGCTGGAGCTGCCGCTTCGACTTCACCTCGCGGCGGTCGGCCGAGTCTTCAGTGAGGAACACCGCGTGGGCGGGAATCGAGAGCTGCATGCCGGCCCGCTGCAGGGCGAAGTACACGACCGTGCGCACCTCGCTGTCGGTCGGGTCGTCGATCGCGAGGTCGGTGAGGTGGTAGCGCACCGCGTACCGCCCGTAGCTCTCGCTCATCTCCATCAGCACGCAGCTCGGCGGCGGCTCGGTCGCGACACGCTCGAGCCGCGCGTTCTTCACCGCGGTCACTGCGCACGTGATGACGTCTGACGGCTGATAGCGCCAGTCGACGTTGAAGTAGACCCAGCGGCGCTGGTACTTCGGCTGGCCCTGGCGGCGGCCGATGACCTGCACGTTCGACTTCATCAGCACCGCGTTCGGCACCAGCACCGTCTCCCAGTTGCGGGTCTCGAGCGCGGTGTAGCGCCAGCGAATTTCGGTGACCTTGCCGGTGACGTCGCCGACCTTCACCCAGTCGCCCACCGAGATGCTGTGGTCGACCTGCAGCGCGAGCCCGCCCGCCACGTTGCCGATGACGTCTTGCAGCGAGAACCCGAGCACCGCCGTGAAGACCGCCGACGTGGCGATGAGCCCCGACAGGTTCACCCCCGCGCGCGAGGCGACGGCGACGCCGGCCACCACCGACACGATGGCGACGAGCACGTCTTGCACGATGCGCGGCGTCTCGACGCGCAGGCGCGGCAACAGCACGTTGAACAGCACGGCCGCGATGCTGCCGACGAGCACGACGGCCCCGGCGACGATGCCGGGCGCGCGCAGGTCTTTGTAGAGGTCGCTCCCGAAGGCGCGCGAGCCGGCGGCGACGACCCAGCACACGAGGTGAACGACGAGCAGAAACCCGAGCGACCTGAAGCGGGGCTGCTGGAGCTTCGCCGCGAACGCGCGCGAGGCGACGGTCGAGATGAGAAAGCCGGCGAGCACCCACAGCGTGTCGCCTTCTGCTGCTTCCTGGCCGAGCGCCTCCCAGAGCCCCATCAGTCGAGGGGAGGATAGCTGACAGTCGGGTGGCAATAGGGTTTCATGGCGCGCGAATGGTGAACCTGCAGGCGGGTGACTTGACCATCGAAGTCGACGAGCGAACGCCCGGCGTGCTCGTCGCGACGTGGCTGGGGCGCAGCAACAACCGCAACCCGGCGAGCGTGCTGCACCCGTGGTTCGATCAGCTCTTCAGCTACGCGAGAGAGAAGAGCGCCGCCATCGAGATGCGGTTCGAGCGCGTCGAGCACTTCAACTCGTCGACCATCGCGGTGCTCATTCAGCTGATCACCTCGGCCCAAGACCGCGGCCTCAAGCTGACGGTTCGCTACGACGCCAGCGCGCGCTGGCAGACACTGTCGTTCGATGCGCTGAAGCGCGCGATGCGCCCGCTCGAGGCCGGCGGCACCGCGTCGGTGAACTTCGTCGGCGCCTGATCCCCAGCTCAGTTGAATCGAATGAGCGTCAGCTCATGCGCTCGGGCGCGCGGCCCGCGTCGACGCGGTGCACTTCGACCATGCTGCCGGTGCGGTTGAGCAGGGCGATGGCCTCGAAGTTGTGCCCCTGCCAGCGCTGTGAGCCGTTGTAGAAGAGCACGAGCTTCACGTTCTTCTGGCCGGCCTTCTCGATGAAGCGCAGCAGGGTGGCGACGGTCGACGAGTTGAAGTGGCCGAGGTCTTCGAAGTGACACTCGAGCTGGAGCTTGCGCGTCGCGGCTTCGGCGACGGCGAGCTCGAGAAAGGGGCGCAGGCCCGACGCCGGGTCGCGAAGGTTCGACGAGCCCTTCCAGACTTGAACCAGCTTCCCAGGGAGCTCCTGGACGTCGATGTTGAGATCACCCAGCGCGAGACCGTGCATCAGTGCGGCGGACACTACTCGACGCGCTTCAGCAGCACGAGGGTCTGATCGTCGTCGATGCGTGTAGCGAACTGACGTACCTCGTCGAGAATTTCGGCGACGGCGCGCGGCAGCGAGACCTTGCCGGCGATGCGGGCGAACGACTTGCGCAGGCGGTCTTCGCCGAAGAACTCGCCGCGGGCGTTGCAGGCTTCGGTGACGCCATCGGTGTAGAGCAGCACCCAGTCGCCCATACGAACCGGCACGATCTGATCTTCGGCGGCGGCGCGCACGTCGTCGACCACCCCGATCCACGTGCCCTGGTTCGAGATGGTCTCGACGCGATCGGCGCCGGCGCGCCAGACCAGAATGTCCTGATGTTTGCCGGCGACGGTGAACTGGTCTTTTTCGAGGCGCATGACGTTGAGCGTCATGTAGCGGGTGCCGCCGAGGCGCGAGACGTTCTCGCGAATGACGGCGTTCGTGTGCACGAAGACGTCGCTCGGCTTGCGGCCGGGCAGGTCATTCACCAGCGTCGCGATGGTGGTCTGCGTCATCATCATCACGAGGCCCGACTCGACGCCGTGCCCCGAGACGTCGCCGACCGTGACCCAGTGCTCGCCCGTCTTGGTCTCGAGAAAGTCGTAGTAGTCGCCGCCGACCTCTTCAGCAGGGCGCATGACGGCCTCTGCCTCGTACGCGCCGAGGCGGCGGTTCTTCGGCAGCAGGGCGGTCTGAATGCGCTGGGCGACCTCCATCTCGCTCCACAGCTTGTCGCGGGCGAGCTTCAGGTCGGCGCGTGAGGTCTCGAGCGTGGCGTTGGTGTCTTCGAGCTGGGCGCGCAACCGGTACTCTTGCTGCAGCAGGCGGTAGCGCGTCTCGCTCATCGCGACGACGAGCACGACGGTCGAGAGCAAGAAGTAGAGGTTGTTGACGACCTGGGCCAGCTCGAAGGGGCCGCCGAAGGCGAGGTTCGCGACGAAGTAGACGCCGACGGCGGCGAGCGAGTTGAGGGCGGCGTGAAACGACCGCCACGGCAGGAGCACGTTGACCGGGAAGATCACGAGCATCAGCCCCACGTAGTAGGAGCTCTTG
>JAEUJP010000214.1 GCA_016793725.1 Myxococcaceae bacterium | reverse complement strand
GCGAGGAGGGATGAGGCTGATGAGGCGCCGCGTCAGCTGCGCCGCGGTCAACACCAGGGTGACGCCCCTCTTCGTCTGGTACGCGTACTTTCCGTCATCACGTCGCGTCAGTGTTAGCGCGCACGCTGTTTGATCGATCTGCGGGCGTTGGCGCGCGGCCTGGTTGATGGTCGGTCGCCAGGAGACCATCGTCGAAGTTGCGCGGTGATGGTCACGGACTGTGCGGTGGTGCGCGCCGAGCACGGCGACGCCGCGCGCAGGCGCGCACCCGACATGAGGTAGCAGTTCGGCTGGGAGAGGGGTCTGGCGATGACCGCCACCGAATGAAGGTGAGCTGGGCGTGCTGCAACACGCCCGAGCTCGGTGCCCCGTGAACACTTGGGAGTGGAACGAGGCAGTCGAGGAATCATCCGAAGTGCGGTTGAGGTCAAGTCGTGGCTGACCGAGCAGCCGTCGGTCGATGACGCCAGACCGGCGAAGTGCCCGGCGTGCGGGAACGCGGCGAGGCCAGTCGGCGGGGCATTGGGCCTTCACGGCCACGGCTCGCGGTGCCGCCAGCTGCGGGGACCGCTCGAGCCAAACGGCGAGTCGGCGGTGCGCGAGTTGAAGGTGCGACGCTTCCGGTGCACGGCGTGCGGCGCGACGACGACGGTGGCGCCGGCGAGCGTACTGACGAAGCGGCTGTACCTGGCCTCGACGATGGCGCTCGCCTTCGTGCTGCTCGGCGTGCGCCACATCGCTCAGCGGGCGATTCGCGCGCGACTGAGCGCGTGGAAGACGTTTGGCGAGGGCAGCGGCACGAGATGGGACGCGTTGTTGGACTGGCTCGGCGCCGTGCGCGAGCGTCGGCTGTTCCCCGGGGTGCGCGTGGTGCCGGAAGACTGGCCGCCGTGGAGGGTGGCCGAGCGCGCCGCGACGACGCTGGCAGCGCTCGGGCCTCCGGGCCTGTCGCCGCTCGAGGCCGCTGCCTTCGAAGGGGCCGCGCGCGCTGGCTGAGGGCCGCACCAGCGCGAGCACGACGTCGGCCTCGAAGAAGGCGCCCCACCCGACAGCCCCCTGCCGAAGACGCGCGCCAAAGGCGACGGTGCCGACCTCACTGACGCAGAGGGCGGTGCCGATGGACGAGCTGAAGCCGAAGAACCACCAGGAAGCAGTCGCTGTCTTTCGCCACGGCGTCATCGGCGCGCTGACGCAGGCCGAGCTCGAGGCAGGGAAGCTGCGGGCCGCGCTCGATGAGCTGTCCGAGAAGCGCTTCGTCCCACCAAAGTCGAAGACCGCGCGCACCTTCTCGGTGCCGACGCTCGAGCGCTGGTACTACGCCTTCAAGAAGAAGGGCTTGAAGGGGCTCATGCCTCGCCCGCGCAGCGACAAGGGCCGCGCGAAAGAGCTCAAGCCCGAACAGCGGCAACTGCTGCTCGACATCCGCAAAGAATACCCCTCGGCCTCGGTGTCGCTGATGCTCAGGACGCTCGAGAACGATGGCCGCCTGCAGAAGGACTCGGTGTCGGCGAGCACGGTCCGCCGGCTTTTCGCCGAGGCCGGACTGGACCGCGTGGGCCTGCGCATCGGCGGCCACACTGGCAGGCACCGGCTGCGCTGGCAGGCGGAACGCCCGATGGCACTGTGGCACGGCGACGTCTGTCACGGCCGCGCGCTGTACATCGACGGCAAGGCCAGGCCGCTGCGCGTGCACGCGCTGCTCGACGACGCGTCGAGGTACGTCATCGCCCTCGAGGCGCATCACGCCGAGCGCGAAGTCGACATGCTCGGCCTGCTGGTGCGCGCGCTGCGCAAGCACGGCCCGCCCGACGCGGTGTACCTCGACAACGGCGCCACCTACCGCGGCGAGACGCTGGCCACCGCGTGCGCCCGCATCGGAACCGCGCTCTTGCACGCGAGGCCTTACGACGCGCCCGCGCGTGGAAAGATGGAACGCTTCTGGCGGACGCTGCGCGAAGGCTGTCTCGACTTCCTCGCCGCCGACGTCACCAGCCTGCACGACGTCAACGTGCGGATGTGGGCCTTCGTCGACACGCACTACCACCAGGCTGCACACGCTGGGCTGCTGGGCCAGACACCTTGGGCCGTTTTCCGTAGCTTCGAGAAAAAGGCCGACGGCTTCGACGAGGCAAAGCTGCGTGAGGCGCTCACCGTACGAAAACGTCGGCGCGTGCATCGCGACGGAACCCTCTCAGTCGATGGCGTCGACTACGAGCTCGACGGTGTCCACCTCGCTGGCCGGCTCGTCACGCTGTGCCGGTGTCTCGTCGACTTGAATGAGAAGCCCTGGGCCGAATTCGAGATGCGGCGGGTCGAGCTGCATCCGGTCGACGCCGTCGCGAACGGCAAGCGCCGACGTGAGCGGCGACTCGACCGGCTCGGCGAAGAAATGCCCCAGCACTCGGCTTTTGACCCACCCAAGGCGCAGTTGAACAAGGCAGTCGGCAAGAAAGGTGATGAGTCATGAGCACGTCGTACTTGGCGCACTTCGGCTTCTCGAGCGCGCCCTTCTCGAAGGAAATTCCCGACGACAAGCTGTGGCTACCCTCGTCGAAGGTGTCGCTCATCGACGAAGTCTGCGAGGCGCTCAAAGACAGAGAGTCCGTATTGCTCACTGGCGAGCCCGGTGTCGGAAAGACGTGCGTGCTGCGCGCCATTCGCCAACGCCTGCCGCAGGCCGGCTTCAAGCTCACGTACTGTCACAACGCGACGCTGGGTCGCCGCGACTTCTACCGCCAGCTTTGCTTCGCACTTGGGCTCTCGCCATCGGCGACGGCGGCCGCGGTGTTTTGGGCGGTCAGCCAGCACGTCGAAGAGCTCGGTCGCGAACGCTGCCACCCGGTCTTCCTGCTCGACGAGGCCCATCTGCTGCACCAGGACGTGCTGGACCATCTGCACATCTTGCTCAACTACCAGTGGGACTCGAAGGCCTTGCTCTCGCTCGTGCTCGTCGGCCTGCCTGACTTGGGTGCCCGTCTCGCAATGCGTCGGAACCGAAGTCTCGCCTCGCGGCTTGCGCGCTACGTCGCCATCGGCAAGCTCACGCCCGACGACACCGCTGAATACATCCGCAAGCGCCTTGAGCTCGTCGGCTGCGAAAAGGAAGTCTTCACCTCGGACGCTGTCGCGATGCTGCACGAAGGCGCCGACGGCGCCCATCGAGACCTCGACCGGCTCGCGACGCTCGCACTGCGCGAAGCCGCACGCCGCAAGAAGAAGCTCGTCGAACGAGACGTCGTCTCGCGCGTCACGGCCGCCGAGGAAGCAGAGGCCGCGTAACCCTGCGCCCATCAACCAGCCAGCGCGCGGCCTCGCTGATGGCCATCAACGAGTCGGATCAGATCGCCATCAGCCAACGCGCGCGGCAACACACAGCAAGAGAAGGTCTACCCCGATGGCGGCGGTGGCGCCTGGAACGGAAGGACGGCCTCGGTGCCGAGCTCAAGCACGTTCGGCGGAGTGCTCGCCACTCTTCCCTTCGAGACCACCACCACCTTCAAAGGCGCGACGAGCTCGAATGGCACCGGCGCTCTCGAGACGACGAACCACAACTACGACTACGGCAGCGTGGGGCAGACGCCGCGCGGCTTCCCGCAGCTCAAGGTGCTCGACGAGCGTGCGTCAGTGCTCTCAACGGGGCAGCAGAGCAGCACCAACTACTTCTACGACACGGCGACGAATCGCCTCAAAGGCGTCATTCGCCGGGGCTACACGCAGGCGTTCGACGAGGGCACCGGCACATTCTCGACCGTCGAGCGCTTCATCGGCACCTTCTACTTCACCTCGCGCGTGTGCAGCGGCGGCAGCGCGGATCCGCTCGGCCGGACCCTCGAAGTTCACGGCCCGTGTCTGGTGAGTAGTCTCTCGTCGACAGACTGTGATGTCGGCTCCGAGGCGCCGATCACGCAGTACGAGTACTTTGGTAGTGGGTCTGGGGCTGACTCCTACCGTCTCAATAAGGTGCATCGGCTCATTTCGGGCTCATCGCCCAGCTCTTG
>JAEUJP010000159.1 GCA_016793725.1 Myxococcaceae bacterium | reverse complement strand
CTTCGCTGCCCTCGCGACGCAGTCGATGCGCGTCACCGGCCTCGACCACCCCGGGCAGCTCGAGCTCGCGCGGCGCCACGTCGCCGCCGAGGGTGACCCGGAAAAGTTCGAGACCGTCGCCATCGACCTGGGTGATGTCTCCGCGAGCTTCCCGAGAGGCTTCGACAGCGTGTGGCTGTGCCAGCTGCTCGACTGCTTCCCCGAGCCGCTCGTGCAGAGCCTGCTCGAGCGCGCCGCTGCTGCGTTGAGCCCGACGGGCCGCGTGTACGTCGTCGAGCCGTACTGCGACCGACAGCGGCGCGCGCCGTCTCGCATCGCCCTTCACGGCACGTCGCTGTACTTCGCATGCGTCGCGAACGGTCAGTCGCGCATGTACCACTCGAGCGACATACTCGCGTGCGTTCAGGCCGCAGGCCTCGAGGTCGAGCTCGACCGACCTGCCGGCCCGTGGCACAGCCTGTGGGTGCTGAAGCGGCGGTGAGGCGACAGCTCGCGAGCTTCAGCGCGACCTGAGCTCGGCGACGAGCTCGGCGGTGCTCGCCGCCGACAGCAGCTTGAAGCCGCCGCCCGCCGGGTTCCACCGGTGAAGGCCGTCGCCCCGGGTGTCGAACCACAACACCTCGAGCACCACGGCGCCGCAGCTGAGCAGCGGCCCCATACACTCGTCATCGAGCAGCGCCTGGCACCCCGTGAAGACGTGCTCGACGCCGCCGCCGTACGACGGCGGGCCGGCACCTTCGCCGCACATCACCAGGGTGCGGGCGCCCATCACCTCGATCGCATGCAGCAACGAGCCCCTCACGCCAAGCTGATCGGGGCAGCGCGTCACGTTCGGGAGCTGAACCGTCGCCACCGGGTCCCACTCGGCGACGAGCGCTGCGGCCGCGCACATGTGCGGCTCGAGCACGAACACCGCAGGCAGCGGCTCGGCGTCGGCTCGGTGCCGCGCGTCGCTGTGCGACGAATGAGCTTCGACCCACGACTGCGCTCGTTGCGAGTTCATGCTGCACAAGGTACGCGGTCCGGCAGGTTTTCGAAATGACGCAAACTCGAGAGGAGATTTCTACTGTCAGAAATGACAACCGTCGAAAGGTGGTCGAGGGGTTTTTCTGAGTGCCGCACCCGCTCGCAGCTGCAAGGTGGTTCATATGGCTCGTGCACTCGTCTTCTCGTTCTTCGCCGCGCTCTCGGGCTGCGCTACCACGTCGAACCTCGAGAACCACTGGTTCGACCCGACGGCGCCCACCCGCTATCGAGACTTCAAGCGTGTGTTTCTGTTCGTGTTCGTGAACAACGAGCCGCAGCGGCGCAACGCCGAGGTGGCGTTCGCCGCCGCGCTCGGCAGTCAGAACACCATCGCGGCGCACACTCACCCCCGCAGCCAGACGTTGACCGCCAACGGCGAGCTGGCTCGAGAGCAGCTCCTGGCCGAGGGGTTCGACGGGGCGGTGGTGGTGCGATTCGTCGAGCGCGTGCGAGATCAACGTTGGGTCCCCGGTGGGCCCGTGATGGCGAGACCGCTGATGGCCCCTGCGGGCATCAACCCCTGGGGCATGAACGGGTTCGCGCCGGTGTGGGGCTTCGGCTTCAACACGTGGCACGACCCCGGCTTCGTCGCCGTCGACGACACGTATTACTACGAGACCGACGTCTACGACCTGCAGCGCGACTCGCTGCTGTGGAGCGGCCTCACGTCGACG
Organism: Myxococcaceae bacterium; assembly: GCA_016793725.1. Taxonomy (GTDB): domain Bacteria; phylum Myxococcota; class Myxococcia; order Myxococcales; family Myxococcaceae; genus Xiheicaenimonas; species Xiheicaenimonas phototrophica. The sequence continues at coordinate 1,346 of JAEUJP010000159.1, read as the reverse complement.
CTCAACCCGCAGAGCTTCGGCAGCAAGGTGGGCTCGATTGTCGAGACCGTCATCGCGCAGATGCGCCGCGACGGCGTCTATGAGCGCTTCGAGGCGCAGTAACCGTCAATGCACGACCCGCTGCCCGGCGATCGGCTGCCGATCGCGCGACACCGCCTGCGCGAGCCGCATGGCGAGCTCGCCGTGCGGCATCGCGACAATGCGCTCGACCAGGCTGGCGGCGGGCGTGGGCGGCTGCTGTGGCCGGCCCATCGCGTCGACATCGATTCGGCGGCGAAGCGCCTCGAACTGTTCTGGGGTGAAGCGCAGGCTCAAGTCGCCGCGCTCTGCCGGGTCACGGCGGCCGCCGAACGCCTGCTGCAGCAGGTTGCGCGCGCCGGCGTCGAGGTTGCGCAGGTCGATGCGCACCTCGGTACCGCCGTTGCCGGTGATTTCAGAGACGACGGTGTTGCCCCCTTCGACGCCGGTGGTGCGAACGCGCTCTTCGGTGCCGTCGGCGCGACGGGTGGTGGTGTCGTCGCGGTAGGCACCGACCTGGCGGCCGTCATTGCGCAGACCCACCGCAGGGGCGTTCGCCTCGGCGCGCCCAACCCACGAAGTCTCTGACCGCCGGGTCGAGCGGCTCGCCACGTTGTCGACACCCGGTTCGGCGCGCGACGGCAGCTGCCGCGTGTCGAGGAAGCGTTGATACGCGGCGCGCCCCGTGTCGGTGGAGAGATCGAAGCGTGCCGTGCGCTCGACACGCTCGACCTCGTCGTGCTGCCGGCCACCGCGGAGCTCCGCGCCCGTCATGCCTCCGGCGGCGTTCGGGCCGGTGCCGATGACGTTGGCCGATGCCCCCACGCGCCCGGTGCGCACTAAGCGAGACTCGTCGATCTGGGTCACCTCGACGTGCTGGCCGTCTCGGCGCACCCGCAGCTCCGAGGCGTTGAGGCGTTCGACCGCGGTGTCGACGCCGGCGTTGAGGCGCGAGACCGGCACCTCGATGCCGCTGGTGTTCTTCACCGCATGCGAGCCACGAATGCGCAGCTCACCGCCGTCGGGCATCTCGAGCGGGCGGTTGAGCGCCGACCAGTTGGTCGGCACCCGGTCGGGCGGTGTCCCCGCGGGCACGCGCTGCTCGACCTCGACCGTGCGGCTGATCTCGTCTCGGTCGGTGACCCCCAGACGCACGCGGCGCTGACCGCTGATTTTTCCCTGGTCACTCGCGCGCGACTCGATCGACTGGCGGTACACGTCTTGGTCGCCCTGCCGCTCGACGCGCTGCCAGGTACGGGTGCGCGCCTCGACCTGCAGCTGCCCGCGCACCTGCGGCGGGCCACCTTGAAGTCCGAAGCGCGGGCCTG
>JAEUJP010000120.1 GCA_016793725.1 Myxococcaceae bacterium | reverse complement strand
TCCCGCGCTCGCCCGCTTCACCGCGCGACCGCACCATCGCCGGCGTGAACATGCGGTTCCGCTTCGAGCCGACGTTCAACATCAGCGAAGAAGTTCGAATTCGTACGCAGATCGACATGCTCGACAACACGATGTTCGGCTCGACGCCGGACTATGCGTTCTCGCGCGGCCTCGCGACCGGCTACGCGTGGGACCGTGACGAGTTCGGGCTCTTCTCGCAGTCGCAGCTGCCTCAGTCGAGCGGCATCAACGCGCTGACCGACTCGATTCGCGTGAAGCGCATCTGGGGCGAGGTCTCGACGCCGGTCGGCATCTTGCGCTTCGGCCGCATGGGCAGCCACTGGGGCATGGGCATGCTCCACAACGACGGCACGCGCCTCGATGATGACCTCGGCGACAACGTCGACCGCATCATGTTCGTCGCCGAGCCGGTGGCCGGTTGGTACATCTCGCCGATGATCGACTTCAACATCGAGGGGCCGCAGACGACCCGCGATACGGGCGCGCCGATCGATCTCTCGAACTCCGACGACGCGCACGCGCTGATCATCGCCGCCGCCCGCCGCGACACCGAGAGCCAGGCGCGCGCGAAGCTCGAGGCGGGTCAGACGGTCTTCAACTTCGGCGTTCGCTTCGAGCACCGGTGGCAGAAGAACGACCCGCAAGACTATTACGGCAACCCGTTCGTCGACGAGAGCCTCAACGCGCCGTCGGGTGTGTACGTGCAGCGGTTCGCGAAGCTCTTCATTCCCGACGTGTGGCTGAAGGTCGAACGCAAAGAGTTTCGCATCGAGTTCGAAGGCGCCGCGATTCTCGGTGACATCACGAACCGCGCGCTCACGGGCCAGGCGATGACCGAGACCGGCCAGCAGAACCTCGGCATCATGCAGTTCGGCGCGCTGCTGCAGGCCGAGGTGCGGCTGCTCGACCAGGCGCTCAAGATTGGCCTCGAGGTCGGCTTCGCGTCGGGCGACAAGGCGCCGGGCTTCGGCATTCGGTCGCGCCGGCAGTCGAGGGGCCCGAACGGCAACACGCAGCCGGGCGACATCGACGGCCGGCAGTACGCGTGCACGCCGGGCGTCACCTGCACCGACGACGACATCGAGAACTTTCGCTTCAACCGCGCCTACCGCACCGACATGATTCTGTACCGCGAGCTTCTCGGCGGCATCACCGACTCGGTGTACCTGAAGCCGAACGCGAGCTACCGCATCGCCGACGGGTTCAACGTGTTCGCGGCGCTCATCTACTCGCGCGCCATCTACGCGTCGTCGACGCCGTCTGCGAGCGCCTCGTTCGCCGGCGACCCGAACCTCGGCATCGAGATCAACGCGGGCGCCCGCTACGAGACCGAAGACGGGTTCTTCGGCGAGCTGCGCTGGGGCATTCTGTTTCCCCTCGATGGCTTGAAGAACAACGTCGCGACCACCCAGTTCGGCGGCGGTCAGGTCGTCAACGAGACGGCGCAGGCCCTGCGTGGCACGATTGGCATCAAGTTTTAGCCTCGCGCTGCTGCTGGCCGGGTGCGGCATCAAGGGGCCGCCGCGGCCTCCGCTCCAAGAGGCTGCACCGGTCGCGGCACCCGACGGGGGCTGCTGCCGATGAACCACTTCTCGCTCGAGAAGGGCGAGCTGTACGCCGACGGGGTGCCGCTCGAGCGCATCGCGCAGCAGGTGGGCACCCCGACGTACGTCTACGCCGGGGCGACGCTCGACCGGCACGTGCGGGTGCTGCACGAGGCGTTCGGCCGCGAGCGCCGGCTCATCTGCTACTCGGTGAAGGCGAACAGCAACCTGTCGCTGCTCGAGCGCTTCGCGAAGGCGGGCGCGGGCTTCGACATCGTGAGCGGCGGCGAGCTGCAGCGGGTGCTCAAGGCGGGCGGGTCGCCGCAGAAGGTCGTGTTCGCGGGCGTGGGCAAGACGCGCGACGAGATGGTGGCGGCGCTGAAGGCCGGCATCTTGATGTTCAACGTCGAGAGCGCCGAAGAGCTGAAGGCCCTCGACGCCGTGGGGCAAGAGCTCGGCGTGCGCGCTCCGTTTGCGCTGCGCGTGAACCCCGACGTCGTCGCGCAGACGCACCGGCACATCTCGACGTCGAAGGCGTCGAAGTTCGGCATCGACTTCAAAGAGGCGCGGGCGCTCTACGCCGAGTCGAAGGTGTGGCGGGGCGTGAAGGCGGTGGGCCTCGACTTTCACATCGGGTCGCAGCTCACGAAGCTCGCGCCGGTGAAGCACGCGCTCGCGAAGGTGGCGAAGCTGTACCGAGAGCTCGGCGCCGCGGGCCTTCACCTCACGCACCTCGACGTCGGCGGCGGCATCGGCATTCGCTACGAAAACGAGAGCACGCCGACGCTGCAGCAGTGGGCGAAGGCCGTGCTCGAGCCGCTGAAGGGGCTCGACGCGACCTTGGTGCTCGAGCCGGGCCGCGTCATCGTCGGCAACGCGTCGGTGCTGCTGACGCGGGTGCTGTACCGCAAGAAGCAGTTCATCATCGTCGACGCGGGCATGAACGACCTGATTCGCCCGGCCCTGTACGAGGCGCACCACGAGATCGTGCCCGTGCGCCCGCGGCGCGGTGCGAAGCGCGCGGTCGACGTGGTCGGCCCGGTGTGCGAGTCGGCCGACGTGCTCGGCAAGAAGCGGCGGCTGCCGCCGCTCGAGCAGGGTGACCTGCTCGCGGTCATGAGCGCGGGCGCCTACGGCATGTCGATGAGCAGCAACTACAACTCGCGGCCGCGCGCGGCCGAGGTGCTCGTCGACGGCGACGGCTATCGCGTGATTCGCGAGCGCGAGCGCATCGAAGAGCTGTGGCGCAACGAGGTCTGAGCCCGCTTCGTTGCTAAGAAGCGAGGCGATGCAATCGCACAACCCGTGGTCGCTGGCGCTCGGGCGGGTCGCCGGCATTCAGCTCGAGGTGCACGTCACCTTCGCCGTGCTGCTGGGCTGGGTGGTGGTCACCACCATTCAGAACGGCGACGGGTGGAGGGCGGCGGTGAAGGCGGTGGTGTTGCTCGTCGCCGTCTTCTTCACGATTCTGCTGCACGAGCTCGGGCACGCGCTGACGGCGCGGCACTTCGGCATTCGTACGCTCGACATTCAGCTGACGCCGATGGGCGGCATGTCGAACCTCGAGAAGGTGCCTGAGAAGCCCGTACAGGAGCTGTACATCGCGCTCGCGGGGCCGCTGGTGAGCCTCATCATCGCGGGGGCGCTGTGGGAGCTCGTGAACGCGACGGGGCGCCCGACCGACTTCGATGCGCTGCTCGAGCCGGCCGACCACCCGTACACGGCGCTGATGTGGATGAACCTCGTGATCGGCGCGTACAACCTGCTGCCCATCTTCCCGATGGACGGGGGCCGTGCGCTGCGGGCGTCGCTCGCGTTCAAGCGCTCGTACCCCGACGCGACGCGCATCGCGACGCGGGTGGCTCAAGCCGGCTCCATCGCGCTGGCGATCGTGCCGGGCAGGTTCAACCTGGTGTTCGTGCTGACGGCCGTCTGGGTGTGGATGAGCGCGAGAAGAGAGCTGCGCGACGTGCGCGAGCGCCACACGATTCGCCCGTTCTCGATTCGCGACGTGATGGTGCACGAGCCGCTGACGCTGTCGATCGACGACACGTTGAAGACGGCGGCGGCGGTGTTCACGAGCACGTTTCAGTCGGAGTTCCCCGTCATGCAGGGCGACTCGGTCGCGGGTGTGCTCGGGTTCGACGAGCTGCTCACCGGGCTCGAGAAGCACGGCGAGGGGGCGCCGGTGCGCGAGGCCATGCGGCGCGACCCCGAGGGCATCGAGGTGAACGCCAAGATCGAAGACGCGCTGGCGCGGCTGAACGAGCACAGTGACGAAACAGACACGGTGCTGATGGTGCTCGACCGCGATCGCCTCGTGGGGGTGGTGCCGATGTCGAACCTGAAGGAGCTGATCAAGGTCGAGAAGGCGCTCCACCGGGCTGCGTGATTCGGTACGAGTCGTGCTAGGGGCGAGCCCATGACGACGACGTTCGAAGGAGCAATGACGGCGCTGGCGACCCCCTTCAAGGGCGGCAAGCTCGATGAAGCGGCCTACGAAGGGCTCATCGAGTACCAGCTGAACAACGGCATCAGCGGGCTGATACCGATGGGCACGACGGGTGAGTCGGTGACGATGTCGGCCACCGAGCGTGCGCGGGCGGTGCAGGTCTGCGTGAACGCGGCGAAGGGTCGCGCGAAGATCATCGCGGGCGCGGGCAGCAACTCGACGGCCGACTGCATCGAGAGCGTGAAGGCGGTGCGCGAGCTCGGCGCCGACGCGTGCCTCATCGTGACGCCGTACTACAACAAGCCGACTCAAGCGGGCCTGGTCGAGAATCACCGGGCCATCGCGAAGGCGCACCCCGGCTTCCCGCAGGTCGCGTACAACGTGCCGGGCCGCACGGGCGTCGACCTCTTGCCCGAGACGGTCGCGAGGCTGTGCGAAATTCCCGAGGTCGTCGCGGTGAAAGAGGCGACGGGCAGCTGCCTGCGCGCGCTCGACATCGTCGAGAAGTGCGGCGACCGCATGACGCTGCTGTCGGGCGACGACTTCACGGTGCAGCCGTTCATGGCGAGCGGCGGCAAGGGCGTCATCTCGGTGTCGTCGAACGTGGCGCCGAAGCTGATGAGCGACCTGGTCGCGGCGGCGAAGAAGAATGATCTCGCCACGGCCCGCGCCCTTCAGCTGAAGCTGCAACCGCTGCACCGCATTCTGTTCGTCGAGTCGAACCCGATTCCCGTGAAGTGGGCGCTGCACCTGATGGGGCGGTTCACGCCCGAGCTCCGCCTGCCGCTGACGCAGATGACCGAAGGCAACGCCGCGAAGCTGAAGGAAGAGCTGAAGAAGCTGAGCCTGCTCTTGACCTAAGTGAGCGGTAGGACCATCGGGGTTGGCTCAGGTCGGTCACCCAGGCCGCCGCCGGAGTGTTCGAGGCCGACGAAGCCGAGCTTCTCGTAGAAGCGCACGGCCTCGGGCTTGGCGTCGACCACGAGTCCCCAGCACCCGACGCTTCGCGCGAGCTGCTCCACGAGCTCGGTGATGGCACGCAAGAGTTCCGTGCCGATGCCGCGGCCTTGTGCCCGCTCGTCGACCGCGAGTCGCGCGAGACGCAGTACGGGAAGAGGGTGTTTCGGCAGCCCCTTCCGCTGCGCGGGCGGGAGCGCATCGAGGTCGAGCTCCGACGGGGCGACGGTGGCGTAGCCGAGAATGAGCTCGGGGTCTTCGCCCAGTGCGATGTACGTCGCGCCGATGTGATGGCGAAACTGGTTCTGGCCCGCGTAGCGCGCGAAGAAGCGGTCGAGGTCGACGTTGCCGGAGCGGAACCCCGTTCGATCGTCGCCGGGCTCCAGCTTGCGAACGCGAATCGTCACCAACCTGGCGGCTCACCGCGAAGGCGCCTTCCTGCCTTCAGCGCGGCCATCGCACGGGTCGGCTTGCGAGGCTTCTTGATGAGGCCGGCGACCTTCGCAGCGGACCTGGCTGTGAGCACGATGCGCGGAGGGATGACGATGTCCGCAGGCAGCTCTCGCAACGCCTGGAGGTGGTGCAACAACGCCTCCTC
>JAEUJP010000118.1 GCA_016793725.1 Myxococcaceae bacterium | reverse complement strand
CGATTTCGCCGTCGCCGGCGTGCCGCCCGACATCATGGGCATCGGCCCCGTGCCCGCGACCCGCAAGCTCCTCGAGCGCAACAAGCTCAAGGTCTCTGACATCGACATCTTCGAGCTCAACGAGGCCTTCGCCGCGCAGAGCGTCTACTGCGCCCGCGAGCTCGGCATCGACCCGAAGAAGGTCAACCCCAACGGCGGAGCCATCGCCCTCGGCCACCCCCTCGGCGTCTCGGGCACCCGCATGGCCGGCACCGTGCTGCGCGAGCTGCAGCGCCGCGGCGGCAAGTACGCCGTCGTCACCATGTGCATCGGCGGCGGCATGGGCGCGGCCGCGCTGTTTCAGGCAGCATGAGCCCTGAGGTAAGCAGGGCGGCGAACCGTGCCTCGCCGCCTCTTCTTCCTCGTCGCGCTCACCGCATGCGGGCCCGGGCCCGAGCAGCAGCCGCCGCCCGTGTTCGTCGGCGCCGACCTGTCTGACGCGCCGCTCGCCGGGCTCGACGAGACCCAGCAGCGCACGTTCGCGCGCGGCGACGAGCTGTTCGACCTCTCGCTGCGCGACGCCGACGGCCTCGGCCCGCTCTACACCCACGCCGCCTGCGGCCAGTGCCACACCGCCGCGGCGCGCGGCCCGGGCATGGTGCAGAAGTTCGGCGTCGTGATGGCCGACGGGCATACGCCCAACCCCGACCAGTCGCGCCTGCCCTACGGCCACACCGAGCGGCCGCTCACCACCGCGGGCGCGACCACGCCGCTGCTCGCGCCGCGCTACGACCCCGACGTGAGAATCTCGTTTCGCGTCGGCCCGCCCGTCATGGGCCGCGGCTACCTCGAGGCGGTCGCCGATCAGACGCTGCTCGACCTCGAGGCGACCCAGGCCGCGCGCCAAGACGGCGTTCACGGCCGCGCGAACCGCCTCGGCGCCGGCGCGCTCGGCCGCTTCGGCCTGAAGGCCCGCCTCGCGACCCTCGACGAGACCACCGCCGACGCGTTTCTGTCGGACATGGGCATCACCAACCCCATGTTCCCCACCGAGCCCGCCAACCCCGACGGTCTCACCGATGACCTCAAGCCCGGCGTCGACGTCGGCCTCGAGTCGGTCACCGCGCGCGCAGACTACGTGCGCATGCTCGCGATACCGCGCCGAGCGCTCAGCCCCGACGGCCGCGCCGCGTTCGAGAAGGCGCGCTGCGACGCCTGCCACGTGCCGAGCCTGCGCACGCGGGCCGATTTTCCCCTCGCTCCGCTCGCCTCGGTCGACGCCCCTGTCTTCACCGACCTCTTGCTGCACGACCTGGGCATCGGGCTCGCCGACGGCCTGGGCGCCGGTGACGGCACCGCCGGCCCGCGCGAGTGGCGCACCGCACCGCTCATCGGGCTGCGCTTCTCGAAGCGCTACCTGCACGACAGCCGCGCCGGCACCGTCAGCGAGGCCATCGAAGCGCACGCGAGCGAGGGCTCCGAGGCGAACGACTCGGTCGCCCGCTACCGCGCCCTGTCCGACTCCGAGCGCTCGCTGCTCATCACCTTCGTGGAGGCCCTGTGAGACACGCCGTCGCCCTGATTGCCCTCGTCGCAGCCTGCGGCAGCCCCAAACCTCCCGAGGGCCCGACCGACGCCGAGCAGCGCGAGAAGATTACGACCGGCATGCACCAGGCGCTGCTCACCGAAATCCAGGTGCTCAAGGGCGCCGCGCAAGACTTGAAGGCCCACGCGCCCGTGCGGAGCGGCGCCGCCGGCTGGGAGCTGCCCGCCGACGCCGCCGCCATCGCGCAGCTGAAGCTCGACTGGGCGAAGGCGCGCACTGCGTACGAGCACATCGAGGGCGCCATCGCTCCGCTCTTTCCCGAGATCGACCTCGCCATCGACGGCCGCTACGACGACCACCTCGAGGGCTTGAACGGCCTGGGCGACCCGAACCCGTTCGACGGCCAGGGCGTCATCGGCATGCACGGCATCGAGCGCATCTTGTGGGCCGACTCGATTCCGCCCGGCGTCACCAGGGTCGAGAGCACGCTGCCCGGCTATGCGGCCGCCGCCTTCCCCACCACCGAAGCCGAGGCACGAGACTTCAAAGAGAAGCTCGTCACGCAGCTCGTCTCTGACGTGCAGAAGCTCGAGACCCAATGGAGCCCCGCCAAAATCGACCTCGCCGGCGCCTTTCAGGGCCTCGAGGCGCTCATGGTCGAGCAGCGCGAGAAGGTGAACAATGCCTCGAACAACCTCGAAGAGTCGCGCTACTCGCAGGCGACGATGCGCGACCTGCGCGACAACCTCGCGGGCACCCGCACCATCTACCGGCTCTTTCAGCCGTGGCTGAAGACGAAGGGCAGCGACGTCGACGCCCGCATCGAGGCCGGCTTCGACGCGCTCGACGCCGCCTACGACGAGGTTCAGGGCGATTCGATTCCCGCTCCGCCCGACCAGTGGAGCGCCGAGATGCCCAGGGCCGAACACCTGGGCACCCCGTTCGGCAAGCTCTACACGAAGGTGCGCGCCGCGACCGATGCCACCGTGCCGGGCAGCCTCGCGACCGAGCTGGCGGCCGCCGGTGTTCTCATGGGTTTCCCCTCGGGAATGTGAAGAGGTAGGGTGCGCCCCCGTCATGCGCGCACTTCTGTTTTCGTCGATTTTCCTGGCTGTTGCCTGCGGTACCCCCAACCCGACCGGCGACGGCGGCACCCCCAAACCGATGGACAGCGGCGTCGCCGATTCCGGCACCCCCTATGTCGACGCCGGCCCGGTCGACGCGGGCCCGCCGCCGTGCCCCTCGGGTGAGACGCGCTGCGCCGACGGCTGCCGCAATCTGCGCAACGACGGCATGAACTGCGGCATGTGCGGCACCCTCTGTCAGGCGGGCAGCATCTGCAGCAACGGCGAGTGCCGGCCGAACTGCATGGGCAACCTCGTCGACTGTGGTGGCCCGCCGCTCTGCGTCGACCCGCGGTCTGACAACACGCACTGCGGCCGCTGCGGCAACGCGTGCGCCGTCACCGACATCTGCGACGCCGGCAACTGCTGGAACGTGCCCGGCCGCGCGGCGTGCGGCGGCATGATCGTCGACACCAACACCGACAACGCGAACTGCGGCACCTGCGGCGAGACCTGCGACACCGCCGACGGCGGCGAGCGCTGCTCGAGGGGCCTGTGCTGCACCCTGCAGCAGCTCAACTGCGGTGGCCAGTGCATCGAGGCGTTCACCGACCGCAACAACTGCGGCGGCTGTGGCCGCGTCTGCGGCTCGAGCCAGGTGTGCAGCAACGGCGTGTGCATGAACTGCGCGGCCGGCTCGCAGCAGTGCAACGACCGGTGCGTCGTCACGACGAACGACCGCAACAACTGCGGCGGCTGCAACATTCAGTGTGGCTTCGGTCAAGAGTGTGTGAACTCGATGTGCCGGTGCCCGACGACGCTCCTCACCTGCGGCACCGAGTGCGTCGACCGCTACACCAACGCGGCGCACTGTGGCGGCTGCGGCATGGCCTGCCAGGTCGGCCAGATTTGTACGGCGGGCGCCTGCCAGAACGCGTGCCCCGCCGGCACGACGCAGTGCCTCAACCGCTGCGTCGACGCGCAGGTCACGAACACGGCCTGCGGCAACTGCAACACCGTCTGCGGCGCCGGTCAGGAATGTGTCAGCGGCACCTGCACCACGTGCACCCCGGGCCCGACGTCTGACTGCGACCACGACGGCTACACGCAGGCCGACGGCGACTGCTGCGACACACCGGGCGCCTGCGGCGCACAGCCCGAGCTGCTCAACCCCGGCGCGTTCGAGGTGCCGAACAACGGCATCGACGACAACTGCAACGGGCTCATCGACCAGCTCGACGTGCTCGACGTCGGGCCGTGCGACCAGGGCATCCCCTCGAACAGCCCGGACCCCATCGACGCGGCGAAGGCGATGGAAATCTGCCGCACCGTCGATGCGGGCGCGACCGGCGCCGACCGCACGTGGGGCCTCATCAGCGCGCAGTGGCAGCACGCGAACGGCCAGCCGCTCACGTTCGCGAACGGCAAGTCGATTCGCCCGAACTACGGCACGGGGTGGTTGCCGCAGCGCGGTTCGAGCATGGTGGTCATCTCGAGCGGCATGGCCTCCGATGCGACGCAGCTCAACCCCGGCCCGAACGGCGGCCCGGCGATCAACCAGTCGCTGACCCACAACACGGC
>JAEUJP010000112.1 GCA_016793725.1 Myxococcaceae bacterium | reverse complement strand
GAACGGCCGCGGGCCGAGGTAGGTCGCGCGAACGACGCCCTCGAGGCCGGTCGGCCGGTACTTCGCGGTCAGCTGCGCCGAGACCTTGTGCACGGCGCGGCCGGCCAGCGCGGCGCGGCGCACGTTGTCGCGCGCGTCGGTCAACACATAGGCGAGATCGAAGTACGCCCCGCGCGACAGGCGCATGCGCAGCGAGGTCTCGAGGCCCTGGGCATAGGCCGACGCCACGTTGTCGTACCTGAACCGCGTCGTGTTGATCGGGTCGATCGGCGCCGAGGTGTCGACGTTGATGAGGTTGTTCAGGTTGGTGTGAAAGAACGACGCCGACGCGACCCAGCCCTCGAGCGGCAGCCGCACGTCGGCGGCGACGTTGATCGCCTGCGAGGTCTCGGCCTTCAACGAGGGGTTGCCCTCGACGACGTAGCCGACCGAGGTGTTCTGGAAGAGCAGGTACAGCTCTTGAAACGACGGAGCGCGAAAGCCCCAGCCGTAGCTCGCGCGCAGCGTCACCGACGGGGCCGGGTCGAGCTTCACGGCGAGGCGCGGCGTCGGAGCGCTGCCGAACTGCGAGTCGACGTCGACGCGCACCCCGGGCAGCACCTTCATCTTCACGGCGCCGAGGCCGGGCACGTCCCACTCGTCTTGGGCGAAGACGCCGACGCGGTAGCGCTCGCCGAGCCGCGAGAGGCGGCTCGAGTACAGGCTCTCGGCGAGAAACTGCGCGCCCAGGCTCACCGTGTGGTCGCCCGTCTTGTGATCGACCTGCAGGTCGACCGAATAGAGCCGGTCGAGGCTGGCGGTGAACGTGTCGAGAAACGCGGCCCCGCGCTGGTCTTGCTGCAGCTGGTCGCGGAACAGGCCGAGGTGCCCCCACAGCGCGACGTGGGTGCTCTCGAGCAGCTGGGCGTCGCCGCGCACGCTGACGTTGAACTGTTCAGACCGCTGGCGCCGATCGAACGTGGCGCCCGACGGAGCGATGTCGATGGCGGTGACGTCGCGGCGCAGGTAGTCGGTCTTCGCGGTGACCCGCACCTTGTCGAAGAGGTTGGCGGCGAGGGCGACGTCGAAGTCCCACCGGCGGAAGCCGGCGCCGCTGGTGGCGACGTCGCTCGGGTCCCAGTCGTAGGCCCCGTAGGTCTGGTAGCCGAAGCCGCCGCGCCCTTCGAACGGGCCGAGCTTCGTGGCGGCGTGCGCGCGCGCGTCGACGACGTCGGCCTTCAGGCCGCCGGGCGGGCCGTTCGAGAAGCCGCCCTGCAGCCGGCCCTGCAGCTCGAGCGCCTTCGTCGGCCGGCGGGTGATGAGGTTGATGACGCCGCCGATGGCGTCGGAGCCGTACAGCGCGGCCGCCGGGCCCTTGATGATCTCGATGCGCTCGACGTCACGCAGCGAGAAGCGCGTGAGATCGAGCACGTTGCCGACGCGGCCGGTCTGGCGTTCGCCGTCGACGAGCACGAGCACGTACTCGGGGCCCAGGCCCTGCAGCGAGACGGCGGCGCCGCGAAAGCTGTACTCCATCTCGACGCCGGGCTGCTGCAAGAGCAGCTGCTCGAGGTTGCGCGCGCCGATCGCCTCGAGCTGCTGGCGGGTGACGACCTCGGTGGGCACGACGGCGTCGGCGGCGCGGCGCTCGGTGCGGGTGCCGGTGACGACGGTCTGATCTCTCGCGGCGGCGAGGTCGGGGTCGGGGGTGCCGAGCTGCTTGTTGATGCGGTCGGCGGCGGTCTGCAGCGAGGGCTTGCCGTCGAGGCGGGTGGCCCAGTGCGCGTCGATGGCGGCCTTGAAGTCACCCCACCCGCCCTTCTCGTACAGGCCCTGCGACTCGGCGTAGGGCACGTGCTCGGGCCACTGGCGGCGCACGGCCTCGCCGACCGTGTAGAAGAGAATCGCGTGCCAGAGGTTCTTCGGCGCGGTCGGGCCGAGCGCGACGTCGAGCCGGTCGGTCATGGCGTGAGCGGCCTCGTGGAAGAGTATTTCGGTGCCGTTCAGGCCCTGGTCTCTCGGGTCGAGGGTGGCGGCGACGAGGTGCACGTTCGGGGTGACGGTGGTGTACGCGCCGCCCCAGTTGCCGACGGCGACGAGGTCGACGCGAATGGGCGCCTTGGGGAACTTCGTGTCGAACGCCGCCTGCAGCGTCTCGATGATGGCGGCGCCGTGGGCGGCGATGTCTCTTTCGCGGTCGGCGAGCCAGGCGCGGTTCGCGGCGTCGTGCTTCGGCCAGGCGCCGGCGCGGTAGACGGGCGCGAGGGTGTTGAGCACGGCTTGCGTCTCGGGCGGGAGCGCGGGGTCGCTCAGGGTCTCGTCGGCCTCGTGGGCGGCGAGCAGGCCCTTGATGCGGAACAGGTCATCGTCGAAGAGCAGATCTCTGTCGGACCAGGTCTTGGCGTAGTGCTCGACGGCGGGCTTCCACGCGGGGTCTTCGGCGATGCCGAGGTCGAACGGTGGCGGGCCCCAGAGCTCGGCGCCCTGGGCGACGCGCTCGCGGCGGCCGAGCTCGAAGAGCACGTGGTGCAGGTTGAGCCACATGTTGCTGTGCCCGTCGAAGTACGGCTGTGAGACGACGGTGGCGACGAGCAGCGCAGAGAGCACGAGCGGCGGCTCTCTTCGTGCCGAACGCGGCGAACGTCAAGCGCCGAGGAAACTACGTGCGCCGGCGCCGCAGCAGCCGCGTCGCGACCAGCGCGAGGAGCAGCTCGGCGGGGCCGAGCACCGACGAGCACCCGAGATCGCCGAGCGCTGGCGTGCCGGTCTGGCTCGCCACGATCTTGCGCCGCGCGAGCCCCGCGAGATCGCACGGCGTGGGCGGGCCACCGCGCGGGTACGTCGTGCAGAAGCCCTCTTTGGTGCCGTGATCGATGAGGCGCTTGGTGATCTGCCCCAGGGGGGCGGTGGGCTCCATGGTGGAGCCCTCGGTCTCGGAGTGATCGAAGCCGACGGCGTGCCCGATCTCGTGGGTCAGCGTGTTCTGGACGTCGGTGGCGACGCAGGTCACCGCCTCGCTGCCCTCTTTGCATGGGGGCGACGAGATGGTGGTGAACAGCCAGTCGGCGCCGTTCATCTCGATGTCGGCGTCGTAGATCGAGCCGGTGCGCACCGAATACGTCGTCGTGGTCAGCGCGAGCGTGAACTGGCCATGAAACCAGCACCGGTACTGGTTGATGCAGGCGTTGGCGTCGCCGCTGAGGCAGGGGTCGTCTTGCGGCACGGCGACGTCGCACGTGTTTTCCCACCAGGTGATCACGTTCTGCATCTGCGTGCCCTTGGCGACGTGCGCGTTCTGAACCCGCTGCCCCTTGATGAACTGAAAGTCGGAGCAGTCGTTCGACACGCCCTGCCAGGTGGCGAACGCGGCGTCGATGGCGGTGAACTCGGCCTCGCCCGGGGTGCGCGTGCTGCCGACGGAGTCGATGTCGTAGGTGAAGTCGCGCCGGTTCCACGTCACGCAGAGCGTGCTGTCGGGGTCGCCGACCGGCGTGCGCACGTACTGCGCCGAGGCGAGCGAGCCCCAGAGCAGCAGCGCGGTGGCGGCGAGGCGGCGCATCAGGTCAGCGGCGCCTCCGTCGGAAGAGCGCGAGCACCGGAGCGAGCGCGAGCACCAGCGCGCCGCCCGCCGCAGAGCCACAGCCGCAGCCGCTCGGCACGTCGCCGAGCGTGGGCTTGAACGGCCTGATGACGCAGTCTTGAGCCACCTGACCCGCCGGGTACGCGTCGCACACGAACGAGCTCGTGCCGGTGTCGAGCGTGCGCTTGCTCGTCTCGCCCGGCGGTGCGCTCGGGTTCATGGTCGAGCCCGGCGCGTTGGTGTGATCGAGCCCGAGCGCGTGGCCGATCTCGTGGGTGAGGGTGTTCTGAATGTCCCACGAGGTGCAGTTCGGGCCCCAGTTGCCCGGCGGTACGCACGGCACATCAGAGACGGTCTGAAAGAAGCGCGCGGCGTTGAACTCGATGTCGGTGTCGAGAATGCGGCCCGACTGGGGGTCGTACGTGGTGGTCGTCAGCGCGATGGCGCCTGACTGGTGCACCCAGCAGTCGAACTTGTTGCCGCAGTCGTCGTTGTCGTTGGCGTCGTCCCAGCACGGGTCGGTGGCGGGCGCGACGGTCGGGTCACAGACCCTGGTGCGGAAGACGAGAATGTTCTCGTTCTTCGGCTGGTCGGCGACGGCGCTGAGCCACCCGATGGTGCGCGAGCTCGTGCGCTCGCCCTCTTGAAAGCGCAGGCTCGAGCAGGCGTTGAGCGCGGTGTTCCACGAGGCGAACGAGGCGCGCATGGCGTCGAACTCGCCCTCGCCGGGGGTGTCGGGGTTGCCGTTCACGCTCGCCTTCCAGGTGAGGACCATGTTCTCTGACCAGTACAGGCAGTGGTCCGACTCGGTGTAGGGCTTCACGCGGCTGCGGTAATAGGGCGCGGTGCCTTGAGCGAGCACGACCGCGACCAGCAGCGGGACGATCACTTCACGGCCTTTCGCGGCTCGACGGCGGGCGGCGGTCGAACGAGGCCCGGCTGCTCGGCCACGCCGGGCGGAGCGAGCGCGACACGCACCCTCGCCTTCAGGTCATCGAGCTTCATGGGCTCGGTGCCGCGCGAGACGGGGGCGCGCGTGACGGGGTCGAGCAGCATGACGTCGCCTTCGGCGGCCTGTACGGCGAAGGTGGCGGCGCCGTCGGTCGAGCGCTCGACGCGAAAGACGCCCTGCGCCATGCCGGTGAACATGAAGCGCGAAGGCCCGCGCCGCTCGAGGAAGCCGACGATCTCTTCGCCTGCCTTGAGCGGCACGGTGCCGGCGACCTTCTGGCCCATGTCGCCGACGATGCCGCCCTGCTGAACGATCTCGACGAGCTGCACCTTGTCGCCCTTGAGGGCGTCGCTGACCTCGACGGTGAAGTGGGTGGTGATGCGCGAGCCGTCTTTGCTGAGGCGGGGTTCGACCTTGGTCACCTTGCCGACGACGATGGCGTCGGAGGCGCGCGTCAGCATGTTGAAGTCGAGCGCGACCAGGGTGGTGGCGAACGAAGCCGGGGCGGCGATGAACGCCAGCAAGGCCGCGAGTCGAAACGAGGTCTTCATGATTCCCCTATGTAAGCCCATCTGGTAACTGCGCGCGACTCATGAAGCCCCGCGTCCGCTTTGCTCCGTCGCCTACGGGTTACCTGCACATCGGAGGCGCCCGCACCGCCCTGTTCAACTGGCTGTATGCACGGCGAAACGGGGGGGTGTTCGTGCTGCGCATGGAAGACACCGACCAGGAGCGTTCGACGCCGGAGTCGGTGAAGGCGATTCTCGACGGGCTTCAGTGGTTGGGCCTCGATTGGGATGAAGGCCCCGGCAAGGAGGGACCTTACGCCCCCTACTTTCAGACGCAGCGGCTCGCGACCTACAAGAAGTACACGGACCAGCTGATCGCCGAGGGCAAGGCGTACCGGTGCGGGTGCACGAAAGAAGAGCTCGACGCGCGGCGGGCGGCGTCGAACGACCCGGGGTGGAAGTACGACGGCAAGTGCCGCGAGCGCAAAGACGTGCCGGCGACTGGGGCGGTGGTGCGGTTCGCGATGCCGAAAGACGACGGGGCGCTGTCGTTCACCGACCTGGTGCTGGGGAAGATCACGAAGACACACTCTGACCTCGACGACTTCGTGATGATGCGGGCCGACGGCATCCCCCTCTACAACCTGGGCTGCGTCATCGACGATCACGAGATGGAGATCACGCTCGTGGGCCGCGGGCAAGAGCACGTGAACTCGACCTTCCCGCAGCTGGCGCTGTACCGGGCGCTCGGGTGGGAGGCTCCGCAGTTCGCGCACTTCCCGCTGATTCTGGGGCCAGACCGCGAGAAGCTGTCGAAGCGAAAGCACCCCGAAGCCGACGTGATGCTGCACAAGAACAACGGCGTGCTGCCCGAGGCGCTCTTGAACTTCGTGGTGCGGCTCGGCTGGAGCCACGGCAACGACGAGGTGATCAGCGTCGCGCAGATGAAGGAGTGGTTCGACTTCAAGAGCGTCGGCAAGACGTCGGGCGTGTGGAACCCCGAGAAGCTGACGTGGCTGAACCAGCAGTACCTGAAGACGCTGGCGCCCGAAGAGATCGCGAAGCGTGTGGCGCCGCTGATGGGGTTCGACGACCCGCGGTTCGTGAAGCTGGTGCTGGCGTTTCGCACGCGGGTGAAGACGACGGTCGAGATGGCGGCGGCGTTTCGGCCGTACTTCGAGAAGGGCGTGAAGTTGGACCCCGAGGCGGCGGCGAAGGCGCTGACGGCCGAGGGCAAGGCGACGCTCGCGACCGTGGCCGATGCGCTGAAGGCGCTGCCGACGTGGGCCGCCGCGCCGATCGACGAAGCGCTGAAAAAGCTGGCCGAGAGCACGGGGCAGAAGCTGGGCGTGTTGGCGCAGCCCTTGCGGGTGGCGGCGACGGGGTCGATGACGAGCCCGGGCATCGGCGACACGCTCGAGATCTTGGGCCGTGACGAGGCGCTGGCGCGCATCGATGCGGCGCTGAAGTGATCGTTCGGCTCGCACGCACGTGGCTGCGCGAGCTCGCCGACGAGCCGACGGTGATCATGTGCGGGTCGAGCGCGCTGCTGATCGTGTCGCACTACCAGGGCGGCACGGGCTACTTCCGCAACGTGGTGGGCAACCGGTTCGACGGGCACCCGGCGTACACGGTGATGTCGTACTGGTGGTGGTTCGGCTGCGCGCTGGTGCTGTACCTCTTGATGCCGCTGCTCTTGGCGTACGCGACGCGCGGGAGCTTCACGCGAAAGTACGGGTTCGGCCTGGGCGACTGGAAGGCCGGCATGACGGTATCGCTGCTGTTTCTGGTGGTGATGCTGCCGGCGGCGTTCATCGCGTCGAAGACGAAGGCGTTCGCGGGGGCGTACCCGCTGGCGGGGAACAGCGCGTACACGCTGTTTCTGGGCAACGGGAAGACCGAGACGTCGCTGGGGCTCTTCGCGATCTACGAGCTGGGGTACGTGCTGTACTTCGTGGCCTGGGAGTTCTTCTACCGGGGCTGGATGTTGAACGGGCTCTTGCCGCGGTTCGGGCGGGCGGGGGCGATTCTGATCCCGGTGGCTCCGTTCGCGATCATGCACCTGGGCAAGGCAGAGCCCGAGGCGCTGGGGAGCATCATCGCGGGGGTGGCGCTGGGGGTGCTGGCGCTGCGAACGCGGAGCTTCTGGTACGGGGTGTTCGTGCACGCGAGTGTGGCCGTGTGGATGGACGTTCTGTCTGCTTCACCGGTGCTGTTTCCGACGTTATGGTCGTTGGCGTCATGAAGCGGCTTCTGGCGGTGGTGACGATGTTGGTGCCGGCGATGGCGTTCGCGGTCGCCGACGTGGGCGAGCGGGTGGCGGGCGCGGCGATACCCAACTACGCGCGCAAGGTGGCCGAGAACCGGTTCCGGGTGTCGGAAGACTGGGAGAACATCCAGAAGTTCTACGCGCGGGAGTACCCGTCGAAGAGCTACCCGTGGAAGACCATCATCAAGCAGCCGGGGGTTCGGGCCTTTCACATCGTGAACCCGTCAGGAAAAGGCTGGGAGGGCATCAACGTGTACGAAGCGAATGACGAGATTCGGGTGTACGTGGTACTGCCCGAGTCGGCGAAGACAAAGGCCAAGAAGTCGGGTAAAAAATGACGGCGCAGTTGCAGTAACGGTTCTTGGGGAATCGTCTAACGGCAGGACAGCAGACTCTGACTCTGCTTATCTAGGTTCGAATCCTAGTTCCCCAGCTAAGAAGTACCTGGTTTCAGGTCGCGCCTACATCGGCGACTGAGGCCTCCGGCACCACAGGTTCGGCGCGCGGTCGACCTACGGAGGCCCACTGCCTGCCCCCCGATAACTCGGCATGTCGCTCGGGCCACGCGCCGCTGTACCCGTCGTCGTCTTCCGAAAGAAGGCAGATGTGGCGCCGCTGCTCGACCTCGAGACGCTGCTCGCCAGGGGTCAGTCGCTGGTCGAGCTGACCCGGCAGGTTCCGCTGCCGCGGCCGTCGGGTCTCGAGGCCTTCAGCCTCGCCTGAACAGCGCGAACTCGCGGCGCACGACACGGTCGAGCAACCAGCCGGGGAGCAGCGCACCCAAGGCCGCGAGTCGGGCTTTGCCGCCGACGCGATGTCGGAACCGGGTCGACGCACCGGTCGCCGCCGCCACGATTGCGTCGACCACGAGCTCGGGGCTCGCGCCCGTCTCGATCTGCCCGCGTATGATCGCCTCGACGCCATCGCGTCCCGCGGCGTAGTGCTCCATCAGCGCGCGCGGGCGGCTCATCATGATGTTCGTACGGTGAGCGGCCGGCTCGATCAGGGCCACGCGCACGCCGAACGGCTCGACCTCGTACCGCAGGGCCTGCGACCAGCCGGCGAGCGCGTGTTTCGTCGCCGAGTACACCCCGTGAAACGGCACGCCCATGATCCCCGACGCCGACCCCAGATTCACGATCACGCCGCCGCCCTGCGCTCGCATCGCCGGCAACACCTCGGCCGTCACCCGCATCACGCCGAACACGTTCGTCTCGAACAGCGCTCGCGCCTCGTCTGCCGTCGTCTCTTCGCAGGCGCCCACCATCGCGCGGCCGGCGTTGTTGACGAGAACGTCGATGCGGCCGGCCCGCTGCAGCAACTCGGCGATGCACGCGCGAACCGAGTCGTCACGATCGACATCAA
>JAEUJP010000071.1 GCA_016793725.1 Myxococcaceae bacterium | reverse complement strand
ACCGTTCGGCGGCCTGATGAGCAGCGGAGCCCGACCCAGAAACGCGAGGGCGCAGCGCCCGCGAATGTGGCCATTGAACAGGCGTACCGTTCGGCGGCCTGATGAGCAGCGGAGCCCGACCCAGAGACGTGAGGGCGCAGCGCCCGCGAATGTGGCTGCCGAACAGCCGTACCGTTCGGCGGCCTGATGAGCAGCGGAGCCCGAACCAGAGATACGGCTCAGCCGATGATCATGTCCTCGCGCTCCAGACGCCCGGCCGCGAAGCGGTCGAGGTTGAAGCGCGTGAACAGCTCGTCGGGCTGACCCGTGCACATCCACGCGGCCATGCGCTCGGCCACCGCGGGCGCCATCATGAACCCGTGCCCCACGAAGCCGCTCAGCTGCAGCAGGTTCGGCAGCGACGGCGTGCGCCCGAGTATCGGCGAGTTGTCGGGCGTCACGTCGTAGGGCCCCGACCACTGTCTCAAGATCTTCACCTGCGACAGGTTCGGCAACTGCTCCAGCAGCGCCTGCGAGTAGCGGGTCAAGAACCGCATCGTCGAGCCGAGCTCCATGCCGGGCGGCTCTTTCGGGTCGCCCATGCCGCCCACGATCTCGCCCCGCATCGACTGCGAGAAGTACAGCCCCGAGTCGAGCACCGACACCAGCGGCCCCAAGAACGGCTTCAGCGGCTCGCTCGAGCAGATCTCGTGGCGGTGCGGCTCGTTCGGCAGCTTCACGCCCGCGAGCGCAGCGATCGGCGGGCTCCACGCGCCCGTCGCCAGCACCGCAACCTCACACGCGATCTCGCCGCGGTCGGTCAGCACCTTCTTCACGTGACCGTTGCCGAGCTCGAAGCCCGTCACCCGCGTGAACGTCTCGATGCGCACGCCCTTCTTCTTCAGCGCCGCCGCGTAGCCCCACAAGAACGCCCAGGGAAAGATGACGCCGTCTTCTTCGTTGAACGCCGCGAGCTGCACGCCCTTCATGCTCAGCCCCGGCACCAGGTCGCGCGCCCCTTCGACCGACATCAGCCGCGTGTTCACGCCGTGCTGGTTGTGCAGCGCGGCCGAGCGCTCGAGCTTCTTCGCCACCTCGTTGCTCTTCGCGAGGAACAGGTAGCCGCCCTGGCGCAGCCAGATGTTGATGCCCGTCTCGGCCGCGAAGCCCTTCATCAGCTCGATCGACCGCCGCGCCAACGCGATGTTCGTCGCCGTGCCCCACTGCATGCGCACGCCGCCGCCGTTGCGGCCGCTCGCCCCGTGGCACAGGTAGCCCTTCTCGAGCAGCACCACGTCGGTCACGCCCCGGCGCATCAGGTTGTACGCGAGCGCGAGGCCCATGATGCCCGCGCCTATGATCACGACCTGCGCCCGCGCCGGCACCGGCTCTTCGGGCTTCAGCGGGTGCACCCCCGGCGTCACCCCGAGCGCCGCCGGCACGCCACCCTCGACCGGCACCGCCGGGTCGAACGGAGCGCTCGCCCAGTACGACAGCTCGGTCGGGTTCAGCGGCGGCCGCGGCGTGAACGGCAGCACGTGCTCGGCCTTCGTCTTCGCCTCGCGCGCGAGCAGCGACGCCACCGTCGCGTGGCACTGCTTGCCCTGGCACATGCCCGTGCCGAAGCCGGTGTAGCGCTTCACCGACTCGATGTCGGTGTAGCCCTTCGCGATCGCCTCGCCGACGTCGTCGGCGCTGACGTCTTCGCAGGTGCAGACCATCGTCTTCATGGCGTGCGCTCCAGCGTGATCGCGGCGCGGCGCCCGCGCTCTTGCGACTCGCGCACGCTGCACGGGCCCGTCTGCTCGCCCGCGACGAAGACGCCGGGGTGCGCCGTGCGGCCGTCGCCGTCGGCCTCGACCACGAACCGCGCGCCGTCGAACACCACGCGCGCGCCGCCCTGCCGCGCCAGCTCGAACGCCGGCGAGCCGTTCGAAGCGACCGCGACCGCGTCGCACGCCACCTTCAGCGTCTCGCCCTGCCGCTTCACCTCGATCGCCGAGACCTCACCCAGGCCGTGGGCCGCGACGGGCTCGAGGCCGACCGCGACCGGCTCGCCGCCGCACGACTCGATGAGCCCCGCGAGCCGCGCCGCTTCACCGGGCTCACCCACGACCGCGATGCGCTGGCCGGGCAGCACGCGGTGCCGGCGAATCATGCGGCTCACCGCGCGCGCCGCGTAGATGCCGGGCAGGTCGTTGTTGCCGAACGCGGGCAGCGGCGGGTGTGAGCCCACGGTGATGAGCAGGCGCCGCGCGTAGAGCTTGAGCAGCCGCTCGCTCGCGATGACCGCGAGAAAGCGGCCGCCGCCGTCTTCGAACAGGCCCATCACGTTGTGGCCGAAGCGCACGCGCGGCGAGGGCAGGGGCAGCTCGACCCCGTGCGACTCGGGCACCCCGTAGGCCGCGCGCCCGCCGATGAAGCTCTCGCGCTCGAGCACGACGTGGTCGACGCCCCGCTCGAGCAGCGCCTGTGAGGCTGCGACGCCGCTGACGCCGCCGCCCACCACCGCGAGGTCGACGTGCTCGACGCGCGCCGGCTCACGCTCGATGCCCGGGCCGTCGGGCAGCTGGCCCAGGCCCGCGAGCTTGCGCGCGACCACCGCCATCACGTCTTGCGCCACCGGCACGCCCGCGAACATCTCGTGGTGGTTCATGCCGTTGGGGAACACCCAGTCGGTCACCGCGAACACGTCGAGCCGCGCCGAGGGGAAGGCGTTCTGCCGCTCGAGCCGCATGCCCTCGCGCGCCGGCGTGCGGCACGTGAAGACGTTCGGCACGCCGTCGACGCGCATGAGGCAGCTCGAGCACGCCGCCGCGAAGCAGTAGGCCCCGCGCGGCCGGTGGTACTTCACGCTGCGCGAGAAGAGCGGCTCGCCGGCGGCCACGAGCGAGCAGGCGACGGGCTCGCCGGCCTTCGCAGGCCAGGGCTGACCATCGAGCTCGATCGAGACGTCG
This sequence comes from Myxococcaceae bacterium, assembly GCA_016793725.1. GTDB lineage: Bacteria > Myxococcota > Myxococcia > Myxococcales > Myxococcaceae > Xiheicaenimonas > Xiheicaenimonas phototrophica. The sequence goes on along the minus strand of JAEUJP010000071.1, from coordinate 1,956 downwards.
GTCGCGGCGGGGTCGAGGCGGGGCATGTGCCTTGATCGCCTCGCTTAAGCCGGCTTCGGGCGCATGTCGACCATCGGCGCGGGCCGTTATAAGCCGCTGGCCATGATCCAAGCGCACGTGAAGGTCCCCGCTCCTCACAACGAGCCCGTGAAGGCCTACGCGCCTGGCAGCCCCGAGCGCGCCGAGCTGAAGGCCGCCTACCAGCGGCAGAGCGCCGAGAAGGTCGAGATACCCCTCGTCATCGGCGGCAGAGAGGTGCGCACCGGCAAGCTCCTCGAGGCGCGCTCGCCCCACCGGCACAGCCAGGTCATCGCCCAGGTGCACGAAGCGGGGCCGGGCGAGGTCGAGAAGGCCATCGGCGCCGCGATGGCGGCCAAAGCCGGCTGGGCCGCGACGCCGTTTCACGAGCGGGCCGCCATCTTCTTGAAGGCCGCCGAGCTGCTCGCCACGAAGTACCGGCCGATTCTGAACGGCGCGACGATGCTCGGGCAGTCGAAGACCGTGGTGCAGGCCGAGATCGATTCGGCGTGCGAGTCGCTCGACTTCTTGCGGTGGAACGTGCACTTCGCCTCGGAGCTCTACGCCGTGCAGCCCCACAGCGGCCCCGGCATGTGGAACCAGACCGACTACCGGCCGCTCGACGGGTTCGTGCTCGCCGTCGCGCCGTTCAACTTCACCGCCATCGCGCTCAACCTCTCGACCGCGCCGGCGCTGATGGGCAACACGGTCGTCTTGAAGCCCGCGTCGACCGCCATCTTGAGCGGCTGGCGCATCATGGAGCTGCTCAAAGAAGCCGGCCTGCCCGACGGCGTCATCAACTTCTTGCCGGGCCCCGGCTCGCTCGTCGGCAACGCCGTGCTGCAGAGCCCCGACCTGGGCGGCGTGCACTTCACCGGCTCCACCGGCGTGTTCAACGGCATGTGGAAGACGGTCGGCAGCAACATCGACCGGTACAAGCAGTACCCGCGGCTCGTCGGCGAGACGGGCGGCAAAGACTTCATCTTCGTGCACCCGAGCGCGGGCGACGATCTCGACGCGATCGCCACCGCGATCGCGCGCGGCGGCTACGAGTACCAGGGTCAGAAGTGCAGCGCGTGCTCGCGCGTGTACGTGCCCGAGTCGCTGTGGCCGAAGCTCGAGCAGCGCCTCGTGCCGCTCATCAACGAGCTGAAGATGGGCGACGTCGCCGACTACCGGAACTTCATGGGCGCCGTCATCGACGAGAAGTCGTTCGCGAACGTGTCGAAGTACATCGAGCTGTCGAAGGCGAGCAGCGACGCCAAGATCATCGCGGGCGGCCAGACCGACCGCACCGAGGGCTGGTTCGTGCGCCCGACGCTCGTGCAGACGACGAACCCGCGGCACAAGGTGATGACCGAAGAGATCTTCGCCCCGCTCGTCGGCCTCTACGTGTACCCCGACGCGAAGTACGTCGAGACGCTGCGCGAGTGTGATCAGGCCGCGTCGTACGCGCTCACCGGCGCCGTGTTCTCGCGCGACCGCGCGGCCGTCGCGACCGCCGCCCACGAGCTGCGGCACGCCGCCGGCAACTTCTACATCAACGACAAGCCGACCGGCGCGGTGGTCGGCCAGCAGCCGTTCGGCGGCAGCCGCGCTTCGGGCACGAACGACAAGGCCGGCTCGATGCTGAACCTGGTCAGGTGGACGAGCCCTCGCACCATCAAAGAGACGTTCGTGCCGCCGACCGCCGTCGGTTACCCGGCGATGGGCGCCGAGTGAGCGAAACGGTTACACTTGGCTTCGTGAGGTCGACCGCCGAGAGCCTCTTGCGGAGCGCCGGGCTGAAGAGCACCCGGCCCCGGCTGCGCGTGCTCGAGCGGCTCACGCGCTCGGCGACGCCCATCTCGCACGGCGAGCTGGTGCACGAGCTCGGCGAGCAGGGCATCGATCGCACGACCGTCTGGCGCAACCTCGCCGATCTCACCGGTGCGGGCC
>JAEUJP010000062.1 GCA_016793725.1 Myxococcaceae bacterium | reverse complement strand
CCGTAGATGAACAGCTGCTCGGTGAGGCAGCGCGGGAACTTCGGGTCGTTCTTCAGCACCGTCGTCAGCTCGAGCGGCGTGTTGAACGTGCGGCCGTCGGGCAGCTTGCCCGAGGTGTCGATGTCGAAGCCCGCCTCGTCTTTCGTGCGCCACTTGCCGAGGTGGTCGTAGTTCTCCATGCCGAAGCCGAGCGGATCCATCGAAGAGTGGCAGGCAGCGCACGCGGGGTTGGTGCGGTGCGCCTCCATCTGCTCGCGCAGGCTCTTCATCGCCGTCGGGTCGGGCGTGAACGCCGGCACGTTCGCGGGCGGCGGCGGCGGCTCGGCGCACAGAATCTGCCCGAGCACCCACTTGCCGCGCTTCACCGGGTTCGTGTGCGAGTCGTGCGACGTCACCGTCAGCGGGCCCGCGTGGCCCAGCAGCGTGCCGCGCTGAACCCCGTCGACCGTCACGCGCGTCAGGTTCGCGCCCGTGCCCGGCAGTGGCAGGCCGTAGAGCGTCGCCAGCGGGTCGTTCACGTACGTGAACTTCGCGCCGAGCAGGTCGAGCGCGCTGATGTCTTCACGCAAGAACGCTTCGAAGAAGCGGTGCACCTCTTCTTGCTGGGCCGCCTTCATCGGCTCGCTGACGAGCGGCTTGTCGGCGATGGCGCGGCTCCACAGCCACGAGCCCGAGAAGTTCTGCACGAAGACCGAGGCCTTCGAGTCCATCAGCATGCGGTTCACCTGCGGCCCCAGCTGCGCGGTGAGCGTGCCGTTGTCGGCGAGCGCGTCGAGCTCGGCGTCGGGCATGCTGCTCCACAAGAAGTACGAGAGCCGCGTCGCCAGCTCGTGCGGCGAGAGCGCCGTCACCGTCGCGCTCGTGCCGAGCTCGGGCCGGTAGAGGAAGTTCGGCGACATCAGCACCGCCTGCACCGCGAGCTCGAGGCCGGTGCGAACGGGGTCGCCGTTGGTGCGGGCGAGCGTGACGAGCGCGAACAGCTTGTCGACCTCTCCTTGAGAGACCGGGCGGCGCCAGGCGCGGCGCGCGAACTTCGACAGCACCTCGCGCACGCAGGCGTCGCCGCTGTTCGGGTTGCAGGTGAGCAGCTTCGCGTTCGCGGGCTGCGTGACGGCGCCGGGGCGCGTCACCTCGACGTACTCGACGATGAGGTTCCGGTCGTCGGGCGCCATGTAGTAGTCGTTCAAGAACTCGACGGTGACGGTGTGGTTGCCCGCCGTCATCGTGCGCATCGCGGTGAACGTGGCCGACGCGGTGGCGGCGACGTTGTATTCCTGCACCATCGTGCCGTCGACCGACAGGCGCATGCGCGCGGCGTCGGGGCCGGCGGCCTGCTGGTACGCGCGCACGGTGAACGTGAACTGACCGGCCGTCATGAAGTTCACGGTCGAGGTCAGCGTGCCGTTCGAGAACAGGTTCCACCCGCCGCCGCCCATCGCCGAGCCGGTGCTCGCCGTCATCGCGTCGGCCTGCACGCGCGTCGTCTGCCCCGCGACCATCTCGGCGTCGAGCACGGCCTTGGTGAGCTTCTCGGCGGCGAGGTTCCACTTCTCGACGAGCAGCTCCGACGTCGAGAGCACCTCGCCGAGGTTGTCGTAGCCGCGGCCGAAGTCGTCGGCGGGGAAGTCTTGGGCCGGCTTCGTCGTGTCGCCGAGCAGGTCGCGAACCGTCGCGTTGTACTCAGACCGGTTCAGCCGCCGCAGCGTGACGCGGCCCGGCTTCGCCAGGTCTTCGGCGGTGCAGACGGGCACCTGGGGGTTGTTCGGGTCGAGCGGGTTGTTCGGGTCGAGGGGGTCGACCGGCCCGGGTACGGGCGTGACGATGGCGCCCATACAGCCCGTGAGGAGGACACAGAGAAGTGACTGGTAGGGGCGCACGAGAGGGGCTCGCAAGAGCAAGGGTTGCTCCAAAACGGGGACGCGAAGTATCGGCGGGTTACCAGTGCAAACACCAGCGCCCAGCGGCGATCGTCGACGCCTCCCCACACCACCTGTGCACTGCAGTGGGCAGCCTCGCGCCACCGGCGCGGAAAACGGGAGCGCAGCGACCAGGAGCCGGGGGGGGCTACTGGGCGTTGCCAATCATGACGGCCGCCAGGTGCGCCGCTTCGACCACATCACCCTTCACCGCGAGCGACACGGCATCGATGACCTCGCGCAGCTCGAACACGTTGCCGGGCCACTTGTGCTCTTGCAGCTTGCGCAGGGCCGAGTCGCTGAACGTGAGCGGGTGGCGGTTCTTCTCTGACGCCTCTTTCAAGAAGGCGCGCGCGAGCAGCGGCACCTCGCGCGGCCGGTCGCGCAGCGGGGGGAACCACAACATCGCCTCGCTGAGCTTCGCGAACAGGTCGCCGCGAAAGCGGCCGGCCTTCACCTCGGCCTCGAGGTCTTTGTTCGTGCCGCACAGAATGCGCACGTCGACGGGCCTTCGAAACGTGTCGCCGACGCGCAGCACGGTCTGGGTGTTGATGGCCTCGAGCAGCTTGCCCTGCACCTGGGGCGAGAGCTGGTCGACGTCATCGAGAAACACGGTGCCGCCGCTCGTCGACTCGAGCACGCCGGGCCCCGAGGCCGCGCGCCCGGTGAACGCGCTCTTCTCGTAGCCGAACAGCTCGGCTTCCTCCATGTCGTCGGGCAGCGAGCCACACTTCACGGTGACGAGGCGCTCGAGCGCGCGGCCGGCCCAGTGGTGAATGGTGCTCGACGCGGTCTCTTTGCCGGTGCCGGGCTCGCCGCAGATGAGCACGGGGCGCTCGGTGCCGGCGATGCGCTCCATCAGGTCGTAGAGGCGCAGCATCGCGGGGTCGGCGACGAAGACGATGTTCTCGTCGACGACGAGCTGCTTGAACGCGACGCGCGCCTCGCCGACCTCGCGGGGGTCGACGTGCCGCGCCGCGCCGAGCGCCGAGAGAAGCAGCGTCTCGAGGTCGATGCCGTCGCCCGGCGAAAACGCGAGGCCGGCGCGCACCGGCACGCCGGGCAGCGCCGCGAGCACGCGCCGCGCGTGGTCTCGGCCGCCGTTCTCGTCGGCCTCGGGCAGCGCGCACATGAGCTCGGTGCTCGACAGCCACGCGGCGAAGTCGGTGCGGCGAAAGCAGCGGTACAGCGTCGAGTTGAGCAGGGCACGTTCGGGCGGCGGCTCGATGACGAGCGCGCACACCGACAGCGGCCGGCCGTAGCGCAGCGCGCGCTCGAGCTCTTCGTCGAGGCGGCGCCGAAACGACGGGCCGTCGTGCATCGGGTCGTTGGGAAACCGCCGCGGCGGAGCGTGCAGCACCAGCGTCGCCCCCGCGATGGTCAGCACGTCGCCGGTCTGCAGCGGGGTCGCGCCGGTCAGCTTCTCGCCGTTCACGAGCGTGCCGTTGGCCGAGCCCAGGTCGAGCAGGCGCACGCCGTTCGGGTCGGCCTCGATGCGCGCGTGCAGTCGCGACGCCGTGCCGTCTTTCAGCCGCACCTCACAGGTGTCGCCACGACCGATGGTGGCCTGGCCGTTGTCGGGCAGGTCGACCTTGTGCGACGAATCGCCCTCGAAGACGACGACGTAGCGGGAAGACACGGTGCTCGCGCTTAGCATTGAACGGCTCCGTGGTATCTGCTCTGGTTTTTGTGGTGCAACCTCCGTCGCCGGAAGCGCTGAAGGCCGCCATCGAGAGCTTGAGCCGCATTCGTACGCTCGAGCTGCCACCCGACTCGACGGGTGGGCGAACGTTGTTTCACCGCGGGCAGGGGGCTGACCTCGCGACGCGGGTCGACGCCGACGGCAAGGTGGTGCGGCACGAGCTGTTCTGCTCGGGGCTGTACTTGTCGTGGGCGAAGACGGGCATCAAGACGGGCGCCGCGCCCGACGGCACGGTCGAGGCGATGATCTCGCGCGGCGACGGGCCGGCGCAGAACGTCACGCTCGACGCCGACGTCGGGGTGCAGGCGCAGCGCACGGCCGACGTGGGCACGGCGCTGACCGGCGTGGTGACGAGCGACCCGGTGCTCGAGCACCTGAAGCGGGTGGTGGCCGACGGCGTGATGGCGAACCTGTCGGTGACGCGGTCGCAGCACGCGGTCGACATCGAGGCGATGCGCCTCGAGGCCGAAGAGTCGCAGCGCCGCGAGCTGCAGCGCCGCAAGAAGGCGCAGGTGGCGGTGCTGGTGGTGTTCGGGGTGATGATTCTGCTCGCGTTCGGCAGCATCGCCGCGTGGATCATCACGCGCTGATTCATCGCTAGAAGCTGAAGCCGAGGCCCCCCGCGAAGCCGCCCGGCAGGGGCGCGAGCGAGAAGCCACGAAAGCGAAGGCCGGGCCTGCGCGCGTCGAGAATTTCGGCGCGGTTCGCGTCGATGGGGGCGCGGCCGCCGCTCTGGCCCAGCAGCACCGCCCCCATCACGAGCATGCTCGCGCCGATGACTGGCCACGTGACCAGGTTGAAGGCGAGGCACGGGTCCGAGAAGGGGCCGCACGCCAGGCCGACCGCCCACAGCGACGCGCCGAGCACGATGCCGACCGGCAGCATCACCGCGCCCGTCGGCTTGTACCAGCCCGGAGCGACGTGGCCGACCCGCACCTGCGCGGCGGAGTGGGGGATGACGAGCTGGTGCTCGACGTCGCCGCTGCCGGTCGCCGTCATCTTCGTCGGGCCCGGCTTCAGCACCAGCGTGCAGGGCGTCGTGCACGACTGCGAGCCGACCTTCACCGTGTACTCGTCGGCGCCGTCGTACGCGATGAAGTGAATCTCGACGGCGTCGCGGCGGGTCGGCCACGGGGTGACACCGACGGGAGGGGGAGGCAGCTCGGACGGCGGCTTCAGCTCGTCGGCCCCCGCCACGAGCGCAAGTAGCAGTGCAGTGACCATCGCGGGGGCCGACCCTACTACGAGGCGAGCTACTTGGAGCCGGGGCCGATGACGATGACGGGCGGCGGCGGCGGCGGCTTGCGCGTGAGGAAGGTGCCCATGATGTTGTCGTAGAAGACGTCGACCGAATACGTCTCGGCGGCCGCGGCGGCGAGCGAGAGCGTGGCGCTCTTCGTCTGCGAGAGCGTGACGCTGCGCGAGGCGCCGAGCGTGACCCGGGTCGTGACCTTGCCGGCCTGGTTCTGGCCGACGCCGATGAGCGTCAGCCAGCCCGGGTGAAAGTCCTTCACCGTCGTCGAGGTGATGGTCTGGCTCAGGGTGTCGGTCGTCGTCACGTTGTGGCTCATGGCCAGCGTGTACATGGCGGCGTTGATGGTGACCGTCGACTTCTTCGTGAAGCGGCTGGCCGGCAGCGACACGCCACCGAAGAGCGGCGGCAGGTGGGGCGAATTCGAGAAGCCTGACAGCGGGTCGAGCACGAGCAGCTCGCGCAGCGTGTCGGCGTCGAGCCCCGAGGCGGTCGCGGTCGCGCCGGCGTTCAGCGCGGCGAGGTCGGCCTTCAGCGTCTCGGCGCTGAACATCTGCAGCGGGCCGTGGTCGATGAGCGTGAGGCTGACCCTGCCGGCGTCCATGCCCCAGGCCACGCGCGCGTCGCGGTAGTAGACGATGGTGTCACCGCGGCCCGGCCCGAGGTGGGCGGAGGTCGTGATGGCCTGGGACTCCGAGACCTTCACCAGCAGCAACTCTTCGCTCGTCACCTCGGAGTCGTTCGTCACCGTCGTCGTCACCGAGCCCCACGCGGCGACGATGCCCTGCAGCACGCCGTACGCCGCGGCGGTCGGCGGGAACTTGCCGGCGAGCTTCACCCCGAGCTGCTTCGCGACCTCACCCTCGGCCCACTTGGGCTGCCGGCTGGTGCTGCTGCCCGAGCTCAAGGTGTTCACCACCGTCTGCTCGTTTGCGAAGCTGGTGCTCGCGCTGTTGGTCTGCGCGGCGTTCTGCGGCGGCTCGTAGAGAATGGTGAGCGGCAGCGCGGCGATGGTGAAGGCGCCCATGCCGTTGACGGCGGGGCGCGCGATGAGCAGCGTGTCGGAGTAGCTCGACGCGCCCGACCGCAGCGTCCAGCTCACGGTGTCGGCGTCGCCGACGTCGAGCTGAACGAAGCCGGCGAAGCCCGCCGTCGCCGTGCGCCCGTTCGCGGTCAGCTGTACGCCCTGCGGCACCTCGAAGCGCAGCACGGCGTTGATGGCGTTGACCGTGGCCGTCGCCGGCGTGCACACCATCACCTTCTGCGGGTAGACGATGCGGCAGGTCTTGCCGACGCCGACGAAGTTGCCCCCGGGCACCCAGCTCCCCATCGCGAGGGTCTGCGACGCGGGCACCGGAGGCAGCAGGTTCTCGAGCTGCCGCAGCTGCGCGTAGAGGTCATTCGCGGTCGCGAGCGCTTCACGAGACACCTCGGCGCGAGGGCCCAGAGGCTCGACGTCTTCGGCGGGGCCGCAGCCGGCGGCGTTGATGAGTAGACAGACGACGGCCCTTCGCAGTGCGCTCATGTTCTTCTCCTCGATGTCGGGTGGGGTGCTGCGCGCCGGGGTTGAGCAAGCGGTCAGCCAGCACGGTCTTCGCGAACGTCAGCCGCTTCGGAGCGCGCGCGGCGAACTGTCTCGCGACCGCACGTCACGTCGGCTCCATCCTGCAGGCGGGACGCTACGACGTTTGCGTCGGCCTGAATTCAGGCGGTTGGGCTGGCGCGCGCCTTCCAAGAGGAGCGTCCCATGCGCTCCATTCTGCTCCCCGTCCTGCTTTCTGCAGTCTCGTCTTCTGCCGCGACGCTCACCGTCGGTGGCGACCTGCGCTACACGCTCGCCGACCCGGCCCAGCGCGGCGACGTGACCGGCCGGGGCTCGGTCACGCTCACCTGCAGCCCGTGTTCGACGCCAGGCAACTCGGTGTGGTTCGGGTTCGAGAGCGTCGGCTTCGTGTACGTGAACGCGCCGGGCGAGCGACCCAATCGCGCCTCGGGCGTCGAGAAGGCGCGGGAGTCGCACTGGGACTTCGAGACGCGAAACCGCTTCCCCGCGGGCGCGCGCCTCTACCCCATCTTGAACAACGCGGTCTGCGTCTGCGGCAACAACGCCGAGTCGTCGATGGCGACCGACTTTCCCCGGCCTGACCTCGCGTTCACGACCGACCCGAAGCTGACCGTGCTCACCTCGTGGGGCAGCCCCGAGTTCAAAGACCTGACGGTCGGCAAGCCCCACACGCTTCACGCGCAGTGCGACGCGCACCCGAAGCAGGGCGAGCACGCGGTGCTCGAGGTTCACGGCCCGGGCATCGACCTGCGCCACACCTTCACCGACTCGAGCGATGGGCAGCTCCAGGTCGAGGTCACTCCGAGCGCGGTGGGCACGGTCGAGGCGTGGTGCACGTTCGAGCCGTACGGCAACACGTCGAACGTGCTGACGCTGCCGGTCGTCGCGCCGAAGGGGAGCGGGCCGTCGAAGGGCTCGGGCCGTGATGAAGCTGAAGGCGAGGCGCCGGCTGGCGGGTGCTCGGCGACGGGTGCACCGGCGCTGCTGCTGCTCGCGGCGGTCTCGCTCGCCCGTCGCCGCTCGCGCGCCTGATGGTCGTCGGTCGCCGCCTACTTCTTCGGCCGCGTCGGCTTCACGAGCCCGTACTGCGGCGGCCACGCGATTGTGTCGACACCCTCGGCCTGCGCGTGCCGGTGTGTCAGCGACGGGTCAGACAGGTGCGCGCGCGCCAGCGCGATGAGGTCGGCGCGGCCCGCCGCCAGCACCGTGTTCGCCTGGTCGGCGCCCTGAATCATGCCGACCGCGATGACGGGCACGCGCGCGCCGTAGCGCACCGCTTCGGCAAACGGCACCTGGAACATGCGCCCGTACTGCGGCCTCTGCTCGATGACGTTGCCGCCCGACGACACGTCGATGAAGTCGCAGCCGTGCGCCTTCAGCGCCTTCGCAATCTCGACGGCGTCTTCGACCTGGAGGCCCTTCTCGCCACACCAGTCGTGTGCCGAGATGCGCGCCCCGAGCGGCCGGTCTGACGGCCACGCCTCGCGCACCACGTCGAGCACCTCGAGCGGGAACTTGAGCCGCGCCTCGAGCGAGCCGCCGTACGCGTCGGTGCGCTGGTTCGACAGCGGCGACAGAAAGCTCGAGAGCAGGTAGCCGTGCGCGAAGTGCAGCTCGAGCAGGTCGAAGCCCGCTGCTGCCGCGCGCACCGCCGCCGCTCCGAAGTCGAGCCGCACCTTGCGCAGGTCGCCCGCATCCATCGCCTTCGGCACGTGCGAGCCCTTCACGAACGGTATCGCCGACGGCCCGAACGTCTGCCACGCGCCCTGCTCGGGCGTGAGCGAGCCGTCGCCTTCCCACGGCAGCCGGCAGCTCGCCTTGCGCCCCGCGTGCGCGAGCTGAACACCAATCTTCGCGCTCGAGCTCTTGTGCACGAAGTCGACGATGCGGAGCCAGGCCGCGCCCTGTTCGTCGTTCCACATGCCGGCGCAGCCGTGTGTGATTCGCCCCTCGGGCGACACGTCGGTCATCTCGGCGATGACGAGCCCGGCGCCGCCCACCGCGCGCGCGCCGAGGTGCACCAGGTGCCAGTCTTGCGGCACGCCGTCTTTCGCCGAGTACTGGCACATCGGCGACACCACGACGCGGTTCTCGAGCGTCAGCCCTTTCAGCTTCAGCGGCGCGAACAGCGGCGGCGGCGCCGACCCGTCGGAGTTCAGCCGCGTGTCGTGCTCGGTCGCGAACCACGCGTCGACCTTCGCCACCAGCGCCGGGTCTCGCAGCCGCAGGTTTTCCCACGTGATGCGCTTGCTGCGCGTCATCAGGTTGAACGTCAGTTGCTCGGGCGGCTGTCCCATGTACCGCGCCGAGTTCTCGAACCACTCGAGGCTCGGCTGCGCGGCGCGCTGAATGCGGTCGACCTCGGGGTGCCGGGCCGCCTCGTAAGCGTGCAGCACGCGCGGCACGTCTTTCACGCCGTGCTTCACGAACTGGGCGGCGAGCTCGATCGCGTCTTCCATCGCCAGCTTGGTGCCGCTGCCGATGCTGAAGTGTGCGGTGTGGGCGGCGTCGCCGATGAGCACCGTGTTGCCGTGCACCCACTTCTCGCAGCGAATCGTGGGGAAGGTGCGCCAGATGCTCTTGTTCGCGAGCAGCCGGTGCCCCTTCAGGTCTTCGGCGAACAGGCCCTCGAGAAACGTGACCGATTCGGCCTCGCTCATCGTGTCGAGGCCGGCCTTCTTCCACACCTCTTCGCGCGCCTCGACGATGAACGTCGAGAGGTTCTTCTCGAACGGGTACGCGTGCACCTGGAACAGGCCGTGCGGCGTCTCTTTGAAGATGAACGTGAACGCCGTGAGCGGCAGCGTCGTGCCGAGCCAGCTGAACTTGCACTTGCGCCAGTCGACCGTCGGTTGAAACGCGGCGGCGTGCTTCTCGCGCACCGGGCTGTGCACGCCGTCGCACGCGACGACGAGGTCGGCATCTGGCAGCGGCGACGCCGGCAGCTCTCGCGAGAACTCGAGCTTCACGCCGAGCGAGGCGGCGCGCTCTTGCAACAGCAGCAGCAGCTGGCGCCTCGAGAGGCCGCAGAAGCCGTGGCCGGTCGAGGTCACGCACGTGCCGCGGTAGAAGGTCTGAATGTCGTCCCAGTAGGCGAAGCGGCGCTCGATCTCGAGGTAGCTCGGCTCGTCGGCCGTGCGCAGGTTGCCGAGCGTCTCGCGCGAGAACACGACGCCCCACCCGAACGTGTCGTCGGCCTTGTTCTTCTCGTAGACGGTGATGTCGGCGGCGGGGAACGCCTTCTTCATCAAGATGGAGAAGTAGAGGCCCGCAGGCCCGCCACCGATGCAGGCGATTTTCATGCGCGGCCCCGCGACTACCATGGGTGCACCCCTTTCAGCGCATAATCCAGGGTCAGTGCTCTGGGCCCTCGTCACGCTCGCGACCGCGGCTCCCCAGATCAGCGCGCCCGCCCTGCCGCTCGGCGCACCGCTCACCAACAGCGGCAACTACTTTCGCGAGCCGCTGCCCCAGGTCACGCCGAGCATCGCGCCCGGCAACCTCGCCGGCTCGTACTACGTCGTGTGGGTCGACCTCCGCGAGCGCGAGGGCGCCGCCGTGTGGGGGGCCGCGCTCACCGGCTCGGGTCCCTCCATCGACGTCTCGGCCAACAGGCTCGGCACCGAGCTCTCGCTGCCACAGCCCGGCGTCTTCACCTCGCCCGTGGTCGCCACCTACTCGGGCGCCGCCCCCTCGCAGCGCGGTCACCTCGTCGTGTGGGAAAACCCGCTCAACGGCACCATCTTCGGCCGCAGGGTCGCGTTCGGCGGCGCGCCCATCGACGCCGCGCCGTTCAGCCTGATGGTGGGCGGCCGCGCCCCGTCGCTCGCGTGCCTGGGTGACCGGTGCTTCGTCGCGTGGCTCGACGCCAACGGCGTGTCGGGGCGCAGCCTCACGGCGCAGACCGACGGTGGCTTCCTGGCCGATGTGTTTCAGTTTCAGAATCAGGCGGTGCGCTGGGTCGCGCTGACCGCGTCGCGCGAGCTCGAGGGCTTCGCCGCGGCGGTGATGACCGCAGGGCCCGGCGACGCGGGCGTCGTCAGCGTCGTGTACCTGACCGACGGGGGCCCCTCGACCGTGATGGCGGGCACCGGCGCCGACCTCGGCATACCTCCGGTGGTCGCGCACGGCGACGCGGGCACCGCCGTCGCGTGGGTGGGGGCGATGCCCGGGAACGTCGTGCCGACCGTCATGGTCGCGTTCGTCGAGCCGACCGGCGTGCGCTCCTCGCAGGCGCCGATTGCGGGCAGCGAGCGCGCGCTGGCCGCGGCGCTCACCTAGACGGGCGATGGCTACGTGCTCTCGTGGTCGGGGCTCGACCTTAGCGGGAGCTCGGCGCGGCTCCAGTACCGGCGCCTCGGCGGCGGCGTGGGGTTCACGCCGGTGCTGCCGGTGCCGGGTCTGTACGAGCTCGCGCCCGCGGTCGCGTCGCAGCGCACGGGCGCGGGGCCGCAGCTCGTCGTCGCCTACCAGCAGACGCGCGGGGCGTTCACGCTGCACGACATCATGGTGAAGCGCTTCGAGGCGGTCAGCTCGGGCGTCGAGCAGGAGCTGCTCGTCACGCGCGCCGCGAACGCCCAGCTGCAGCCCGCGGTCGTACCGATGACGAACGACAAATACCTGGTGGCGTGGCTCGACACGCGGCGCGCGGCGCTCGACCCGCCGGGCTCCATCACGCTCGGCGAGGTCGACCGCAGCGGGGCGATGGGCAACATCGAGGTGGTCGACCTCGACTCGGAGTCACCGAGCTGGCCGGCGCTCGCGGCGCTCGGCACCCAGCAGCTCTTGGTGTGGAAAGACGAAGGCGCCGGCATCTTCTTGCGCCGCATGCGCGGCACGACGGCGCTCGACACCGCGCGCGCGCCGATCTCGGTGAGCCCGCTGCAGGTCGACCCGCAGACCGAGCCGTCGGTGGCGGGGGGCCCGAACCTGGCGCTCGTGGCGTGGGCAGGTCGAGGTGGGCTGTGGGTGAGGCAGATTGAGCCGGCGATTTTTCAGCCGCTGACCCAGGTGGCGGTGCCCGACGGCGGCGCCGAAAACCCGCGCGTGGCGTGGGACGGCAACCACTTCGTCGTGGTGTGGAACACGACGGCCGAGCCGAAGCGGCTGATGGCCACCACGTTCGCGTCGGGCATGCCCGACCCGGTGCCGACGCAGCTCAGCCCGCCGATGGCGCTCGCGAGCCACGTCAGACCTGCGGTCGCCTCAGACGGCATGGGCACGACGTTCATCGCGTGGACCCAGACGGCCGGCAACACGTTCAGCGTGGTGGGCCAGGTGCGCAACTTCGCCGCGGCGAGCTCGCCCGTGACGTTCACCATCGCGAGCAACACGGCGGTGCCCGACCGGCAGCGGCTGGCGGCGGTCTTCGACGGCGAACAGTTTCTGCTCGCGTACCTCGGCGCGGCGGGCCTCGACGTCGCGGCCGTCTCGACCTCGGGCGCGCGCATCGAGGCCTCGAGCCCGGTGGCGATGAACGCGGCGCGGCCCACGGGCCGCCACCCTGCGCTCGCCGTGAGCCCCGGCGGCGACGGCCTGTTGTTCTACGACACCTACGTCGGCCCGCAAGAGGGGGTCGCGTCGACGCGCACGTTCATGCGGCGCCTCACGTTCGCGCGCGGTGTCGACGCGGGCAGCGAGCGCGACGGCGGCAGCGTCATCGACGCGGGCGTGGTGGCCGACGCAGGCGGGGGGCCCGACGCCGGCGAGCCCGAGCCGGTGCTGCTGCTCGGCGGGCCCTTCGCGGCGTCGTGCGCACAGGTGTTCACGCACCGCTTCGAGTCGGGCCTGCCCGGCGACTGGGCGCTCGTCTCGGGGCCTGGCGCCGTCGACCTGGAGGGCGACTACACGCTGGCGGCCGGCGCGCGCGACGCCGGCACGTACACGCTCGTGCTCGCGAAGGGAGCCGTCGAGGGCTCGACGGTGCTCACCGTCGAGTGCACGCGCGACACCGCCACCGACCTGCGCTTCACGACGCCGCCGTGCGGTTGCGGCGCGTCGGGGCTCTTGCCGGCCGTCGCGCTCGCGGTGCTCGTGCTGCGCCGCCGCGGCGGGCGCCAGACGCTGCTGGTGCTGGGGCTGGGCCTCTTCGGCTGCGGGCGCACGACGTTCTACGAGGCACGGTCGAGCTCGACCCAGATGCCGATGCCGATGCCGGTGCCGCCCGTGACGTACTGCGGCGACGGCACGAGAGACCCGAGCGAGGCCTGCGACGACGGCAACACCGATGCGACCGATTCGTGCCTGCCCGACTGCACGCTCGCGCGCTGCGGCGACGGCAGCGTGCGGGCGGCTGTCGAGGCGTGCGACGACGGCAACGCCATCGACGAAGACGAGTGTACGAACCGCTGCGCGCTGGGCACGTGCGGCAACGGGCGGCTCGACCCGAACGAGCCGTGCGACGACGGCAACCTCGACGACGGCGACGCATGCCTGAGCACGTGCCTGCCGGCGACGTGTGGTGACGGGCACCTGTTCGCGGGGCGCGAGGCTTGCGACGACGGCAACGCCTCGAACGCCGACGGCTGCACGAACGCGTGCGAGCGGGCGCGCTGCGGCGATGGGTTCACGCAGGTGGGGGTCGAGCGGTGCGACGACGGCAACACGGTCGACGTCGACCTCTGCACGAACCGCTGCGAGCTGCCGGTGTGCGGCGACGGCCGAAAGGCGGGCGCCGAAGAGTGTGACCTGGGCGCCGACAACGGCGACCGGCCGGCGTTTCTCATCTCGCAGCCGTCGGGCACGCGCATCGCGACCGACGCGCTGGTGCGGGCGAAGACGGCGGTGCTGTTCTACGACTACCGCTCGGCGTCGAGCCACACGGGGCTCGAGCGCGTGGGCGAGAGCCGCATCTACCTGTACGTCGACTCGGGCACGGGGCGGCTGTCGCTGGTGCTGACGCACGGCATCGACTTCGACACGTCGGGCGAGCGGCAGCCGATGTCGACGGTGAACATGGACATCACGGGCCTGCCGAACGGCGTCACGCTCGACGTCGTCGACGACCCCGGCGTGCAGCCGGCCGAGGCGACGAAGACGGGCAGCGCGGCGGTGGGCCGGTGGCGCTTCGACGCGAACAGCGACGGGCTCGTGCTCGGCGGGCTGCCGTTTCCCGGGGCGTGGAAGGTGACGGTCACGCCGCAGTTCACGGCGGGCATCACGACCTGGGGCTGGGTGAAACAAGACGCGGTGCGCCTGCCGCTGAAGCTGAACGAGCCCATCAGCATCGAGGCGTTCGACACGTCGACGTTCTGCGGCACCGACTGCAAGCTGCCGCGCTGCGGCGACGGCAGGTTCCAGGGCGGCGAGGTCTGCGACGACGGCAACACGGTGGGCGGCGACGGCTGCGCGGCCGACTGCAAGTCGCTGCGTTAGCCCTGCTTCTTCAGGTCGGTGCGCACGTCCCACAGCTCGGGGAAGAAGGTGAGGTCGAGCGCCTTGCGCAGAAACCCGACGCCGCTCGAGCCACCCGTGCCGGTCTTGAAGCCGATGATGCGGTGAACGGTCTTCATGTGGCGAAAGCGCCAGAGCTGAAAGCGCTCTTCCACATCAACCAGTTTTTCGCACATTTCATACGCGGCCCAGTTCGACTCAGGTTTCTCATAAATTCCGCGAAAGACGTCTTGAACACCGGCGCTCTTCTCATACGGTTGTGAAAAGTCGCGCTCGAGCCTGTCTTTGGGAATGGGAAAGCCCTTGCGGGCGAGGTGGCGCAGGAACTCGTCGTACAGCGAGGGGGCGTCGAGGCGGGCCTTGAGCATGGCCTGCAGCTGCGGCTGGGCCTGGTGGGGCAGCAGGGCGTGGGGGTCTTTGTTGCCGAGCACGAACTCGATGGCGCGGTACTGCCAGCTCTGAAAGCCACTGGCGCGGCCGAGCGTGTCGCGAAACTCGAGGTACTCGGTGGGCGTCATGGTCTCGAGCACGCTCCACTGCTCGAAGAGCATGCGTTGAATGTGGGCGACGCGCGCGAAAATCTTGAAGCTCGGCTCGAGGTGCGAGGCCTTGACGAAGGCGACGGCGGCGTCGAGCTCGTGGAGCATGAGCTTCATCCACAACTCGCTGGTCTGGTGCTGAATGATGAACAACATCTCGTCGTGGTGCGTGCTCTTCGGGTGCTGCGAATCGAGAATGCGGTCGAGCTCGAGGTACTCGCCGTAGCTGCCGCCCTTCTCGAGCTGGGTGTGGATGCTGGTTTCGAATTCGCGCCGATTCATGATGCGCATCGTCTAACTTTCAGGCCATGGGGCTCAAGCGCTGGTTGATCGGCGTTTCGCTTTTCGCGCTGTGCGGGGCGGGGTGCAAAGAAGGGCGACCGCCGCCTCCGCCGCCGTCGGTGCCTGCCGACACGCCGAAGCCCCCCGAGCCGGTGGCGCCCCCCAGAGCCGAGGTGCCGGTCGAAGACCCCGACGAGAGCCCGCTCGCGTGGACCATCTACTCTGCCGACGGCAAGTCGACGCTGAAGCAGAAGCCGGCGGGGCCGGGCAAGTGTTACGCCGTGTGCACCGGCCCCGACGGCAACGAGGTGTGGTCGGCGACCGCCGAGTGCCTGGGGCAGAAGTCAGACCGCAAGTTTTTCGCGAACGACTGCGTGCGTACGGTGGTGATGATGCCGGCGCCCGACCGCGCCAAACAGTGGCGACAGGCCGAGGTGATGCGCGTGTACAAAAGAGAGAAGCTCGACTACCGGGTGATGGGGGTGGCGGCGATGCCCGACGAGAAGCTCATCAAGGGCAGCAAGTCGTGGCTGAAGGGGTG
The DNA here is from genome assembly GCA_016793725.1 of Myxococcaceae bacterium. Taxonomy (GTDB): domain Bacteria; phylum Myxococcota; class Myxococcia; order Myxococcales; family Myxococcaceae; genus Xiheicaenimonas; species Xiheicaenimonas phototrophica. The sequence continues at coordinate 15,437 of JAEUJP010000062.1, read as the reverse complement.
TTATGGGGTGCCCGGCGAGCCGCCGCGCTACAGCGCCGACGGCGCGGCGGTCGAGTACGAGCGCATCGACGGTAAGTCGGGCCGCGTGCCCCTCGTGAGGGAATGACCCGCGCAGCTCCGCTCAGGGCTGAGCGGAGGAGCAACGGAGTTACGACTTCTTCGTGCGTTACTTCTTCTTGCGCATCTCGGCGAGCGCCTTGGCCCCGGCGCGGCCGCGCGGCAGCACGACGTCTTTCACCGAGTTCGGCGGAGCGAAGTCTTTCCAGTCGGCGGGCAGGCGGCCCGTGCGGTCGAGGCTGCGGTACTTCTGGTAGTGCGCGGCGCAGTAACCCTTGCTGCGCGCGGGGCGCTTGCAGCCGATGAGCGCACAGCCGCGGTCGTTCTGACCGTTTTCGGCGCGCGTGCGGCGGCCACCGCCGCGCGACGACGTCAGGCGACCCACCTTGAAGGGGTTCGGCGGGCGGCCGGGGCCACGACGGCCTCCGCCGAGCGCCGCCTGCAGCTGCGAGAGCACGTTGCCCTGGCTCTGAATCTGGGCGATGGCGGCCGCGAGGGGCCCGATGGCTGCTTCGACTTCGTCACGAATCATGTCACGAATGGCTCTATCGACTGACATTGCGTTTTCTCCGTGTGTGTAAAATGACTGAGGTACGCCGGCCTGAAGGCCTGCCTATGTATGAGAATGCTGACCGGGTGTCGAGGAATTCTCGGGGCAAACCCTAGAAGCCGAAATTACGGCTCGAGCGCAAGGCCGGGGGGCTCGTTGCAGACGCCCTTCGCGGCTTCCCACACCTCGGCCGAAGCCTCGGTCAGACCCGCCGAGACGCCGCCGGTGACGAGCACGCGGCCGTCGTCGAGCAGCGTGGCGGTGTGGCTCTTGCGCGAGGTGGCCATGGTGCCGGCCATACACCAGCGCTGCTCGGCGACGATGAAGCGCTGTGCGAGCGGCGTGTCGACCGCCGAGTAGGCCTCGCCGCCGGTCACGAGCACGTCGCCCTTCTTCAGCACGACGGCGCCGAACGAGGCGTGAGCGAGCGAGAGGCTGTGCTCGGCGAGCGCCCACTTCGTGTCGCCCGTCTTCCACAGCTCGGCGAGGTTCGAGAGGCCGGTCGTGGTGACGCCGCCGACCGAGAGGGCGCGGCCGTCGTCGAGCAGCACGAGGGCGTGGTGCTGGCGCGGCTCCTGGAGGTCGGGGCCGGTGACCCACGCGCCGTTCACCCAGCGCTCGGTCGACTGCAGGGGCTTCACCTCGCGGCCGCCGACGACGAGCACCGAGCCGTCTTTGAGCACGACGGCGCGGTGGCCGCTGCGCGGCACGGTCATGGGCTCGAGCTGCTCCCAGGCCTTCGGCTTCTTCGGGTCGAACAGCTCGACCGACGAGAGCGTGCCGGTCTGCTCGCGTACGCCGCCGGCGACGAGCACGCGGCCGTCGGGCAGCTTCACGGCGGTGTGAACGTTGCGGGCCTCGTCGAGCGGCGGGCCCTCGAGCCAGACGTTCTTCTTCGGGTCGTAGAGCTCGACCGAGGCGAGCGCGACGAAGCGGTCGCCGGTGTGGGCGACGCCGCCGGCGACGAGCACGGTGCCGTCGTCGAGCAGCGTCGCGGTGTGGCCGCTGCGGCCGGTCTTCAGCTTCGCGGCCGGCTTCCACCCGTTCTTCTTCGGGTCGAACAGGTCGACCGTCATGATCTCGGTGAGCCCCTCGCGGCCGCCGACGACGAGCACACGCCCGTCTTTCAGCAGCGTCGCCGTGTGGCCGACACGTGCGGCGCTCATCTGCCCGGCGGGCTTGAAGCGCCCCGAGCCCGACTCCGACGAAGCCGGAGCCGCCGCCAACAGCAGAATGACGAGCGCGCTCAAGCCTTCTTCGTGGGCAGCGGAGCGCGGGGAGCGGTCGACGGGCCCTGAACGCGAGGCCCTTCACTGACGGTGCGGCCGGTGGCGGGCGGCGGAGCCTTCGACTGCAGCGGCGTCGAGCTGTGGCCGAACGGGGCGGTGGCCTTCGGAGCCGGAGCGGGAGCCGCGGCGACGGGAGGCGGCGCGAGCTCGGAGGGGTCGTTGGCCTCGGCGAGGTCACCGCCGCGCTCGTCGCCGACGGCCTCGCGGTCGTCTTCTGAGACGACGATGACGCGGTCGCCGGCCTCGAAGGTGACGCTGTCTTTCTGCGGCGGGTTGATGAGCGGGGTGTTGTTCTTGAAGTGGCCGATGGCCACCTCGCCGCGCGTGCGGGCGACCTTCTGCACCAGCAGCCAGGGCACGGGCTCACCGAGCGTCGCGTAGCACTCGGCGCGCTTCAGGTAGACCTCGTTGCCGTCGGAGTCGAAGAGGTCGGCGAACACGGCGTTGAGCTCGCGGCGCTCGGAAATCTGCGTGAGCAACATCGACGTCATCTCGCTCGACACCACGAAGTCTGACCCGTAGCCCGCCTCGACCAGGTCTTTCGTTCTGGGGTCGAGAATTTCGCTGATGATGCGCGGCTTCTTGTCGCCGAACGACTCGAAGAGGTTGCGCAGGAGCAGCACGGTGATGACGGTGCGGGCGTCGCTCTCGTCGCCGGGCAGCGAGGTGTCGGCGATGACCATCGCGCAGACGAAGTCGGGGCTCGCGACGCGCTTGAGCGCCTCGGGGTGCGTCGGGTCGCCCTCGACGTACTTGAGCTTCAGGTTCTTGAGCGCGCCCACCTCGGCCTTGATGAAGTCGGCGAACGTCTCTTTTTCTTGCCCCGGCATCAGCCAGGCCTCGGAGCCGGGCAGCACGTAGTTGTCGAACTCGCGGAGCATGTCGGCGAGCTTGGGGCTGGTGCCGCAGATGAGCATGCGCTCGGCCTTGCGGGCGATGGGCGTGGCGCCCTTGAACGAGTCGGGCACCTGCGGCTCGGCGCCGTCGGGGTTCAGGCCGAACGAGTCGTCGTCTTCGGCGATGACGAGCAGCTCGTCGGTGCCCTCGAGCATGAAGTCTTCGGGCGGGTTCAGCGTGATGGCCTCAGGCTGCCCCTCTTTCGCGGGCCGGCGAACGCCGACGACGACCGCGTCGCGCATGCGCCACTGCACGACCGAGAACGGCTGACCGGCGAGCTCGGGGAAGCCCTTGAAGTAGAACTCGCTGCCCTCGTACGAGAGCAGGTCGCGGTAGACGGCCGAGAGGCCGCTCTGGCGGGCGGTCTGAACCATGAGACGGCTGAGCGTCTCTTCCATCGCGACGACCTCGACGCCCCCGCCGCCGAGCTGCTCGATGACGCTCTTGCGCGAGCTGTCGATGAGCTCGACGACGGCGTGGTTGCCGCTGAAGGCGCCGGGCACGCGGCGCAGGGCGAGCAGCGACTTGATGGCGCCCATGTCGGCGGCGCCGGCGTTGTCTTCGTTCTCTTCTTCGTCGGTGTCTTGAGAGAGAACGATGATGCTGCGGGCGCGGCCGGCGCCGACCTTGCGCAGGTCGGCGGGGTCGTACGGTGAGCCCTGGCGCACGATGACGCGCGTGGTGAGCATGTCGCCCATGCGCTCGCGCACGGTGTTCTCGACCTCTTCTTTGTCGACGAGCGACAGAATGACGACCGAGGCCTGCGGTTGGTTGGAGTTGGCCTCGCGCAGCTCACGCAAGATGGGGAAGACCTTCTCGCCGTAGCCGAGAATGAGCGTGTGGCGGTTGTCGATGACGGGGCTCTTGCCCTTGCGGAGGTCGTCGAGCTTGTCGCCGATGGTCGACGACATGAGACCGATGAGCAACGCGACGACGCCGACGCCGCAGAGCGTGGTGAAGATGGCGAGCAGGGCGACGATGGCGCCCTTCGAGTCGTCGTCGCCCATGGTGCCGGCGTCGAAGACGCGGGTGGTGGCCCACCAGTACCCCTGGAAGATGCCCATGCCGTTCTTCTTCACGAGCTTCTCGTGCACGGCCTTGCCCTGATTGCCGAACTTCTCGAGGAAGCCGAGCGAGATGCGGCCGTCGGCGGGGTTCTCGAGGGCGGCCTCGAGGGCCTCTTTGATGGGGGCGTCGAGGGCGGTGTCGGCCTCGAGCAGCTCTTTGACGTCTTCGACGGCGGCGGTCTCGGTGTCGACCGGCATCAAGAACTTCACGATGACGGCGTTGAAGCTGATCAGGAGGAAGGAAATCGCGAAGAGACCGAGGAAGCGGGCGGCGGGGCTCCACGAGAGGAACCGGTCGATTTGATAGCGAATCTTGTCGCCGGCGGTGGGGACGTCGACCTTCGGAGCGGTTTCGGTTTCGGCCATAGGGCGGGGGGACCATAGCTCAACACTTGAGCCCCCTGTCGTGAGCACTTACGGTGTGGCGCGTGCTGCTTTTGCTCCTCGTGCTGAGCGCCGAACCGGTGGTGGAAGACCGTGAGCCACCGCTCGTCTTCTTCTTCGAGACCGACGGCGGCAAGCGGGTGCCGGTCGAGCTCGACAAGCCGTTCAACCCGGCCGAGCTGGGCAAGACGGCGACGCTGAAGGTCGAGCCGCACCGCCGGTTCGCGTACGCGGGGGTCGAGCTCGAGTACCCGCGCGAGTACGGGTTCGAGCAGAGCGGCGAAGGTGCGTTCACGTCGTGGACGCTGTCGGGAAACGACGCGAAGGTGATGGTGCAGCGGTACAAAGGCCAGAAGAAGACCGACGTGGTGCACAAGGCGGTGGTGGCCGAGGTGCAGAAGGCGTACGGCGGGAAGGCGAAAGAGTCGCCGGCGACGCTGCAGGCGGGCGGGCGTACGCTCGAGGGCACGCGGCTCGAGGTCGAGGTGATGGGCACGTTCATCGTGCAGGAGCTGTTTCCGCTCAAGTCGGGCGGCGACGTGGTGGAGCTGATCATTCAAGACTCGCCGAAGAAGTTGGGCGAGCCGAGCGCCGAGCGCGCGCGCACGGTGAAGCTGATCTCCGACACGTTGAAGCTGCCGCCGGCGAAGTAGGCAATTAGAAGCTGCTGCATGGCAACCAAGACCTACCGGGGCAGCTGTCACTGCAAGCGCATCACGTTCGAAGCCGACGTCGACCTCTCGAAGGGCACGGGCAAGTGCAACTGCACGAGCTGCTGGAAGAAGCGGTTCTGGAGCGTGCGCTGTGACCCGCAGGGCTTTCGGCCGCTCACGGGCGCCGAGCACCTGAGCAACTACAAGCACGACGACCCGATGAGCCACTCGGGGTTCTGCAAACACTGCGGCGTCATCACGTACGGGCGCGTGGCGAAGAGCGACTGGAACCCGGCCGAGTACGTGACCATCAGCGTGGCGTCGCTCGACGACCTCGACCCCGCCGAGCTCGCGGCGGCGCCGGTGCAGTACTACGACGGGCGCAACGACGCGTGGCAGAACAAGCCGGCCGAAGTGCGGCACCTCTAGCGCTGACGGCCGAGGTGCGGGCGCGCCGGCTTCACGCCGGGCGGAAGATGAGCAGGTAGAAGTCGGGCCGGTCTTCGCCGCCGATGACCACCAGCCCCGCCTCGCGTGCGGCCTGCGCGAGCGGCGCCTTGAGCGCCTGGGTGTGGGTGACGGCGATTCGCCCGCCAGGCTTCAGCGCCCGCTTGAGCGCGGTGAGGTAGGCGACGCGGTCGTGAAGAAAGTGGTCGACGCCCGACATGAAGACGAGGTCGTAGGTGCCGTCTTCGAGGCCGCTCACGTCTGGAGCGGCCCTTCGAACCTGCACGTTCTTTCGCCCGGCCGCCTGGGCGGCGAGCGCCGCGAGCGCGTCGTCGTCGACGTCGGTCACGACGACCGAGCCGTCGGGGCCCACGGCGTCAGAGAAGCGGCGCACGTAGTAGCCGCGCCTCGCGCCGATGTCGGCGACGCGCTGGCCGGCCTCGAGGGCGAGCTGCTTCACCAGCCCTGCCGGGTCGACCTGCGCGTCGAGGCCGGGGTTTTCACCTTCGAGCCCACCGATGGCCTTGAAGCCGGGAGCGCGGGCGCGCTGCTTCACGGGCGCCGGTGCGGGTGTGCGGGGAGCCTCGCTGGGCCGACACCCGAGGTGGCAGGACACGACGACGAGCACGAGCGTTCGCATGGCGCACGGTGACGCGGCGAGGCGGCCGGTTTCAGCCACGGCTCTCAGAGGGGTCACGCGTCAGAAGGGCTTGCCGGTCTCGAGCTCGTACACGTGTTTGTAGTGGTCGACGTAGGTCTGGCCCGTCGCCGTGAGCACGTCGCCGGCGTCGAAGCGCTGGTTCCAGACGTTCAGGTCGCCACCACACTGGTCGACGAAGTAGCGAACGGCCGGGTGCTGCGACGTCTGCAGCACCCCGAGCTCTTTCGCGACCTCGAACTGGCGGTGGCAGGCGCGCTTCTCTTCTTCGAGCGACATCTTGAGGAACTTCTCTTTCGTCTGCAGCTCGCTGTCGGGGGTCGGGTCGGAGCGGTGCACGAGCTCGTGCGAGAGCGAGATGGCGTTGTCGACCGGCGCGCGCGTGGCGTCGAGGTAGATGACTCCTCCCGAATATTCGGCGCCGCCGCCCTGGCGAAACTGAATGTCGACGTCGTGGGCGTTCAGGTACTCGAGGAGCAGCGCCGACCTCGAGCCCGGGGGCGCCTTGGCGAGCTCGCTCTTCACCTGGGTGAGGCGCGGGTCTTCGGGGGCTCGCCCGCAGCCCAACAGCCCGCCGAGGAGCGACGTACCCATGAAGGTGGTCGCCGGCTCGAAGGAGCTCTCGGCCGAGTGGCCCGGCGGCGCTGGCGTGGCGGCGGCGGGCGAGGCGGGGGGCCTGGGCGAGGTAGACGGTGGGGTCGGCGCGGCGCGGCGGGTGGTCGGTGAGAGGCTCATGTGGGGCTGCAGTGCACGACCGTGGCCAGGGTGACGCCTTCACGGTTCAGCCGGTTGAGCGCGCACGTCGCAGGGTGCACCCGACGGCATCGTGGGGGTGACCCGTCGTCGTGCTCGACGCCGGCGTGCGATGAGGTCAGCCGCGTGTCGGCCGCTCGGCTGCCCTCGAGGCGGGCGGCGAAGCGCCGCGCTCGCTCACTGCCAGATGCCCTCGACGACGGCAGGTGAGCTGACGATGTTCACGGGCGCGGTGTTGACCTGGGCGTAGTCGTTGCCGCCCCAGCACTGAAAGACGCCGTCGGCCAACGCACACCCGTGGGATACGCCAATGGTCAGCCGGGTGACCGAGACGTTGAGGGCGTTGACCACGTTCGAGAAGGTCGACGAGTTGGCGCCGCTCGTGCCGCGGGCGAGCTGCCCGACGTTGTTGGCGCCCCAGCAGCGCAAGATGTCGACGAAGGTGGCGCAGGTCGTCGCGCCGCCCGCCGAGATGTTCGTCACCCCGCCGTTCATGCCCGTGACTGCCACCGGCGTCAGGCGCTGGGCGTTGGTGCTGTCTCCGAGCTGGCCAGCAAAATTGCCGCCCCAGCACAGCGCGGCGCCGTTGCGAATGGCGCACGTGTGACCCGAGCCGGCGGCGACCGAGCTCACCCCGCTGACGAGGCCCGTGACGACCGAGGGGGTGCTGCGGTGGGTCGTCGAGTTGTCGCCCAGCTGACCGGCGATGTTGTTGCCCCAGCAGTAGAGCTCACCCTCACGAACCGCGCAGGTGTGCTGGTCACCCAGGGCGAGCTGGGTGACCCCGCCGGCGAGAACGAGCGTGGGGGTGAACGTGTCGAGGGTGCTGTTGTTGCCCACCTGGCCGGCGAGGTTCCCGCCCCAGCAGTAGAGGTCACCCCGGCGAATCGCGCACGTGTGCGCCGCACCGGTGGCGATGGCGGTCACCCCTTCGGTGAGGCCCACGACCGGGGGAAACGGCTCCATGCTTGCGGGAGCGTTCGGGTCGCGCCCGAGCTGACCGTTGAAGTTCATGCCCCAGCACACCGCGGCGCCGTTCTCGACGGCGCACATGTGAAACGAGCCGCCCTTCGAGAGCCACTGGGTGTTGTCAGAGCCCGAAATCAGGCGCGGAGTGCCGGTCGAGCCCAAGCCGTTGGCGTTGTTTCCCCAGCAGTGCACCTGCCCGTTGACCACGGCGCACGTGCTGCGCGCGAGCGCAGTCACGTCGGTGCGCACCAGCTCGAGGCCGACCACCCGGCCGGTCGTCGCCGCCCCATTGCCGAGCTGGCCGTAGGTGTCGGCCCCCCAGCAGGTGAGCGAGCCGTTCGAGATGGCGCAGTGGAAGTTGAAGCCCGACGCCACGGTGATGGTGCCGCTGTTCGCCTGCGCCACGCTGACCGGGGTCACGCTGTCGGCGGTGCCGCTGCCGAGCTGGCCGTTGGCGCCGGGGCCCCAGCAGCGAACGGCTCCGTTGACGACGGCGCAGGTCGATTGTCGGGCCGAGATGCGCTGCACGTCGTCGAGGTTCGGCACGAGGGTGGCGAAGGCCGTGAAGCCCCCGGGAGGGCTGGTGCCGAGCCGGCCGTTGGCTCCGTTGCCCCAGCACAGCACGTTGCCGTTGCGCAGCGCGCAGGCGTGGGTGCTGCCGGCCGCGATCGCCGTCACCTCGCGCAGCGGCGTGTTCGGGGCCGTATTCACGGTGACGGGCACGTTGCGGTCGGCGCCCATCGCGTCGCCGTTCTGGCCGAACGAACCGCCGCCCCAGCACTGCACGCGGCCGTTCACCAGGGCGCAGGTGAAGTTGTTGCCGGCGACGATGGCCTGCGCCTCGGTGATGCCGGTGACCTGCACCGGCACGTTGCTCGACACGCTCTGGCCGTTGCCGAGCTGGCCGCTGGTGCCGGTGCCCCAGCAGTAGACGGGGCCGCCGAGGTTGGCGCAGGCGTGGGTCTGGCCGGCGGCGAGCTGGGTGACGCGGCCGACGAGCGACACGTTCGGCGTCGCAGGCGGAGCGGTCAGGTTCACGTTCATGCCGTTGCCGAGCTCGCCGCTCAGGCCGCGGCCCCAGCAGGTCACGATGCCGCGCGAGTTGGAGCAGGTGAAGTCACCGCCTGCCACCACCTGCGTCACGTTGGTCAAGGTGGGCACCACGGTCGGTACGTTGGTGCTCATCACTGCGGCGCCGAGGCCGAGCTGGCCGAAGAAGTTGTCACCCCAGCAGCGAATCACGCCGTTGACGACCGCGCAGGCGTGCCCGGTGCCCAGGCTCACGTCGCCGATGACGGCTGCGTTGCTGCCGGTGAGGTTCAAGGTCGAGACGTGGGTGCCACCCGAGTTGCTGGCGGTGATCGTGAAGTTGGTCGCGGCGAAGGGGTCGATGACGGTGCCGGACAAGCTGCAGTCGGGGTTCAGCACGAGCGCCGAAGGGAGCGCCGGGTTGGCCGAGCACGACGTGGGCGTGCCGCCGGTGTTGGTGAGCGGGTTGCCGATGGGCACGCCGGTGAAGGCGGTGGTGGGGCTCCAGCTGAGCAGCGGGGGGCGCTCGGTGATGGTGACGGTGAGGCTCGACATGTTCGTGCCGCCGGCGTTCGTGGCGGTGACGGTGACGGTGGTGGGCCCGCCCATGGTGGTGGGGGTGCCGCTGATGCGGCAGGTGCCGCTCGAGGGGGCGACGGTGAGGCCCAAGGGCAGCGTGCTCGAGGTGCAGGTGGTGACGGCATCGCCGGCGTTGACGGCATCTCTTGGGGTGATGGGCGAGCCGAAGGGCGCGGTGAGCGTGCCCGGCGTCCACGTGAGGGCCGGGGCGCGAGGCAACACCGAGATGGAGACCATCGCCACCGAGTCGCCGACGCCGTTCGTGCCGGTGAGGGCGTAGTTGGCGGCGGCCTGGGCCACGGTAGGCGTGCCCGCGAGCCGGCAGGTTCCGCTCACGGCCGAGAGGCTGAGGCCTGGGGGCAACGCAGGTGCGCTGGAGCACGAGGTGACCGGGCCTCCGGAGTTGGTCGCGTCGACGGTCACGGCCATCGTGCGCGTGAACACCTGGGGGGAGGCCCAGGTGAGTGCGGGCGTGGCCTCGACGCGAAGCTGCAGCGTCACCTGCGCCGAGCCGGCGCTGTTCGCCGCGGTGATGACGTGGGGGGTGAGCGGCGCCAGCACGCTCGGAGTGCCCGAGATGACGCCGGTGGTCATGTCGAGCGTCAGACCTGCGGGCAGCGCCGGCACCGAGGTGAAGGTCGTCGGCGTCCCTCCGGTCACGGTGGGCACGTTCGGAGTGATGGACGCACCGAGGCGATACAGCGCCGGGTTCGTCGCGTACGTCACGCCCGTCGGTGGGTTCGGGGCACCGCCGCCCGCGGTGCCGCCGCCCGCGGTGTTGCCGCCTGCGGTGTTGCCGCCTGCGGTGTTGCCGCCTGCGGTGCTGCCGCCTGCGGTGTTGCCGCCGGCCGTGCCGCCGCCTGCGGTGTTGCCGCCTGCGGTGTTACCGCCCGCGGTGCCGCCGCCCGCGGTGTTGCCGCCCGCGGTGTTGCCGCCCGCGGTGCTGCCGCCCGCGGTGCTGCCGCCCGCGGTGCTGCCGCCCGCGGTGCTGCCGCCTGCGGTGTTGCCGCCGGCCGTGCCGCCGCCTGCAGTTCCACCTCCACCGCCAGAACCACAACCCACCAACAGCACCAACACGAAGAGCGTCGAGTAGGGCAGGCGCATCTCCCCATTCTTCCAACCAAAGCGAGCCGCCTGGAGCTGGGTATTATTTACCCATATCCCGAGGGGCGACGGGGCGAGCGAACGGCCGACATCACTCGGGCCGCACGCTCAGCGTGGCGGGGTCGACCCAGGCGGGCAGGGTGCCGGCGTCGCGGGCCTCTTCGGCGAGGCGGCGGTAGAGGCCGGGCGCGTTGCGCTCGATGCGGGCGGCGTGCTCGCGGTCGCCGTGAAAGGCGCTGAAGCCCTCGGCGTAGAACTCTTCGACCGAGCGCAGCGAGTAGCCCTCGCGCGCGCCGATGTCGAAGGCCTCGCGCGAGCGGGCGTCGCTCGTCCACCTGCGGCTGCCGCGATAGTCTTCGAAGGCGTCGGTGAGGCGCGCGTCACGTGACGAGCCGAACGCGCGGTCGCGTGAGACTTCGCGGTCGAGCGTGGTGAGCAGGCGCGTGCGTTGGCGCAGCGGCATGTCGTCGAAGCGGCCGTTGCGCGTCTCGCCGCGAACGTCGTCCCACGCGTGGCCGAGCTCGTGGCGCCACGTCGCGGGTGAGGTGCTCTCGCCGAAGCGCAGCACGCGGGCCTCGGCGAGGTAGCCGGCGGGCGAGCTCACGCCCGGAGCGACCGCGCCGGCGGCGACGAGGTCGTCGGGCAGGCCGTCGCGCTGGCGCATGAAGCGCACGCCGCCTTCGCGCATGCGGGTGAGCTGATCATCGCCGAAGCTCTCGAGCGCCCTGTCCATTCGCTCGCGCTCGTCGCGCGTCGGTGGGGGGTGCATGCTGCGCGTGAAGTCGTCGATCGCCGCGCTGCGCGCCGCCGGGCTCGACGCGAGCGTCACGCGCCCACCGTCGAAGCCGTCGCGCACGCGCGTGCCACCGCCGCCACCGCCTCCGTCTTTATTGCCGCCGACCGGAGCGCCGCTGCCGCCGCGCGCCGACTCGACGAACGGTCGGGGTGAAACTGCCGTGTGCCCGCTGCCGATTCTCGTTCCGCCCATGCGGGTGCTTATCGAAGCCGCGCGCGACGGGTTGCCAGGTTTCTTCAGCGAATCTGAGGTGTTGCTGCCTCGGTTACAGATTGAACGGGCAGTTCACAACCCGCGCGTCGAAGTGCGCGTGATTCGTCGGGCCGCGGCCGAAGGCGACGCAGGTGTGATGTTCAGCGCCTGTGGCTCTCGAAGACACAGCGCGCATTGCAGCAATGACCATGGAGCAACGCACCGTTCGCCGGTAGCGTGGCCGCGCGCACATGGGTGACGACCGCACGCGCAGCCGGCCCGGCTCCGACAGCTCTGCCGGAGCGCCGCTGCCCCCGACCCGCGCGGGCCGCGCGCTCGTGCCGGGCGCGGTGCTCTCAGACCGCTACGTGCTGCGCCGCTACCTCGCGTCGGGCGGCATGGGCGAAGTGTGGGAGGCCGAAGACCTCACGCTCAAAGAGACGGTCGCGCTGAAGATGATTCGGCCCGACCGGCTGAGCGAAGAGAGCCGCGTGCGCCTGCGCGCCGAGGTGAAGCTCGCGCGGCGCATCTCGCACCCGCACCTCTGCCGCATCTTCGACTACGGCCGCGACGACTCGGGCGACGCACCCATCGACTTCTTCACGATGGAGCTGTTGCGCGGGCGGCTGCTCGCCGACGTCATTCGCGAGCGCGGCCCGCTGCCGGTCGCCGAGGTGCTCGTCATTCTCGAGCAGCTCGCGGCGGGCCTCGACGCGGCGCACGCGGTGGGCGTCGTGCACCGCGACATCAAGAGCTCGAACATCTTTCTCGAGAAGACCGATGGCGGCGTGCGCGCGGTGCTCGCCGACTTCGGGCTCGCGCGCGACCTCGGCGCCGCGGCGCGCATCACGGCCGACGCGGCACAGCTCGGTACGCCCGCGTACATGTCGCCCGAGCAGGTCGAAGGCCTGGAGAGCGGGCCCGCGAGCGACCGCTTCTCGCTCGCCGTCGTCGCGTACGAGCTCGCGACGCGGCGGCTGCCCTACGGGGGCGACACGCCGCTCAGCATGGCGACCGCGCGGGTGGTGTCGCCGCCCGCTCCCATCACGACGCCCGCAGTGCCCGCATGGTGGAACGAGGTCATGGCCGTCGCGCTCGCGAAGCGCCCGGCCGACCGCTTTGCCTCGGCAGCCGAGCTCGTCGCCGCGCTGAAGGGGCAGCGGCGCCGGCGAACGAGGTGGCCGGTGCGCCTGTTCGTCGGCGCGGCGCTGCTCGCGGCAGTGGCGGCGGGCGCGCTCTTCGCGCTGACCCCGCGCGCGGCGTTTCGCCCGTGGTCGGGGCGCATCAGCGGCAGCGACGAGCAAGACCAGGTCGAGTCGGTGCTGATTCAGCCGAGCGGCCAGGTGCTGGTGGGCGCCCGCGTCACCGGCGCCGATGACATCGGCTGCGGCCCGTTTCGCGCGCGCACCGACACGCGCACGACGGCGCTCATCGCGTCGTTCAACGCGAACGGCATCTGCGAGTGGCAGTGGCTGGGCACGTCGCCGCCGCTCGACTACGTGTGGCGCCTGTTTCGCGGCTCGGGCCGGCGGGTGGTGGCGTGGGCGGCGCGGCTGCCTCCGGGCAGCGGGCCGTACCAGGGCCCGGCGCAGCTGCTCGAGGTGGGCGCGGGCGGGGCGATGACGGTGCTGCCGATTCAAGGAGCGCCGCAGAGCTGGGACGAGGTGGCCATCGACCGACACGACCGGGTGAGCATCGTCGGTGTGACCGAGGGCTTCGAGCGCAGCGCCGAGTCGCCGCGCGGCTTCGACCTCGTGCGCCTGCTGCCGTCGGGCGACGCCGAGTGGAAGGTGCACCTCTGCGACGGCACGCGCCTGCACGGCATGTGGCTCGAGGCCGACCCGAACGGCGACCTCGGCCTGCTCGCGAGCTTCACCGGCACGCTGCAGCTCGGCGGCGAGACGTTCGAGTCGCGCGGAGCGACCGACATGTTCATGGTGAAGGTGTCGGGCGCCGACGGCCGCGTGCTGTGGAAGCACGTGTTCGGCACCGCCGTCGACGAGAGCCAGGACCTGGGGCTCGTCTCCGACGGCGACGGCAGCTGGTACGCGGTGGGCGAGCACGGCGGCGTCGACTTCGGGCAAGGCGCGCTGACGCCGTCGATGTTCGTCGTGAAGTGGAGCGCGACGGGCGAGGTGCTGTGGTCGAAGGGCTTCGGGGGCACGTCGCGGCGCGATGCGGCGCGGCGCGTGGCCATCGACCGCGACGGCAACCCGCTGGTGTTCGGCAGGTTGCTCTCGCCGTCGGTCGCGTTCGATGCGCGCACGGTGAAGAACGTCGACGGGTCTGACCTGTACCTCGCGCGGCTCGACGCGAAGACGGGCGCGGTGCTCGGCGTGAAGACGTGGCCGGCGGTCGACGCGCCGGCGCGCTCGCTGTCAGTGGACCTCGCGAGCGGCAACGTGGCGCTCGGCGGGCGCTTCAACCACGAGCTCTCGCTGGGGCAGGGGCGGTTCAGCGCGAAGGGTGAAGACGGCTACTTCGGCAGCGTGGGCGCGGTGCCGTGAGCTGAAGGTGACTCGCTCGAGTCACCGGGCAGCTTCCAGTCGACGAGGTTCTTCGAGCAGCGTGGCCGGCATCGGAGCCAGAGCCTTTCACTCGTAGACGTATGCAGCGCCGAAGCCCGGGCCGGTCTCGGCGAAGGGGCCTTGAACGCCGACGCTCGCCCCATCTTCTTGTGGCGCCCCGGCGGCGGCGGTGTTGGGGCTGACCGCGACCGACGCGCCGAAGAAGTCCTGTGCGCCGGGGTTCATCGCCTTCACGTACGCCTCGTGGCGCCAGCGGCCGCCGGCCCACGCCAGCACGTACGCTGCGCCGGTGCTCGAGCCGCCGGCGTTGTTGTGCGGTTCACCGTCGACGCCGGTCGAGCCCCCACGCTCACCCGGAGCCCCGACCATCAGCCTCCCCTCGGCCAGCGCCACGCTCGCGCCGAAGCCGTCGAAGCTCTCGGTGTTGGTCGCCTTTACGTACGCGGTCTGCTGCCAGGGGCCCTGGGCCGACGCCGCCGAGAACAGGTACACCGCGCCCGACTGCGGCGCGCCGTTGCCCTCGCTGCCCCCGATGCCGGTCGCGCTGGAAGACTCCTGCGGTGCTCCGACGGCGGCCAGGGTGCCGCGCAGCGCCACGGCCGTGCCGAACAGGTCGTTCGCCTCGGAGTTCGACGCCTTCACGTACGCCGCCTGCGCCCACGCGGTGCCCGTTCGCCGAAACAAATACGCGGCGCCCGAATCGGTGGCGGTCTCGTCGTTCTCGACGCCGCCCACTCCGCGGCTGCCCGAGTCTTCTTTCGGGGCGCCGATCAGCACGAGGTCGCCCGATACGGCGACCGCGCCGCCGGTGCTGGGCCAGTTTCCGCCGAACGCGTCCAAGCGCCCCGTGTTCGACGCCTTGAGGTACGCCTGAAACGACCACGTCGAGCCGCTGCGCACGTAAACGTAGGCGGCGCCGCTGTCGATCGCGGTGTTGTCGTTCACGTCGCCCCCGACGCCGACCGCCGCCGAGTCTTCGCCGGGCGCGGTGACGACGACGGTGTCCCCCGACAGGGAGACGCCCCAGCCGAAGTAGTCATTCTCGTTCGAGGCCGTCGCCGGCTTCAGGTACGCCTGCACGGACCAGGTCGTGCCGCTGCGGACGAACACGTACGCGGCGCCGGAGTTGAACCGCGAGTCGTCGGCGCTGCTGCCTCCGACCCCGAGCGCGGCCGAGTCGTCGTAGGGCATGCCGATCACCAGGGTATTGCCCTCCAGCGCCACGGCGTGGCCGAAGTTGTCGCCGGGGGTAGGGTTCGGCGCGAGCAGGCGCGCCTGCTGCGCCCAGCGGCCAGCCGACCGCACGAACACGTACACAGCCCCCGGGCCCGCGACCGAGATGTCGGCGACGCCGCGGTCGCTCGGCGCGCCGACCACCAGGGTGTCGCCCGACAGCGCGACCGACGACCCCAGCCCGACCGAGTTGAAGGAGGCCGCCTTCACGTACGTCTGCCCCGCCTTCGGCCGGTTCACCAGCAGCACATA
>JAEUJP010000039.1 GCA_016793725.1 Myxococcaceae bacterium | reverse complement strand
GTGCTCGGTGCGCGAGCTGCGGCGCTCGAAGTACGTGACGCCGACGCGCTCGAGAAGCGGGGTCTTCTTCGGCGGCTTCTCGGCCTTCGTCACGCCGTGACCCGCGCCTGCGCCGTGGGCACCTGCGCCGCCGAGGCCGCGGCCGCAGCCACCTTGCGCCCCTGCAGAAATCGAATCACCACCATGATGATGGGCGGCGGCGCCGCGAGCAGGCCCGCGACCGTCATGCCCGTCGCCGCGGCCGGCACCTGCGCGACCTCTTTCGCGAGACCCGCGTGGTACTCGGCGTACGTGCCGATGTGCGCGTACGCGTGGCCCTGCAGCGCCATCAACAGGAAGTTCGTCGCCACGAGGCCGACCAGCACCGCGACGCCGAGCCCGATGCGCCGGTGCAGCACCAGCGCCCCCACGCCGAGCGCCGCGAGAAAGCCGTGCATCACCAGCAGCACCCAGAACACGAAGAACGTGAGCGGAATCGAGAGGGTCTTCGCGTCGACGAGGTACACCAACATCCAGTCGGTGTAGTTGAAGTACATGTACGCGACGGTGAGGCCCCACCAGCCTCCCCACACCGCGCCCAGCAGCGCCGTGCGCTTGAGCTCGACCTCGGGCTTCGCCCAGATGAGCTGCGCCGAGAAGAGCGCCAGCGCCGCGCCGCCGATCATCGCCGTCGCGGGGTCGAGAATCACCGTCGAGAACAGGGGAGTCATGGGCCCGCCTCTTAGCAGGGAGCCCCAGCCGTTCGCGACGTGCGCGCTGGCGTGAAAAGTCTCAGCTGAGGCTCACGGCCTCACGGCGGCTCGAGCTGCCGCGACGTCGCCACCTGGCGGAAGTACTTCACCGCCGTCGTCGGCGTTCGTTCGAGCGTCTGAAAGTCGACGCGGTACAGCCCGAACCTGGGCCCCCAAGCCTCGAGCCACTCGAAGTTGTCGAGCAGCGACCAGTGCAGGTACGCGCGCACGTCGACGCCGTCGGCCCGCGCGTCGAGCAGCGCCCGCAGGTGCTGGTAGATGAACGACGGCCGCCGCGACCCCTCGCGGTCGTCGATGCCGTTTTCCGTCACCCAGACCGGCAGCCGGTACCGCTTCACCTCTTTCAGCACCTGCAGAAAGCCCTCGGGGTAGTCCTCCCAGCCGATGTCCGTGAGCCCGCGCCGGTTCACGTCTTTGAACGCGAACTCGATGAACGGCGGCCGCGCCACGAACTTCAGGTGCGCGCGCGTGTAGTAGTTGACCCCCAGAAACTCCATCGAGTCGCGCGCGCCGTCGATGCGCCGCTTGTGCTTCATCACCGCCGGCATGCGCAGCTCGAGGTCGCCCGTCGTCAGCGCGCGCAAGAGCGCGTGGTTGAAGTTCTCTTCGGCGATGCGCGTCAGCGCCTGGTCGAGCGGGTGCCACCGCCGCTCGGGCGCGAACACCGTCAGGTGCTGCGCGATGCCGCACGTCACGCTCTTCGACCTGAGCAGCAGCTCTTCACGCGCGATGACGTGCGCCCGCGCGATGTTCTCGACCACCACCGCCGCGCTCTTCGCGTCTTTCAGGCCCGGCGGCATCACGCCGTGCAGGTACCCGCCCAGCCCGAACACCATGGGCTCGTTGAACGTGATGACCGCCGCGCCCAGCCCGTCGAGCAGCTCGGCGCACACCTTCGCGTAGCGCCGCCACGGCTCGAGCACCGCCGGCGTGTGCCAGCCGCACTGCACGTGCAGCCACTGCGGGTTCGTGAAGTGGTGCAGCGTCACGATCGGCCGAATGCCCCGCGCGCGCATCGCCTCGAGGCGCTTGCGATAGCCGGCGATGGCGACGGCGTCGAATTCGCCGTAGCGCGGCTCGATGCGCGCCCACTCGAGCGAGATGCGGTACGCGTGCGCGCCGAGCTCCTGCACGAGCGACAGGTCGGCCTCGAAGCGCTCCCAGTGCTCGACGCCCCGCCCGCAGCGCGCGTCTTTGTCTTTCAGTCGGCCGAGCCGCTCCCACTGGCTCCAGTCGTTCTCGATGCCGCCTTCGACCTGGTACGCCGACGTCGCGACGCCGAAGGTGAAGTCGTCGGGGAAGCGGTGGCTCACACCTCGACGTTTAACATCAGTGCGCCGCTCGCCGGTGAAGCTCGGAGACGCGCACCAGCGCCACCCCGACCGAGACGCGCGGGTGAGCGGTGCAGGGTTGAGCTGCTCCATTGCAGCCGCCATGTGCTCCACGGTTGCTGCCGCTGGGAGCGCGGCGTGGCTGTTCGGCCCCGCGCGCCGCGCTTCGGGTGTTCCCTTTCGCGCCCGGCGCGCGAGCCGCACGCTTCTTTGCCCCACCCGAAGGCCCACCGCGAACGTGATTCCGCGCATCGTCGCAGGGGCACACGCGATGCACCTGATGCCCACATGCTCGCACTCAACTATCGCGGCCCCTCGCGGCTGCGCGTCAGTCAGAAACCCGAACCCTCTATCGAGCACCCGAACGACGCGATCGTGCGCGTCACGCGAGCGTGCATCTGCGGCAGCGACCTGCACCTGTACCACGGGCTCGTGCCCGACACGCGCGTCGGCATGACGTTCGGCCACGAGTTCACCGGCATCGTCGAAGAGGTCGGCCGCACGGTGAGCAGCCTGAAGCCCGGCGACAGCGTGCTCGTGCCGTTCAACGTGTTCTGCGGCACCTGCTTCTTCTGCCAGCGCGAGCTCTACGGGAACTGCCACGACACGAACCCGTACGCGACGGCGCTGGGCGGCGCCTTCGGCTACTCGGCGACCGCGGGCAACTACGACGGCGGCCAGGCCGAATACGTGCGCGTGCCGCTCGCCGACGTCGGCCCCACGAAGCTGCCCCCCGACATGGATCTCGACGACGCCGTGCTGCTCACCGACGCGCTCCCGACCGGCTACCAGGCCGCCGAGATGGCCGGCATCAAAGAGGGCGACACCGTCGTCGTCTTCGGCGCGGGCCCCATCGGCATCTTCGCCGCGAAGTCGGCGTGGCTGATGGGCGCTGGGCGGGTGATCGTGGTCGACGGCGTCGACTACCGCCTCGAGTTCGTTCGGCGTTACGCGAAGGTCGAGACCGTCAACTTCCACGAGATCGACGACATCACGGTGCATCTCAAGAAGCTGTGCGACGGCCTGGGCCCCGACGCGTGCATCGACGCCGTCGGAGCCGAAGCCGACGGCAGCTGGTTTCACCGCATCACTGGCGTGTTCCTGAAGATCCAGGCCGGCGCGCCGACCGCCCTGCAGTGGGCGATCAACTCCGTACGCAAGGGCGGCACCATCTCGATCGTGGGCGTCTACGGCCCGACGCTGAACATGGTGCCCATCGGCAACGCGATGAACAAAGGCCTCACGCTGCGCATGAACCAGGCGAGCGTGAAGCGTCACCTGCCCAAGCTCATCGAGCACATCCAGGCGGGGCGCATCGACCCGAAGCAGATCATCACGCACCGCGTACCACTCGAAGAAGCCGCCGAGGCCTACCACATCTTCTCGAACAAGCTCGACGGCTGCATCAAGACCATTCTCATCCCTCCCTCGCTGCAGCACTGAAAGGAAAAGCCATGGCCATCCACTCCGATGTCGAAGGTTGGGGCGTCGACAAGAACCCGGCTGATCGGCCCGCAGTGCCCAAAGAGCGCACGCCACCCCGCGCCATCACGCCCGGCCTGAAGCGCCCCACGCAGCAGCGCCCGCGCAACGAAGTGCTCGTGTCGAACGAGCACGCCGGCATCACGCGCGTCTTCGGCACCGCCGTCGCGCCGCGCGGCCTCTCGGGCATCATGCGCCGCGCCGCCTTCCGCTACAGCGAGGGCGATCTGCGCCACTGGCTCATCTTGCTCGCAGCCGATCGCGTCGACGTCGTCGAGGGCGTGATCGACGATCTCCGCCACGGTCACGTGCCGAACTTCTTCAAAGAAATGGGTTGGAAGGCCGAGCTGCGTCACCGCCCGGTGCGCGGCGTTCTCAAGCTCGCTGTTACCTTTGGCGGACTCGCGCTCGCGGCCTTCGCGCTCACGCGCCAGACGCGTAAGCGAACGTACTTTCAGCGACTCTTGAAACACTGACGTCAACCGATCGGTTCAGATCGCCTCTGAGCGTGTCACCGCGGCCCAAACCAATGCGCCGCTCGGCGCGGCCGTTCACAGCGCCAGAACCCATGGCACCGCGCGTGCTCGAGCGCCGCGCCGACCATGGCAATCGACCTGATCAAAGACCGCGGTATTGCGCTGGAGCGGCAGAAGTTCACGTGGCGAGAGCTCGTGCAGCCGCCGTATCGCAAGCTCGACGACGATGCGTTGACGCGCGTGCGTATGATCTGGATGAACGGCATCGAGGCGCACATGAATCGCACGCTGCACGCGATGGCGCGCGTGACCTCGAGCGCTGCGCTCAAGCTGCAGCTCGCGAAGGTGCGCCGCACCGATCAGCGAAGTCGACCCTGAAGCTCCTCAAGGGGCAGAAGGTGGTCGTGCTCGTCGACAAGGTGGCCGAGCGCGTGGCCTTCGAGCGACTCCCCAGGGGTCGACCTCGCGCTGTTTCCGCCACACCTGGTGTGATCTGCCACAGGTACCCCGGGCTGCGCCGCTCCCCTCCCCAGCGACGCAGCACGGCACGTCGGGTGCACCAACCCCCGACATGAACACCACTGAACGAAGGCTCCTCCACGGGTTGGCGCGCGAGCTGTACCAGGTCGAGGTCTCTGCTGCGATGCACGCCGGCCGCGAGGCCGTGCGCTTCGAAGGTTCGGCTCCTGGCACCGCGATGCTCGACGTCTCGCGCCACGCCGACCGGGTGCTCGACGCGATCGGCAAGATGTTCGAGACCCGCGACATTCGTGTGAACGGTCTCGTCGGCGCTGCTGCGGGCATGGCGTTCAGCCTCGTGCGCAAGGCGGGGCTCGACTTCATCATGGGCCCAGAGCGCTCCTACCGCTTCACGCTGCTCGGCCTTCGCCACGGCATCGACCTCGTGTACGAGCTCAAGCTCCTCGCCGACCAGCTCGGCGATGATCAGCTCGCCGGCTTCTGCCGCACCTGGCTCGAGCAGCGCGTGCCTGCCGTCACCGCCGTCGAGCGCCAGCTCGTCTGGTTCGTGACCCATACCGACCGCGCCCTCGTCGCGGGGTGAAAGTGACCCTGGGTCGCCGGGTTAACCCGGCCCCAGCACGAGTCTGATTCACCACTTCGGTCGCGGCACGCCCGGTGCTTTGCCCCTCTGCCGTGGGCGCGCTCAAGCGAATTTTGTTCGTCGATGATCACCGCGCTCTCTTGAGCGCGCTCCGTTACGCGCTCCGCCCACAACGCCAGCGCTGGGAAATGGAGTTCGTCGCCGACGGCAACGCCGCCCTCGCCGCCCTCGCCGAGCGCAGCTACGACGTCGTCGTCTCTGACCTGCGCCTGCCCGACATCGACGGCGTTCGCCTGCTCGACCAGGTGCGCGTGCAGTACCCCCGCACCGCGCGCCTCATGTTGTGCGCCGTCGCCGATCAAGAAGACGTCACCCGCGCCGCGCCCGTCGTTCACCAGCTCTTGCCCAAGCCCTTCCCCGTGCCGCGCCTCGAGAGCGCCATCGAGCAGACCCTCGAGAGCCAGGAGCGCCTCAAGGCCGAAGCCCTGCAAGGCCTGCTCGCCGCCGCCGGCCCCATGCCCGTCGTGCCCTCGACCTACGTCGAGCTGTGCCAGGCCGCCGGCCGCGCCGACACCGACTTCGCGAAGCTCGCCTCCATCATCGGCCGCGACGTCGGCGTGAGCGCGCGCGTGCTGCAGCTCGCCGGGTCGGCCTACTTCGGCCACGCCGTGCAGTCGCTCGAGCAGGCCGTCTTCTACCTGGGCCTCGAGCTCGTGAAGGCCCTCGTGCTGTCGGCCGAGGTCTTCGCGCTCGGCAATGACGACTCGGCGCTGCCGAAGGGCCTCAAGGTGAGCGAAATTTCGGCGCAGGCCGTTCGCACCGTTCGCCTCGTGAAGACGATGGCGCCCGAGAAGGCGTCTGAAGATGCCGTCATCGCGGCGCTGCTGCGCGACGTCGGCACCGTGCTGATGGTCGATCGCGCTCCCGACCGCATCATCGCCGCCGCCCTGCGCGCGCGCCGCGACGGCCGCCCGCGCACCGAGGTCGAGCGCGAGCTCATGGGCGTCACCCACGCCGACGCCACCGCCTATGTGCTGCAGCTGTGGGGGCTGCCGAAGCGTATCGTCGACGCGGTTCAGTCGCACCACGAGCCGGTCACCGAGGCCACCGACGCCGCGTCGGCCGTCGCGCTCGCGAGCCAGCTCATCGATCACGTCGACGGCACACCCGGCGAGCTCGATGCCGCTGCCGTCGACCCGAAGTGGATCGAGGCGGCCCGCGAAATTTAGCTGGCTTTCAGCGCGTGGTACCGCTTCATCACCTTCGCGACGTACACCTGCGTCTGCCCGATCTGCGGCACCCGCCCGTGCACGTTGCCCGGCCCCGCGTTGTAGGCCGCGACCGCGAGGTCGAGCCGCCCCGTGCGCTCGAGCAGGCGCTTGAGGTAGCGCGCTCCGGCCGAGATCGACTCTTCGGGGTCGAACGGGTCTTTGACGCCCAGGTCGGCCGCCGTGCCCGGCATCAGCTGCGCCGGCCCCATCGCGCCCGCGTACGAAATACGGTGTGCCTCGTTCTCAGACTCGACCCACACGATCGCCTGCATCAGCCCCGCCGGCAGCTTCTCGCGCTTCTCGGCCGCCTTCGCCAGGTCGGCCAGGTCACCGTGCCCCTTCAGCACGCAGCCCGGCCGATGCTTGAAGTACGCGCCCAGCGCTCCGGCCTTCTCGTCGAGATAGAACGGTGACAGCGGGCTCACCACCGTCTGCCCGAAGAACGCCACCGCCAGGTTGAGCGCAGTCAGCGGCGTCAGCACCACGACAAGCCCCTGCTGCCACCAGCGGAGCTTCAGGAACAGTCGCCACATCGCCCGCATCAGCCACACGGTACGCCTTCAACGCACGAGAACGAAATTCGATCCCCGCTTCGGGGCGGCTGCGCGTGACGCTCCGCCGCGACGGTTTCGGCCGCCGGCCAAAGCCCCGCGTTTGACTCGCGAGTCGAGCCCAGGTTACGAAACTGACTCCAGAATCAACCGGAGGCCGCGCCACATGCTTTCCCTGGGACTTTCCGAAGAGCTCACCGCCATTCAGGGCACGGTGCGCGAGTTTGCCGCGAAGCACTTGCGACCCAAGCTCCGCGCCATCGAGAAGAACGGCCTCGGCGCCGACACCCGCGCCCGCTTCGCCGAGCTCGGCCTCTTCGGAGTCGACTGGCCCGAGGCCGCCGGAGGTCAGGCGCTCGGCCTCATCACCCGCGCCGTCATCGAAGAAGAGCTCGCCTACGGTGATGTCGGCGCCGCCCTCGCCCTCGACCGCGGCGGCGCCGCCGCCCAGCTGCTCCTCGCGCTCGGCACCCCCGACGCCCACGCCGCGCTGAAGCGGCTGCTCGACGGTGAAGGCCACGCCGCGCTCGCCGCCGCCGAAGAGGGCAAGGCGCGCGACGACTTTCGCACCGTCGCCGCGAAGCAGGGCAGCGGCTGGGTGCTCAACGGCAAGAAGGCGTACGTGCTCGGCGGCGCCACCGCTGCACTTCGCCTCGTGCTCGCCCAGGTCGACGTGGGGCAGGGGTTGGCCGGCGCCGGAGTCTTTCTCGTCGAGGGCGCGAACCCCGGCCTTCGCGCGGGCAAGACGCACACCACGCTCGGGCTGCAGGCGGTGCCGGTGCACGAGCTCGTCATCGAGGGCCTGATGCTGCCGCTCGCCGCGCGCCTCGACGACCAGGTCTCGCTCCCGCAGGTGCTGCGGCGCCACTACGACCGACTGTCGCTCGTCACCGCCGCCCGCGCCGTCGGCCTCGCCGCGGCCTCGTACGAATACGCCCGCGCGTACGCCGAAGAGCGCGTCGCGTTCGGCAAGCCCATCGGCCACTTCCAGGCCATCGCGTTTCTGCTGTCGGACATGGCGATCGCCGTCGACGCCGCGCGCCTGATGACGTGGAAGGCGGCGTGGGCGTTCGATCAGCGGCAGCCGGCCACGGCCGACCTCGCCGGCGCCCAGGCCCAGGCGCTCGAGGCGGCGTTCTTCTGCGCGAACTCGGCCGTGCAGGTGCTCGGCGGCGCCGGCTTCGTTCAAGACCACCCCGTCGAGAAGTGGATGCGCGACGCCAAGACGCTCGCGCTCTACGGCCAGCACGCCCAGGCCTCGCACGCGGTGCTCGCCGCCGCCGCGCTCGGCCGCCCGCTCGACAGCGCCGACCTCTTCCCGCTGCCCTCTCTTCACGCCTCGCTCAGCTGAACGGAACAGTGAACACCACCATGATCGACTTCACCCTGTCAGAGATGCAGGAAACGGTTCGCCAGATGGTGCACTGGCTCGCCGAAAACGAAATTCGCCCCATCGCGCTCGAGGCCGACCGCACCCACCAGATTCCCGACGCCTTCCTGCGCAAGATGAAGGAGCTCGGCATCTCGTCGGGCGCCATCTCGAAGCGCGCCGGCGGCGACGGTGACGGCGCCGGCGAGAGCGCCGACAAGAAGGGCGTGAAGCAGACCAACCGCGTCGCCGTCATCGGCGCCGAAGAGATGGCGTGGGGCGACCCCGCCGTCATTCTCACGCTGCCCGGGCCCGGCCTCGGCGGCCCGCCCGTCGAGTTCATGGGCACTGCCGAGCAGAAGGCGAAGTACCTCGGCATCTTCAAAGACGACGAGCTCCGCTGGGGCGCGTACGGCCTCACCGAGCCCGTCGCCGGCAGCGACGTCGCCGGCATCAAGACGACCGCTCGCAGAGACGGCAACCACTACGTGCTCAACGGGCGAAAGTGTTTCATCACCAACGGCGCGCGCGCGTCGTGGGTGGTCGTCTTCGCGACCGTCGACGCCTCGAAGGGCAGGGCGGGGCACCGCGCGTTCGTCGTGCAGAAGGGCACGCCCGGCTTCAGCGTCGGCAAAATCGAAGAGAAGATGGGCCTGCGCGCCTCTGAGACGGCCGAGCTCGTGCTCGAAGACTGCCGCGTTCACCAAGACGATCTGCTCGGCGGCGAGAAGCACTATGAGGGCAAAGAGGGCTTCATGGGCGCCATGAAGACCTTCGACTCGACGCGGCCCATGGTCGCCGCGATGGCCGTCGGCATCGCCCGCGCCGCGTACGAGAAGGCCGTCGAGTTCACGAAAGAGCACTTCGACCTCGGTCGCCCCATCGCGCGCTACCACGCCGTCGAAGACCTGCTCGCGCGCTCGCAGCGCCGCATCGAAGCCTCGCGCCTGCTCGTCTGGCGCGCCGCGTACATGGCCGACGCCGGCATGCCGAACGCGAAAGAGGCGTCGATGTCGAAGGCCTACGCCGCGCGCACCGCGGTCGACGTGCTGTCAGACCTCGTGCAGGTGATGGGCGCCGCCGGCGTCATGAACGACCACTTCGTCGAGAAGTGGTTCCGCGACATCAAGGTGTACGACATCTTCGAAGGCACCGGCGAGGTGCAGCGCATCGTCATCAGCAAGCGCATCTTGAGAGACCTGAAGAGCTTCTGAGGCCGACGGTCAGCGGTGACGCGCGAGCGTCACAGCCGGACGAAGTACCGGGAACTGCCGTCGGCCGAATGGAAACGACCACTCATTCCAACCACGCGACCGAGCTCGGCCGCGCCGTGCTCGTCACCAGCGTGCGCTGCGTCGCCGTCAGCAGGTCGACCGTCACCAGCGAGAACCCGGTGCCCGACCCCGTCCACACCGCGGCGCAGCGGCCGTCGGCCGACACCGACTCGGCGTTCGGCACCGCGTTCACCATCGACGGCAGCTCCACCGCGCGCCGCAGCGCCGGCATCACGGCGACCGTCGTCGACGACGCCCAGCCCAGCGGCCCCGCCGCGCTCAAGAGCCACGTGCCGTTGCGCCCCGCGAACTGCACCCAGCTCGCCCCCGGCACCCCTTCGCCGAGCGGCTCCCAGTGCTTCCCATCGCGCGAGCCGAACAGGCCCGCCACGTCGTCTTTTGCCAGCGCCATCACCAGCGTGCCGTCTTCTGCGAACGACGCCGACGCCTGACCCGCCGCCACGTGGGCTTCCGGCAGCTCGATCTCGAACGGCGTCACTTCGCCCGTGGCCAGGTTCACCCGGCTGCGCGACTGCACCCAGAAGCCCGTCACCAGAATCGCGTCGGTGTCGGTCACCTGCTCGACCCATGCGCCCGCCACCCGCCCCACGAGCGGCGTCGCCAGCGTCAGCCCCGCATGGTGCCGCACCAGAGCCACCCGTTCGCCGCGCTGCGCCAGGTACACCAGCACTTCGCCCGACCACACCGGCGACGACCCGCTCGTCAGCTCGTCACCGAGCGGCGTCAGCTGATGCGTGCGCGCGTCGAAGATGCCGAGCTGCCGCCCCGACTCGCCGATCGCCACGGGGAGCAGGCTGCGGCCCCCGAACGCCCCCGCCGCATGCAGCCCCGGCTCCCTGAACACCGAGCCGTCGGGCCCGAGCAGCACGAGCCCCGTCGACGCCGCCGCCGACACCACGCCGTCGGCCGACAGCTCGCCCGCCGCCGCGCCTTCGAGCGTGCCCAGCCGCGCTCCGCTCGAGTCGAACAGGTGCAGCGCGCTCTGCAGCTGCCCGTCGACCCGGCGCGTGGTGCCCACCAGCACGAATGGCCCGCGCACCACCGGCGCCCCGACCCACGCCTGCGGCCCCTCTGCGCTCACCAGCGTCACCCGCGCGCCGTCGGCGCGCACCAGAAACGCCTCACCGTTCACCGACGCTGCCATGACCGTGCGCGCGCCCGTGGCCGGGTGCGTCGCTCCGCATGGCGACAGCGCCGGTGGCGGCACGACCGTCGTCTTCTGCGCGGGCCGCTGCGAAACGACTTGCTTCGAAGAGGCAACGTTGGTTTCAGAACCGCAGGCACACAGCGCGACGGCGAGCAGGGGCAATCTCATGGTGCCGAGAACAGTGCGCCCGAGCTGCAGAGAAGAAAATCGATATGTTCTTTAGGTCAGCGTCAACCAAATCAATATGTCGTCGGTGACCCTGTTCGTCGTCGCCGACCACCACGAGCGCGACACGCCGATGGGGCTCAGCGTCTTCGTCAGAGCGTGAGCTCGACGCCGAGCCGGTAGATGCGCCCGTGCTCGTAGCCGCCCGGCGACACGCACACGAGCGGCACGACGATGCCTGCGGTCGCCGCCAGCCAGCGCACCGGCTGCACGCGCACGTCGCCGCCGAGGAACATCACGAAGAACTGTGATTCGGGCAGCGCCCAGCCGCCTTCTCGCGCCGCGAGCTGCTGCTTCAGGTCGAGCGCCAGCTTGAGGCGCAGCCACCGCCACGGCTCGTATTCGGCGGCCGCGCCGGTACCGAACGACGGCCCGAACGCCACCGGCGCGTTCGGCAGCGCGAAGGGCAGGGCGCCCCAGGCGACGGCGCTCAGCGCCCAGTCTTGATCGCTGTGGCGAAACCCCAGGCCCAGCGACGGCGTCACCGACTGCGTGCCGAGCGTCGTGCGCCACGCGGCGCTGCCGCGCGACGTCGGCAGCCCGAGCCCGGCGAGCAGCCGCAGCGTGTCGGAAGAGTCGGGGCTCTCTCTGCGCACCAGCTCGGCCGAGCCCCGCGCCGTCAGGTCGCCGAACGCGGTCGCGTCGCCGTCGCCCACCCGGCGCCACAGGTACGGCAGCCCGACGCCCGCCGTGAACCGCGACCCGATGAGCCCCGCGCCCAGCTCGTTCGCCCACTCGAGCCGCTCGACGCCCGTCACCCGGTCG
Organism: Myxococcaceae bacterium; assembly: GCA_016793725.1. Lineage (GTDB taxonomy): Bacteria > Myxococcota > Myxococcia > Myxococcales > Myxococcaceae > Xiheicaenimonas > Xiheicaenimonas phototrophica. The sequence continues at coordinate 10,631 of JAEUJP010000039.1, read as the reverse complement.
GAGCCCACCGTCGAGCGCACGCTCGCCTGCACCTGAACGTCGCCCGCGCTGCTGTCGCCGAGCCGCGGCCCCACACACGTCGGGCACGCGAGCGCCTCGAGACCGTACAGGCACAGCACCAGCACCGCGGCGCGCACGGTCGACCAGTGCCCGACGCCTCACCGTTCATTCACGGCAGCGGGTCTGCGCGCCCCACCGTCACCACGCCCTTCGGGCTCGCGATCAGCACCGCGTGCGTCAGGTCGAGAAACAGCCCGTGCGCCTTTACGCCGGCCAGCCCGTCGAGCGTGCGCCCGAGCCCGCGCGGGTCATCGATGCCCTCTGCCCACTTCACGTCGACGATGTGGTTGCCGTTGTCGGTCACGTACGGCTGGCCCGAGCTCTCGCGCAGCTTCGCGGTGCCGCCCAGGCCCTCGAGCGCCTTCGCCACCGCCTGCCAGGCGCTCTTCTCGACCTCGACGGGCAGCGGGCTCTTCGTGCCCAACTTCTTCACCACCTTGCTGTCGTCGGCGACGATGATGAGCTGCTTCGAGCGCTTCGCGACCTCTTTTTCGCGCAGCAGCGCACCGCCGAGCCCCTTGATGAGGAAGAACGACTCGCCCGCCTTCACCACCTCGTCGGCGCCGTCGACGGCGACGTCGAGCTGCGGCGTCTGCTGCAGGTCGCTCAGCGGTATGCCCAAGCTCGTGGCCTGCTTCGTGGTGCGCTCCGACGTCGACACACCGACGATGTCGCGCAGCTCGCCGCGCTTCAGCTTCGCGCCGATGAGGTCGATCGAGAACGTCACCGTCGAGCCGGTGCCGAGCCCCAGCTTCATGCCGCTCTTCACGTAGGCGTTCACTGCCGCTTCGCCCACCGCCTTCTTCAGCGCCTCGCTCATAAAATTTCCGCTCCGTGTGCCGCCGCCCGCAGCTCGAGCAGCGCCGCGTCGAACGTGCCTTCACCCTTCACGCCCGCCGTCTTCGCCCATCGCGACCACGACGTCAGCACCTTCTCGTGGTGCCCGCGCGCCGTGTGATGCGACACCACCAGCGCCAGCACGCCGTCTTCGAGCGCCTTCACCGCCTTTGCGTCGGCGTCGCGCACCTCGCCCTCGCGCTCGACCTCTGCGAACAGCCGCTTCGCACCGTCGCGCAGCGCAGCGACGCGCGGGCCGCGCCAGCCCGGGTCGAGCAGCACGCGCACCAGCGCGGGCCACAGCGCGCGGTGCACGTACGTCGTCTTCCCTTCGATGAGCTTCAGCGCCAGCACCTCACCGCTCCCGGTCACGTGGGTCGCGAGCGCGAAGATGACCTTGCCCATCGGGTGACCCCACCAGCTCCCCTTGATGGGCCCCTGCACGATCTCGTGCGCGAGCGACGGCACGCCCTCGACCTTCGCCGCCTGCAGCGCGATGCGGTGCCGGCGGATCCACCCCATCGCCTCTTCCGGCGTCTTCACCACGGTGACACCCGTTGTAGTACACGAGCCACAAATGCTCGCGCTCATCGTCGCGGCGCTCACCGCGCAGACCGTCGACGCAGGCTCACCCCCGTCACCTCACTGGGTCGTGTCGCTCGACACCGGCGAGACGCTCACGTTGATCGTCGAGTGGCAGAAGGGCGCCGTGCGCGCCGGTCGCGCCAGGGGCACCTGGTCGAAGGGCAAGAAGTCGCTCGACAAGGGCGAGTGGCTCGTGACGGGCAGCGGCGGCGAGCGCGCAGGAAGCAGCGGCGGCGCCAACCACGTCACGCTCGAGCGCATCATCACCGAGGCCGAAGAGAACGAGCGCACCGACCGGCTCCGCGCTGCGATGTCGGGGCCTCAGCAGCAGGCGCTCGTGCAGAAGCGCGCCCAGGCGACCGCGAAGCTCAGCGCGTGCATGGCCCAGAACCAGAACAATTCGAAGCACCTCTCGCAGTGCATGGCGCCCGTTCAGGCCGAGCTCAACGCGCTTCAGGTCGAGCAAGACCAGCGCATTCGCAAGGCGCGCAGCGGCCCCAAGGCCGGCTGTGAGCTGCTCGAGCTCGAAGTCGAGAACGGCAAGGTGAAGGGCAGCGGCGACCGCTGCACCGATGGCGCCAGCCACCCCGTCACCGGCACCGCGAGCCTCTGAGCCCGGCGACCGCCGGGCCGACGGCTCATCAACACAGACAGACGACGCCGCCGTCGGCCGTGTACTCGTAGCCGCCGTCGTTGCGGTCTTTCGCCGGGGGGCACGCCCAGCTCAAGCACCGCGGCCCGTCTTCGGTGAAGCAGTGGAAGATCTGCGGCACCACCGTGCACTGACACGCCGACCACGCGAGCGACTCCGAGAAGCCTGCATCCCACGGGAAGTCGGTGGGCAGCACGCACCCCGCATCGCCCCACGGCGTGCCCACCCGACCCGCATCGCTCGACCCCGCATCGGTGGTGACGCCCGCATCGGTCGTCACGCCCGCATCGGTCGTCACGCCCGCATCGGTCGCCGTGACGCCCGCGTCGTAGCCCCCATCGACGCCCGCATCGGTCTGCACCACCGGCGCCGAGCAGCCCCCCAGCGCCGTCGCTACGAGAGTCCTGGGCACACGTCGCATGTCCAGCTACGTACACCGTCAGCGCCATGTTCTTGAAGCCCGGCGAGCTGGAGTCCGTCGCACGCGAGCTCGACGACGCCCTCCACGGCGCCATCGTGCAGAAGGTCTACCACCCGCTCCCCGAGGAGCTGTGGCTCGAGCTCCGCCAGCCCGGCCGCTCCACGATGTTGTGCATCAGCGCCCGGCCCGGCCTCGAGCGGCTCGCCGTCGGCGGGCAGCGCCCCGAGTCGCCCCCCCACGCCTCGGGGCTTCAGCAGCGCCTGCGCAAGCTCCTCGGCGGCAAACGCCTGCTCTCGGTGCAGGCCACCGCCAGCGCCGCCACACTCTATTTCCCCACCGTGCGGCTCGTCGCGAACGTGCTGCAGCACACGCTCTTGGCGTTGCCGCCCGAGGCGCTCCCCGCAGAGCGCGAGCCGGCGGCCGCCACCCACCCGCTGCCGCTCGCCACCGCGCTCGCTCAGCGGCTCGGCACCGACGACGCCGCCGAAAAGCGGCTCGAGCGACACCTGAAGAAGCTCGCCCGCACGCGCGCGAAGGTCGCCGAAGAGGCCGCCCGCGGGCCCGTCGCCGAGCAGCACCGTCGCGACGGCGAGCTGCTCTCGCGCAACCTGCACGCCGTCAAGCGTGGGCAGACGACCGTCACGCTCACGGAATATGGCGAGGCCGGTGAGACGTCGCGCACGTTGACCCTCGACCCCCGCCGCTCGCCGAAAGAGCAGGTCGACTGGCACTTCCACCAGTACAAACGGCTGCAGCGCGGCGTCGCGATCGCTCGAGAGCGCCTGGCGAAGCTCGACCGCGAGCTCGCCGCTGCCCAGGCTCCGCCCGAGAGCGCGTCGCGCGTGCGGCTGCCGCCTGGGCCCGACGCCGGGCCCGCGCTGCCGTACCGCGAGTACCTGACCGCCAGAGGGCAGCGCATCTGGGTCGGCCGAGGCGCCGCGCACAACGACACGCTCACCTTCAAGGTCGCGAAGCCCCACCACGTCTGGCTGCACGCCCGAGGCGTGACCGGCGCCCACGTCGTCGTGCCGCTCGACAAGAAGCAGGCGCTCGACCAAGAGACCCTGCTCGACGCCGCACACCTCGCGTTTCACCACAGCGACGCGCGCGGCGAGCGCTCGGGCGAGGTCAGCTACACGTTCGTGCGCTATGTGCGGCACGCCGGAGCGCCCGGCGCCGTCACGTTCACGCGAGAGAAGACGTTCTGGCTCAAGGTAGAACCCGGGCGGCTCGACCGCCTCAGTGGCTCTGCAGCCTTGCCACATTGATCCGAAACCAGAGGCCGTGCTACAGCCGCGCACCTTTCGAATTCGCTGTTCCAAGGTGGTGACGGTTTGCTGGCAATTTCGGTCCCCGCAGTGCCCGAAGGATTAACGGCCATTGCCCGCCGCGCCCGAGCTGTCACCGACGTCTCACTGCAAGGCGCTGAGTCGACTCAGAAATTCGCTGTCCCACATCTGGCCCGACGATTGCTGAGCGGCCCCGACGCACTCGCGTGCGCGGGTGGCTTCTGGAGGTAAACGTGAAACGAATCCTGTCTGCAGCCTGCCTCGTATTGACGCCCGTGACGGCGCTCGCCGAGCAGGGCACTGAGCTCGCGCACTGGTCGCAGTCGCAGTCGTCCGACTCGCAGCAGCAGGGCGAGGCTCCGGCCACGCCGCCCGCGCAGCCCTCCGACGCGCCGCAGCAGGCTCCTGCCTCGGGTGGCCCGGCCGCGACGGCCACCGAAGCCAAGCCGGCTGAAGAAGAGAAGGTGAAGGCCGGCTCTGCCGTGCTGACGCCCGAGCAGCTCGCGAAGCTGCAGGGGCTCTTCGTCAGCGCGAGCATCGACCAGTACGTCGGCCTCGGCACCTTCGTCGCCCCCGACCGCGCCTCGAGCGTCGGCACGTGGGTCAACGCGTTTCTCTCGTACCGCAAGATCATCGGCGGCCGGAACTTTGCGCTCGGTGTTCAGCCGTTCGGCGCCCAGGGTGTCACGTACGAGTACACGATGCCCGACAACGCGACGGGCCGCCGCATCGTCAATGACGACGCTCGCATCGCGCTGTCGATGCCGGCCCTCTACAAGAGCTCGCTGACCGGCATCACGCTGAACCCGAACATCAACATCATCATTCCCACCACTCCGATGAGCTGGCACGCCGGCCTCATCACCCGCCTCGGTGTCGGTGGCTCGGCGCAGCGCGGCTTCGGGCTGCCCATCGGCAGCCTGCAGGCGTCGCTCGGCGGCTTCGCGACGTACGGCATCTATACGCAGACCGCCAACGTCGTGAAGCCCGACGACCGCCGCGACCAGCAGGGCAACAACGTGGTGCTCACCCGCGCGGGTGAGACCTACGCCGATATCGCCGGCAACAACTCGATGATCAACGTGCGCGCCAGCGTCGGGGCGACGTGGCTCGTGAACGACTGGTTCTTCATCAGCGGCGGCTACGGCGTCATCGCGAACTGGAAGTACCCGTCGACCAACCAGCGCGACCAGTTCACGCCGCAGGGCATGACGAGCACGGGCCAGAACTCGGCGCGTGAGGGCATGGTCGAAGACATTCTGCAGTTCGCCTCGGTCTCGGTCGCGGTGAACATCACCGACGTCATCAGCGCGAGCCTGTACCTGTACAACCTCGCTCCGATGTTCACCCGCAACTACCAGGGCATTCGCTTCCCGCTCGTCGACTACACGGGCCTCCCCAACAACTTCACCATCGTCGGCCTGTCACTGGCCGCCACTTTCTAAGAGTCGGTACTGCTGCAAACAAGGAGATGACATGAACGCTGTGAACCTCAAAACCTGGATCGCCGCCGCAGCTGTACTGTCGATCGCCGCGGGCTGCTCCCGCGGAGACATCAACCGGGTTCAGCCGAACGTCACGAAAAAGTCCGACCTGATCGGCACGAAGGAAGAGCCGAAGCTCTGGTACTTCCGCAACACCGTCACCTGGACGCCTGCCAACACGGGCTTCAGCTTCGAAGGTGACACGGGCGCGCTCGAGAAGATCGTGTTCGAGATCCAAGAGAACCTCTTGGTCGGCTACCGCTCGTACCCCTACATTCTCGGCACCGACCCGAACATCGACCCGTCGAGCACGGTCTCGGGCACCACCGCGAAGTACTGCGACGCCGAGGGCAAGTGCGTCGGCGGCCAGACGTACTACGGCGCGCCGGTCGTGGCCTTCCCCATCACGCGCCACTTCGACATTCAGCGCGAGTACGACCCGTCGACCGGCGAGACGACGAACGTCATCTCTGAGAACGCGAGCGACCGCCCGTGGAACGAGCGTGAGTTCATTCGCGTCGACTGGTCGGCCAACCAGCTCAACAAGCGCGCCGGCATCATGTACGGCCAGATCTCGAACCCCCTCGGCGGCTCGTCGCAGGCCTCGTGGATCCAGCCGAACGAGAAGGTCCTCGACCCCTCCGACCTCCCGACCTTCGAGCAAGACGACAAGGGCGAGCTCAAGTACTTCGACATCACCGGCCGCTACATGGCGAACCCCGACACCATGTACTGGGAGGGCTACGGCTACATCCCCATGTGCTGGCTGAGCCAGGTCTATGACTGCGCGTCGAGCGAGATTCACATGCGCGTGTCGTTCGCCCGCGTCGACCGCGAGAAGAGCCAGAACTACGAGTCGCTCATCTACCCGACCGAGCTGCAGACCAAGTTCGCGTACTACGGCGTCGACCGCCTCAACTACGACCGCCGCTACGGCGTCACCGAGTCGGCCATCGTTCGCCTCGCCGGCCGCTTCCGTCTCTGGCAGGAGTCGTACAACAAGGTCGACGGCAAGGTCGATGTGAAGAGCCCCATCGCGATGGCCGACCGCAAGCCGCAGCCCATCGTCTATTACACCTCGACCGCCGAGCGCATGGGTGGCCAGGCGAACTACGACCTGTACCGCGAGCCGACCAGCAAGCTCGAGCGCAACTGGGACAAAGCGTTTCGTCGCGCCGCCGCCGCCGCGCAGGGCAAAGACTTCAACACCTACCAGCAGATGTTGTTCGTCTGCGACAACCCGGTTCCCGACTACTCGAAGGTCGCCGGTCTCTCGGCTGAAGTCGCCGCAGCTCGCCAGGCCGCCTGCGGCAAGCCGGGCTTCACCGCCAAGTTCGGCGACCTGCGCTACTCGTTCGTGAACACCATCGCCGAGCCCGTGCCGAACGGCCTGCTCGGCTACGGCCCGAACTCGGTCGACCCCGAGACCGCCGAGATCATCTCGGCGAACGCCAACACGTACACGTGGGGCATCGAGAGCGAGTCGCAGTCGATGCTCGACCTCATCGACCTGCTGTCGGGCGACAAAGACGTCACCGAGTTCATCAAGGGCAACTACGCGAAGAACTACGTGCTCGCGAACCCGATCTACAGCGTGAAAGACCTGCCGCGCGGCGACTCGTCGGGCAGCGGCCTGCGCGCGTCTGACCCCGCGGTCGTTCGCACCGGCGAGCGCTCGCTGGGCGCGTTCGAGCGCCCGGCCGAGCGCAGCCTCCAGCTGATCTCGTCGCTCAAGGCGAGCCAGGGCCTGCCGACGCTGTCGGGTGACCCGCTCGCTGCGGCGGTCGAGAAGCTGGCCGACCACCCCGAGCTCGAGTCGGCGATCATCGACAACCCCGACTTCGCGAACGACATCGAGTCGCTGCTGCCCGCGCCGCTGGCGAAGCAGGCGGGCGAAGACCCGACCTTCCGTCGCAAGGTCGCGCGCACGGTGATGATGAACGCGCGCTCGCTCGCGGCGCTCCACCAACACCGGATGGATGCGCTCACCTCGAAAGACTGCCACCTGATGGCGGGCTACGAAGACCGCACCCTCATCTCGACCGCCAACCGCGAGCGCGCGCTTCGCGAAGCCCGCGTGGCCGAGCTGACCACGACCGGCGGCCTGACGCCTGAGCTCGCGCTCAAGCAGGCGAACGAAGAGGTGAAGGCCCGCCTGAAGCAGAACATCTGGCAGGCGACGTCGGAGCACGAGATCGGCCACACGTTCAACCTCGTGCACAACTTCCAGGGCAGCTACGACTCGATGAACTACATCGACGGCTACTGGGACCTGCGCAAGCAGACGCTCACGGTTCAGAACGCGCAGGGCACGTCGCTCGTGCCGCGCACGGTCAAAGACCTGCGCGCGACGGCCGACGGCATCTACGAGCAGCACGCGGCCGGCATGTACGACCTCGAGTACAGCTCGATCATGGACTACGCGGGCACCCGCACCGGCGACTGGAAGGGCGTCGGCAAGTACGACGAGGCCGCCATCATCTTCGCGTACTCGGGCGACAAAGACCCCGGCTACGTCGAAGCGTTCGACAGCCTCCGCGCTGACAAGCGCACGTTCGACGGCTCCGACGGCAAGACCATCGAAGTGACGGGCGCGGCGTACGACCTGCCGCTCATCAACGCGATGCACGACAACGTCAACCAGCGCAACTACACCGAGGTCTACCACTACTCGATGGTGCCGCTGCACTTCGGCGAAGGCTCGACGCTCGACGAGGTCATCAACGACGGCATCGCGAAGCTGAACAAGCGCCACCTGGTGAAGTGGTCGGATGCGAAGAAGGCACGCAACGACCTGAAGCTCGCGATCGCGAACAAGAACGGCGCTCCGCTCACCGAGGCCGAAGTCGCGGCGACCAACCCGGTCTACGAGGTGCCGTACCACAACTGCTCCGACCCGCACGTGACCCGCGTGCTGTCGTGCGCCCGCTTCGACCGCGGCCCCGACTACTTCGAGATCACGCGCACCAAGCTCGAGAACTACTGGAACAACTACATCCTCACGCACTTCCGCCGTGGGCGCGCCAACTTCTCGGGCTTCTCGTCGTTCATCTCGGCGTACATGATGTTCAACGACATCGCCGACGTCTACAAGCAGTGGGTGCTGTTCATGTACGGCAAGCCTGCGGCGAACCAGCAGGTGCTGGCGAACTACCCGTTCGACCCCCAGTTCCAAGACTACTGGACCATGGCGGTGCTCGACGGCATCAACCAGCACCTGTCGGTCATGAACGTGCCCACGACGGGCTTCATGATGTACCGCAACTTCACGACGCCGATCCCGGGCGCGAACGGCGCGCCGATCGCCTGCACGGGCGACGACAAGTGCCCGTACGGTCTGTGCAGCAACGGCCAGTGCCGCATCGGCCCCCGCTGGGACATTCTGTCTGAAGGTGACGACTTCGATCAGCTGAACGACACGGGCCGCGGCGTGTGGAAGGAAATCTACACGACCCGCGCGAACCCGCCGGGCACGGGCTTCGGCGATCTGCCGCGCGGCCCCGGCCGTCGCCTGCAGAGCCGCTACGACTTCAAGAGCGGCTACGGCTTCTTCCAGCGCATGCTCGAAGCCGGTCACTACTTCGACCAGCTCGGCGCGATGTACGCCGCCGTCGACTACCAGACGTACCTCTACGACGTCGACTACCAGGCCGATGCGAACCGCTTCCGCATTCCCTACTACCTGGTGTTCAAAGACGAGCTGACCAAGGTCTTCGGTGCGCTGTGGAGCAACAACGAAGATCTGATTCGCCCGTTCGCCTACCTGCGCCTCGAAGACTGCGCGAGCGCGAACTGCAACGTCTACGACCGCGACCCGAACACGGCCATCGTCGACGGCGAGATTCGCATCGCGCAGCGCCGGTTCGTCGCCGGTGAGAGCCTCGTGAAGGACTTCAAGTACCCCTTCATGCAGATCGACCGCCCGGTGCAGTGCACGGCGACGCAGACGACCGACTGCTTCCACGCGACGGGCAACCGCGACCAGCGCGCCGCGCCGGTCAACATTCCGATGACGTTCACCTCGCGCTTCTACGCGCTGTGGCTGGGCGAAGCGGCCTTCTCGGTCAACTTCGACCTCGACTACGCGAAGGCGAACCAGGTGTACAAGCTCGGCGGCGGTGAGCAGATCACGGTGGCGCCCGGCTACCACGCGGTCGAAGTCGAAGACATCGTGACGGGCTCGCGGTACGCGGCCATCGAGAAGAACGGCGAGCCGTACCCGTACTCGACGCCTGCGCTCCGCTACGTTCGCCAGACCGCCGACTACCTCGCGATGGTTCGCGACCCGGCCCAGTGCCCGCTGCCCGGCACGCTCAGCATCTACGCGTGCATGTCGGCGGCCGACCGGAACAACCCGGTTCAGATCGAGATCGAGAGAAAGAACTGGCTCGAGAACTACAAGTACATTCTCAGCCAGCTCGACATGATGCGCGGCTTCTACCGAATCTTCGGGACGCCGTTCTGACCATGAGCGCCAAACTTTTGAAATTGGGAGACACCATGAAAAAGAACATCCTCCTCACGGGCGCACTGGCTGCTCTGCTCGCACTGACGGGCTGCAACACGCCGGGGCTCGTCGACAAGACGCAGCCCGAGTACACGAAGAAGGCCGACCTGCTCGACGGGCAGTGGTACTACAAGAACACCATCGTCGGGTCGCCCAACACGGCGGTGCGCACGCGCGTCGCCTTCGGCGGTCAGCTCGAGAAGATCCGCTGGGAGATTCAAGAGAAGCTCCTGGTCGGCTACCGAACCTATGAGCCGGTGCCGGGTCGCGACCCGCGCATCGATCTCGAGAAGTCGCGCATCGGCGCCACGAAGTTCCGCGACGGCAGCCCCTACAAGGGTACGCCGGTGGTCGCGTACGCCATCGAGAGCCACTTCGACCGTCAGCGCCGCTACAACCCGGCGACCGGCGAGCAGACCAACGTGCTCGTCGAAGACGCGCAAGACCGACCCTGGTACCAGCGCGAGTTCATGCGCGTCGACTGGGCGAGCAACGTTCTGCAGAACACCGAGCAGTGCGACGGTGCGGGCTCGGGCGATGCGGTCGGCTCGTGCTTCGGCGTCGAAAACCAGCGCATTCGCTACATCACGAAGCAAGACGCGGTGCAGCGCGACAACGCGCCGGTCGAAGAGCGCGCGGCTGACGGCTCGCTGCAGTACTTCGACTTCACCACGCAGGTGATCGGTGACCCGGCGACGTTCTACTACCCGGGCTACGGTCGCCTGCCGTACTGCTACATCAGCGCGACCTTCGACTGCGAGAGCTCCGACTTCTACCTGCGCACGTCGTTCAAGCG
>JAEUJP010000035.1 GCA_016793725.1 Myxococcaceae bacterium | reverse complement strand
CCGAGGCCCTGGCTGCCGGCGAGCATCGCCGCGAGCACCGCGGTCGCTGCAAAACCCCAGAGCAGCCAGCTCGCGACGTTCATGCAGCGCCGTCTCCTGGCCGGGCCCCGGCGGGTACCGGCTTCTTCGGCCGCTGTGACGCCGTCGCGTCACCGCCCGCCGCTGCCCGGCGTTCACCATCCGACGCGCGGCGCTTCTCGAGCGCCAACGCCGCCTGAATCAGGCCGACGTGCGTGTACGCCTGCGGGAAGTTGCCGAGCGCGCGGTGGGTGTTCGTGTCGATCTCTTCGGCAAACAGGCCGACGTCGTTCGCGTGCGCCAGCAGCCGCTCGAAGCGCTCTTCCGCCTCGCGGTACGTGCCGCTGCCTTCGGCGAGCTGCTGCACCGCCCAGAAGCCGCAGATGCCGAACGCGCCGTCGGGCGCACCTTCCCACCGCTTGATGAGCCCGTTGCCGTGCTCGAGCCGCTCGTGAATGCGCTCGAACGTGCCGCGCTGCCGCGGGTGGCTCGCCGGCTCGAAGCCGTACCAGCTCATCTGCAGCAGGCTCGCGTCGACGGTCTCGCCGTCGAGCACCTCGGTGTACGAGCCCAGCCGGTGGTTCCACCCGCGCGTGCGCAGCGCATGAGACATCGCGTCGCGCTCGACCACCAGCCGCTTCACGTCGATGCGGGGCAGGGCGCCGAGCGCGTGCAGCTCGAGCAGCCGCTCGGCCGCGGCCCAGCACGCGAGCAGCGAGTGGGTGTGCCGCACGGGTGGCCGGCGGTGCTCCCAGATGCCCTGGTCGGGCCTTCGCCAATGGTCACAGACGTAGCCGCCGATGCCGGCCAGCAGCTTGCGCGCGTCGCGGTCGAGCGCGTGCCCGCGCCGCACGAGCCGCGTGACCGCGTCGACGACCTCGCCGTAGACGTCGAGCTGCAGCTGCCGCGCGGCGCCGTTCTGCACGCGCACCGGCCGGGCACCGCGGTAGCCGTCGAGGTGCTCGAGCTCCTGCTCGCCGACCGGCTCCTTGCCGTAGACGTCGTAGAGCACGAGCAGCTCGGGCTGCGTCAGCGCCGTCGTGTGGAGCAGCCAGCTCATGAACGCCGCCGCCTCGTCGGCGTAGCCGAGGTCGTGCAGGGCCGTGACCGTGAGGGAGGCGTCGCGCAGCCAGCAGAACCGGTAGTCCCAGTTCTGGTCGCCGCCCGGCACCTCGGGCAGCGACGTCGTCGGCGCCGCGACGATGGCGCCCGACGGTGCGAACGACATCAGCTTCAGCGCGAGCAGGCTGCGCACCACCTGCGCCCGGTACGGCCCGTCGTACGTGCAGCGGGCGGCCCAGCGCCGCCACCACGAGACCGAGCGCGCGACGGCGAGCGGCACGTACTGCTCGAGCGGCCTGAGCACCGCGGGGGCTTCATCGTCCCAGCTCAAGAGGCAGTGAACGCGCTGGCCCTGCCGCAGCTTCACGCGACCGCGCAGACACGTGCCGTCGTCGCTGGGCTCGAGCGGCAGGTCGCACCGCAGGGTGTAGAGCGACGCGCCGTGCTCGAGCCGCCAGCCGAGCGCGCCCAGCTTCTTCAGCTTCACCGGCGCGCGGCCGTAGCCGGGGCGCGGCTGAAAGAGCAGCTCGACGTCGAGCTCGCCGAGCTCACACTCGAAATAGCGCGCCAGCTCGTGCTCGGCGACGAGCTCGTGGCGCTTGGCCTCTTCGTCCATCACCGGCATGAGGTCGATGAGGCGGCCCTTCCCTCGCGGAGTGTCGAAGCGGGTCGAGAGGACATTGCTCTCGGCCAGGTAGCGGCGCGCGGCGCGGGCAGGCTCGGCGGGGCCGAGGCGCCAGGTGCCTCCGCTGTCGGTGTCGAGCAGGGCGGCGAAGACCGACGGGCTGTCGAAGCGCGGCCAGCACAGCCAGTCGATGGCGCCCTGCTTCGACACCAGCGCCGCCGAACGGCCGTTGCCGATGGCGGCGTAGTCTTCGATGCGCGGCTGGCGCTTCACGCGCGGCGTCTCCACCAGAGCAGGGCGGCGGCGGCGGCGAGCGCGCCGGCCGTGAGCACCTTCGCGTTCATGCGCGCCCACAGCTGCACGCTCGAGCTGCGCGCCTCGTCGTCGAACGAGCCGTGCGCGCCGCGGTCGCCGGGCAGCGGCGCGAGCAGGTTGTCGAGGCTCGGCTTCGGCAGCTCTCGGGTGACCTGCGCGGTTCTCGCGTTCTTGCCGAGCGAGCGGTCGAGCCGGCCGGGCAGCAGCGCCTGACCGAACATGCCGGCGAGGGTCATGGGGCCGATGGCCAGCTCGCGCAGGGGGTGGTCGGCGACCCAGAGCGCGGCCTTCGCGATGACCTCGGGCTGATAGATGACGCCGCCCATCGGGTGCGCGTGGCCCGCGAACTTGTTTCGAATCACGTCGAACTGCGGCGTGTTCACGGCGGGCACGAGCAGGTGGCAGAGGTTCACGCCGCTCTTCTCGTCGTGCAGCTCGCTGCGCAGCGAGTCGGTGAAGGCGCGCAGGGCGGCCTTCGAGGCGCAGTAGGCGCTCTGCATGGGAATCGAGCGGTACGAGAGCAGCGAGCCGATTTGAATGATGGTGCCGCGGCTGTGCGCGCGCATGTGGCGCAGGGCGGCGAGGGTGCCCCAGACGGCGCCGAAGTAGTTCACGCGGGTGACGCGGTCGAGCTCGCCGGTGCTGAGGCTCCACGCGGGGCCGAGCACCGAGACCATGGCGTCGTTGACCCAGACGTCGAGCTGGCCGGTGCGCAGCACGAGGTCGTCGGCGCAGGCGTCGACAGCGTCACGGTCGGCGACGTCGAGCGGGTAGACGAGCGGGGTGCCGCCGGCTTCGCGAAGCTCTTCGGCGGCGGCGTCGAGGCCGTCGCGGCCTCGGGCGATGAGGGCGACGGTGTCACCGCGGGCGCCGAAAGCGCGCGCGATGGCCCGGCCGATTCCACTGGAGGCTCCGGTGACGGCGATGACCCTCATGGGGCAACTGCGTGGTGCATCGCGGGTGCCACGCGGCGTTACGGCCGGTTCGGAGGTGGATCAGCCGCACGGCCGCCACAGCGCGAGGCGTTTGTCCTCTTTTGTTGGAGCGGCATACCGGGGTGACACATGCGAAAACCGACCCTGTCGCTGCTCGCCGTCGTCCTCTCCACCGCCTGCGGCCACGCTCAGAGAGAGCTGACGCCCGAAGAGAAGCAAGAGCTCACGCCGCTCGCGGGTGAGCTGAACCGCACGAAGAAGAGCGACGCGCTGGCGAACCGCTCGCGCTTCGCGCCGCTGTGCGACGAGAACGGCTACCCGCTGGTGGGGAACGTGCTGTCGAAGACCTCGCCCGAGACGACGGTGGCGGAGTTCTGCGCCGAGCAGACGCGGTGAAGACGTTTTCGCTCGACGTGCTCGGAGGCCCGTGGACGCGGCGGCTCGCCGCGCGGCGAGAGGGCCTCGAGGTCGACTGGGGGCACCTCGCGCACGAGGCGAACGCCGAGCAGGTCGCGACCGCGCGCGAGGTGTGGACGCGAACGGCCTTCAGCGAATACGCGAGCGGCGCGTGCTTCGCCGAAATCTCTTCGGCGCTGCTCGCGGCGAACGCGCCCATCGACCTGGTGGCGGCGGCGGGCGAGTTCGTGGCCGACGAGATGTTCCACGCCGAGCTCGCGGCGCGCGTGGCGACGGCGCTGGGGGGCGCGGTGCCGCTCGAGGTCGACGTGACGAAGCTGGTGCGACCGGCGCGGTCGGCGAAGCCGCTGGTGCGCGCGGCCGAGCTCATCGTTCGTACGTGCTGCGTCGGCGAGGCGCTGACGGTGCCGATGTTGAACCAGTCACGGCGGGCGGCGGGCTCGAAGGGCATCGAGGCGGTCATCACGCGAATCTTGCGCGACGAGTCTCAGCACGCGCAGCTGGGCTGGTGGTTCTTCGACTGGGCCGAGCTGCACGATGGCGAGCGCGAGGTGCTGGGCCGGCTCGCGGGCGAGACGCTGCGCGCGTTCACGGTGCTGTTCGCGGGCGAGTGCCGGCGCACGTCGGGGCTGGGTGCGCTCGACTGCGCGAAGTTCGACGGCGAGTTCCTGCGCGCGGTGCGGGAAGAGGTGGTGGGCCCACTCGCCGAGCGCGGCATCGTGGTGCCGCTGCACGACGTCGAAGAGCTGATTGCCGCGGCGGCGTGACGGCAGTAGTCCCACGAGCATGGGCTGGCCCACGCGCGTCATCTGCCTGACCGAAGAGACGACCGAGACGCTGTACCGCATCGGAGCGGGCGACCTCATCGTGGGCGTGAGCGGCTTCACGGTGCGGCCGCCCGAGGCGCGCAAGAAGCCGCGGGTGAGCTCGTTTCTCGACGCGAACTTCGAGCGCATTCTCGAGCTGAAGCCCGACCTGGTGCTGGGGTTCTCGGACCTTCAGGCAGAGCTCGGCGCCGAGCTGTGCCGGCGTGGCGTGCAGGTGCACCTGTTCAACCAGCGGTCGGTCGAAGAGGTGCTGCAGGCGACGCTGCTGACGTGCGCGATGGTGGGGCGGGCGGAAGACGGTCAGCGGCTCTGCGCCGAGCTGCGGGCGGGGCTCGACCGGGTTCGTGACGAAGTGTCGCGGTTGCCGCGCCGGCCGCGCGCGTTCTTCGAGGAGTGGCACGAGCCGCTCATCAGCGGCATTCGGTGGTGCAGCGAGCTGCTCGAGCTCGCGGGCGCCGTCGACGTCTGCGTCGAGACCCGCGCGCACCACGGCGCGAAGGGGCGCATCTTCGCGCCCGAAGAGGTCGCGAAGCGTGACCCCGAGGTGGTGGTGGCGAGCTGGTGTGGGCGCAAGGCCAGGCGCGAGAAGATCGTCGCGCGGCCGGGCTGGGCGGCCGTCACCGCGGTGCGCGACGACCAGCTCTACGAGGTGCGGAGCCCGGTGATTCTGCAGCCGGGCCCCGCCGCGCTGACCGAGGGCCTCGCTCAGCTGCAGCGCATCGTGGCGGCGGTCGTGCGCGGCGAGAAGCTGCCGCCGGCGAGAGCGGGTGAGCTCCGCTCGGCGGCACCGGGCTGAGTTTCTGGTCGCTGCGCTCCCGTTTCCGCGCCAGCGGCGCGAGGTTTCTGGTCGCTGCGCTCCCGTTTCCGCGCCAGCGGCGCGAGGCTCAGCGTCGCTGAACGCGGCGCGCCTGGTCTTGCTGCAGCTGCATCTGGCGCTGCTGCATCTCCTGCTGCTGGCGCATTTGCTGTTCCTGCTGGCGGCGCGCCATCTCTTGCTGCTGGCGCTGCTGCTGTTCTTGCTGCTGGCGCATCTGCTGTTCCTGCTGGCGGCGCGCCATCTCTTGCTGCTGACGCATCTGCTGTTCCTGCTGCTGGCGCATCATCTGCTCCTGCTGCTGACGCATCTGCTGCTCCTGCTGGCGGCGCGCCATTTCCTGCTGCTGGCGCATCTGCTGTTCCTGCTGCTGGCGCATCATCTGCTCCTGCTGCTGGCGGCGGACCATCTCCTGCTGCTGGCGCTGCTGTTCCTCGAACTGCCGGCGCTGAATCTCCTGACGCTGCTGCTCTTCGGCCTGGCGGCGAGCCATCTCCTGCTGCTGGCGCTGCGACTCTTCGTACTGGCGGCGCTGAAGCTCCTGACGCTGCTGTTCTTCGGCCTGGCGGCGGGCCATCTCCTGCTGCTGGCGCTGCGACTCTTCGTACTGGCGGCGCTGAAGCTCCTGGCGCTGCTGCTCTTCGGCCTGGCGACGGGCCCCTTCCTGCTGCTGCTGAATGCGGCGCGTCTCCATCTCGAGCTGCTGCTGACGTTGCGCCTCTTCGACCTGGCGGCGCTGGAGCTCTTTGCGCTGCTGCTCTTCGGCCTGGCGGCGAGCCAGCTCCTGCTGCTGGCGCTGCGACTCTTCGAGCTGACGGCGCTGAACCTCCTGGCGCTGCTGCTCTTCAGCCTGGCGGCGTGCCTCGAGCTCCTGCTGCTGACGAACCGACTCGGCCTGGCGGCGTGCCTCGAGCTCCTGCTGCTGACGAACCGACTCGGCCTGGCGGCGTGCCTCGAGCTCCTGCTGCTGTCGAACCGACTCGG
>JAEUJP010000026.1 GCA_016793725.1 Myxococcaceae bacterium | reverse complement strand
CGCCCCCTGCCGCAGCACCGCGACCGAGCGCGCCGAGAACGCCTCGAGCGCGAGGGCCGCCAGCGCCACCGCCGCCGCCTGCTCGTCGACCGCCTCGCTGAGCTTCTCGTAGAGCTTGCCGGCCGGCGCCGCCGCGCGCTTCGCGGCCGCCGTGCCCTGCCGCGTGAGCACCACCGTGATGTCGGCGTCTTTCGAGCGCAGCGCCTCGAGCTCAGGCTCGAAGGCGAGCAGGCTCTCGCCCACGGCGAACTGGTCGCCCGGCTGAAGTGTCACCGGGCTCGAGTCGAGCCGCTTGCCCTTCAGCCAGGTGCCGTTTCGCGAGCCCAGGTCTCGCAGCCTTACGCCGTCAGGGGTCACCTCGAGCGTGCAGTGATCTCGAGAGACGCGCTCGTCGATGAGCTGAAGGTCGGCGTCGGCGCTGCGGCCGATGCGCAAGACTCCGTCGAACTCGCGGGTGACGCCGCGTTTCGGGCCGAAGAGGGCGACCAGCCGGGGCACGGGCGTCATCTTAGTTGGAAGCGCGCTCACGTAACGCTCCATGACGGTGCGCAACGCGGCGTTACGGCCGGGGTCGGCCAACCCGGCGTACCGCCGTCGGGCCTCGCCGAGCCCCGGGACTGCAACTGCCCGTGGTCCATGCTCTTCATGCTCATGTTCGCCGCCGCTCCGATGCACACGCGCCTGGTCACCGAGAATGGCCCCGTGCACGTGGCGATCCCGCCGCGGGCGGCCAAGGTCACGGTGGTCTACGTGCACGGCTTCTGGACGAACGTCGACGACGCCTGGGTTCACCATCGGCTGAACGAACAGCTCGCGCTGCCCGACGCCGTCGTCATCGCGCCCGAGGCGCCGTCGGGCCCGGGTCAGGCCGTGCGCTGGCCTTCGTTGTCGGCCCTGCTCGCCGAGGTCGAGGCGCGCATCGGCAAGCCGCTCCCCAACGACGTCATCGCCATCGGCCACAGCGGCGCGTACCGCACGGTCGGCGCGTGGGTCGACGAGCCGCGGCTCAAGCACGTCGTGCTGCTCGACGCGTTCTACGGCGGCGCCGCCCCCTGGGAGCGCCTGCTGTCGAACGGCGGCGGCCTTCACGTCGTCGCGCGCGCCACGGCGGCGAAGTCGAAGCCGTTCTGCGCGAAGCACTCAGAGGTCGTGTGCGAAGACTCGCCGCTCTCGCACATGGGCATCGTGACGAGCGGCCGCGTCATGCCCCGGGTGTTGCGCGAGGTGGTGAGGGTGCGTACACCCGACGCATGAGCGTTCTCTTCGAAGGCGCACACTGCACGCTGACGCTCGACTGGCCGGCGCCCGGCGTCACGCTGGTCGTCTTCACCGGCAAAGACACGAACGAGTTCGGCGACGCGCCGTTTCAGGAGCTCGACGCGCACCTGGCGCCTGGCACCGAGCTGTACATCGACGCGCGAAAGGCGACGGCGGCCTCGATCGACGTGAGCGCCGAGTGGGCGAAGTGGCTCGGCCGCCGCAAGGGCTCGTTCGCGCGCGTCTCGATGTTGACGGGCTCGAAGTTCATTCAGATGAGCGCCGATTTCGTTCGTCGTTTCGCCGACCTGGGCGAGCTGATGCGGCTGTACACCGACGCCGTGGCGTTCGAGCACGCGCTCCAGATCTCGATCGCGTCGCGCGGGTGAAACACGCAGTCGAGCGCGTCGTGCAGTGAGTCGTTGCGGGGCCGGCGGCTGGCGTCTAGAAGCGCCGGCCATGCACCGGCCCATCGTGGTTGCGTTTGCAGTGCTGGCTTCCGGCTGTTCACTCGAACGGGTGTTGCTCGACGGCCAGCTCGCCGCGACCCGCAAGGCCTCGACGTCGTTCGACACGCTCGAAGATCTCGAGGTCGCGAAGATCGGCGCGGGTTCTTCGTTGGTACAGCTCGAAGGCATGCACGTGCTGGCCCCCGACCAGAAAGACGCGCTGTTCCTGCTGCTGCAGGGCTACGCCGGCTTCACGTCGGCTTTCGTCGAAGACGAGTGGGAGCAGGCCTACGACCGCGGCGACGACGACGCCGAGGCCTTTCACGCCGAGCGCGCGAAGAAGAACTACGACCGGGCGATCGGCTACGGCACCGAGCTGCTCGAGCAGACCGCACCCGGCTTCGTCGCCGCGCAGAAGAACCGCGACACCATCAAGGGGTACCTGCAGGGCATCGGCCGCGACGACGCCGAGACGGTGCTGTGGCTGGGCATCGCGTGGATGGGGCGCGGCGCCGTCGCCGCCGAGCGCGCCGAGATCGTGGCCGAGCTGTTCATCGGTGAGGCGCTGCTCGAGCGCGCGAACGAGCTCGACGACTCGATGGCGTACGGCCTCGGCCTCGCGGCGCTGGGCGCGTACCACGCTCGTTCGCCCGACGCCGAGCTGAAGGAGTCGGCGGCGCTGTTCGACAGGTCGTTCGCCAAGACCCAGCGCAAGGCGCTGACGCCGCTGCTCTTGCGCGCGCAGAACCTCGCCTGTGTGTCGCACGACGAGAAGGGCTACCGCGCGCTGCTCGAAGAGGTGCTGGCGGCCCCCGACTTCCCCGCGCAGCGGCTCGAGAACACGATCGCGAAGCGAAAGGCGCAGCGATACCTGGGCGCGCCGCGGCTGAAGCGCTGTGCATTCTGATCTCTGAACCGAACGAGGAGCTCCAAACATGATCACGGCACTGTTGGTGATGACGACGCTGTCGGCCGAGCCGACGACGATCAAGCTGGGCTCTCTGGCTCCGCGTGAGTCGCCGTGGGGGCAGATTCTGCGCGTGTGGGCGAAGGCGGTGAAAGAGAAGACGGGCGGGCAGGTGGCGCTCGACTTCTACTGGAACGCGACGCAGGGCGACGAAGCCGCGCAGATGGGCAAGGTGAAGTCGGGCCAGCTCGACGGCGCCGTGGTGACCGCGGTGGGCCTGGGCGCGATCGACAACGACGTGAACGTTCTGCAGATCCCCGGGCTCATCACCGACTGGGCGACGCTCGACCGCGTTCGCGACGGGCTGAAGACGCACTTCGACGACAGCTTCAAGAAGTCGGGCGTCGAGATCGTGGGCTGGGGCGACGTCGGCCTGAACCGCATCTTCACGAAGGGCTACGCGGTGCACAAACCCGAAGACCTGAAGGGCAAGAAGCCCTGGGTGTGGCGTGAGGACCCGGTGATACCCCCGTTCTACCAGTCGGCCGCGACCGGCGTGGTGCTGGTGCCGACCGGCGTGCCCGAGGCGCTGCCCGAGCTGACGACCGGCAACGCGAACGCGATGGTGACGAGCGCGCTCGCCGCCGAGCAATTGCAGTGGTCGAGCCGCCTCGACAACGTGAACCTGTTGGTGGTGTCGCCGAACGTCGGCGGCATCGTGGTGTCGTCGTCGGCGCTCTCGAAGCTGAAGCCCGAGCACAAGGCCGCGCTGATGGAGACCGGCAAGCTCGCGTGCAAGGCGCTGTCTGACCGCATTCGCAACGAAGACGTGCAGGCGACCGAGCGCGTGAAGAAGCGCATGGCCGTCGTCGAGCCGACCGACGCCGAGAAGGCCGAGTGGGCGAAGGTCTTCAAGGCGACGCGCGAGAAGCTGGTGAAGGGCACGTTCAAGCC
>JAEUJP010000016.1 GCA_016793725.1 Myxococcaceae bacterium | reverse complement strand
CCCCGCGGCCGACGACGTGAACCGGGAGCTGAAGCGGGTGGGGGCTGCGACGGGCAGCGGCGCCGGGCAGGTGCGCGTCAGGAACCTGGTGGGGCAGGTGTACGTGGTGCTGCACGCAGAAGACGGGCGCGAGGTGTCGGTGGCGCGGGTGAGGGGCGAGACGTGCGCGCAGCTGGCGACCGAGGCGGCGGTGGCGATCTCGCGGTGGGAGGTGCCGCCGGTGCCGAGCGCGGCGAGCGAGCCGGCGCTCAGAGATCTCGGGCAGCCGCTGCGGCTGAGCGCGTCGTTCGTGGGGGCGGCGTTCGGGGCGCTCGTGCCGGTCGTGGCAGCGTTCGCCGTGCCGGCGTCGGGGCGAAAGCTCGCGCTGCTCTTGCTCGAGGCGGGGCTCGGCGTGCCGCTGACCGGCCTCACGGCGCTGGCGGCGCACTACCTGGTCGGTGGGGTGGGAAACTACGGGGCGGCGGTCGGAGGCGCAGCGCTCGGGGCCGCGGCGGCGCTGGTGCCGCTGCTGTTCACGCCGATGAACGAGTGGAACCAACCGTACGAGCACGCGACCGTGCTGGTGGCCGCGGTGCTCGCGATGGGTACGCCTGCGGTGCTGCTGGAGCTGAGCGACTCGAAGGCGCGCGATCAGCTGGGCGCCGCCGTCGTGCCGGTGAACGGCGGCGCCTCGGTCGCGGTGGGCGGCCGGTTCTAGCGGCGCTTACCGAACAGGCGCAGCAGGTAGATCATCAGGTTGATGAAATCGAGGTACAGGATCAGCGCGCCCATGATGGCGAGCGAGCCCGCGCTCGAGTAGCCCGAGTTGGCGTGGATCTGGCGGAGCTTCTGCGTGTCGTACGCGGTGAGGCCCACGAACACCACGACGCCGACGGCGCTGATGACGAAGTACATCGCGGGGCTCTGCAGGAAGATGTTCACGATGCCCGCGATGATGAGGCCCCACAGGCCCATCATCAGGAAGCCGCCCCACGACGAGAGGTCTTTTTTCGTGACCGTGCCGTAGATGCTCATGCCGCCGAACATCACCGACGTGATGCCGAACACCGCCGCGATCGACCCGCCCGTGTAGACGAGAAAGAAGACCGAGAAAGTGAGGCCGCTCAAGAAGGCGTAGGCGAGGAACATCGCCGCAGCGACTGCAGTGCTGGCCTTGGGCGCCATCCACGTGAAGGCGACGACCATCACCAGCTCAGCGATGAGCAGCGGCCACATCAGCGGGTAGACGACCTCGAGCAGCGCCGGCGTGGAGGCGGTGACGAAAGCCGTGACGCCGGTCAGCGCGAGGCCGGCGAACATCCACCGGTAGACCTTCGCCATGAAGGCATTGGCCGACTCTTGCGCGAGAACCTGCGATGCGCCGACGTCTCCAGATACGGCTCCCGGTGTTTCCCAGGCCATGTGTGTCTCTCCCTTTCAGAGGTGCTTACTGTGAACACGGTACACATTCGTCAAGTCCCTCGCCACCGTCTCAGAGAGCAGGGGAATGACGCCGCCGCCGCCGACGATGTTGACGATGTGTGAAATCGAGCCCCTGCAGACGCCGCCCCAGGCAGGAGCTGCATCGAGCTCCCCCCCGCTTCGTGGGCCCCCGACTGTCGCTCCACTTCGCTCCGCGAGGCCCACCGACGCGTACGACGAGAAGTCGACGTAGAGCTGCGCTTCGCTCTGCGTGTCGCCGCTGCAGAGCAGGTGCGGCTCGGGCTGCGTCTCGACGATCTCTTGCACGATGAAGCCGCCGCCCGCGCGGTCATTCAGCGCGCGCTGACACAGGGCCTGCCAGTCGAGCTCGGCGCCGTACGCGGCCTTCACGCGCTCGGCGTACGAGGGCTCGTTGCGCGTGCGGCCGACGAAGACGGCGCGGCCGCCGTAGTCCCAGCTCCGCTTGAGCACGTAGCGGTCGGGGTCGGCCGACACCTTCTTCAACATCGTGTCGTCGTGAAAAGGCCGCGTCCACGGCACGCTCTGGGCGATCGCGTCGAGCTCGGCCTTCGTGAGGTCGGCGTCTGTGCCGATGGCCGCGTCTTCGAGCGCCTGCGACATCAGCGCGAACACGAGCTTCGCCTCGACCTGCGAGGCGGGCGGGTTCAGCACGACGGCGCGCTTGCCCTGCGGCTCTTCGAGGAGCTTCACGACGTAGTCGGCGCCCTTCATGTCGGGTTCTTCGAGCCGACGCACGAAGAGGTGCCGGTAGACGAGCTCGTACGCCTTGCCGTTGGCGCGCACGGCGTCGTCGCCCGAGAGCTCGTCGGGGTGTACGACGTCGGCGTCGGCGCCGAACGCGCGGAACCGCGAGCAGAGGTAGCGCTGCTCGGTGAGCTGCGCGTCATTGCGGCGGCACAGCAGGGCGATGGTGCGCGGCGTCTTGCCCGGGCGTACCTTCGCGTAGCCCTGCAGCAGGGCGTCGTAGAGCGCGCGGGCGTTCGAGCCGTTCTGGGCCTGCAGCCTGGCGACACCGGCGGCATCGAGCCCCCAGCGGCGGCCGACGATGTCGAGCAGGGTGTGCGCCGCGATCTCGGAGTACCCCTGCATCGCGGGGATCGTCGCGTTCAGCTCGAGCGCCGAGGCTCGGGCGCCGACGAAAAAGTCGACGCGCGTGGTGACGAGCATCAGCGCGCGCTCGTAGGTCGCGAGGGCGAGGCGTTGCTCGAGCGGCGACATGGCGTCGAGCAGCAGCGCGCGCTTGCTGCCCTTCATCAGCGCGTGCGCCATCTTCGCGCCGGCCGACGAGAGCAGCGCCGACAGCTTCAGGCGCTCGGCGAGCTCGGCGTCGTTCACGATCACGGGCGTGGCGGTGATGGGAATGGGCTTCGTGGTGCCGTCTTCGCGCTTCGTGACGGCGAGGCCTTTTTCGTATGCCGAGCGCGCGAGCTCGGGCCCGAAGTGCTTCGCGTCGTTTCGCAGGGCTGTTAGAAGCTCGGTTGCGTTCATGGGGAAGAGCCTCGAATTTCTATTCGATCTGATGAGCCCGTACAGCTACCTCGCGGCGACTCAGATTCCGGGGTTGGCACAGCGCACTAGCGCTTCCGTCACGTGGGTGCCCGTGTACCTGCCGGGCGTCATGCGCGCGACCGGCAACCGAGGCCCGACCGACGTGGCGCCGAAGGCGATCTACACGTTCAAAGATCTCAACGACTGGGCGAGGCACTACGGGCTGCCGCAGATCGTGCTGCCCGACGAGTTCCCGTTTCAGGCGGCGGCCGGCGATCGGCTCGTGCTCGCGGCCGCCGAGGCCGGCAAGGGCCCCGAGCTCGCGCTGGCGCTGTACCGGAAGATCTGGGCCGAGCGGCAGAACGCGAACGACGACGCCACGCTGCGCGACGCGGTGACCGAGGTGGGG
Source organism: Myxococcaceae bacterium (assembly GCA_016793725.1). GTDB lineage: Bacteria > Myxococcota > Myxococcia > Myxococcales > Myxococcaceae > Xiheicaenimonas > Xiheicaenimonas phototrophica. The sequence continues at coordinate 9,160 of JAEUJP010000016.1, read as the reverse complement.
CTCGACCCCGCGGTGCTGATGCCGCGGGCGCAGAGCGACGAGGTTCGCGCGCGGCTGAAGGCCAACACCGAGCGCGCCGTCGAGCGGGGCGCGCTCGGGTGCCCGACGTTCTTCGTCGACGGCGACCAGATGTTCGTCGGCAACGACCGGCTGATGTTCGTCGAGAAAGCGCTGAAGTCATGATCCACCGGTTCAAGGCAGAGTCTGCGGCGTTGCTGATCATCGACGTTCAAGAGCGGCTGTGCGCCGCGATGCGGCCCGATGCGCTGCCGCGCCTCTTGAACCGCACGCTCGCCGCCATCGACGGCGCGAAAGCGCTGGGGCTGCCGATCATCGTCACCGAGCAGTACCCCAAGGGCCTGGGGCCCACGATGAAAGAGGTGCAGGCGCGCATCGAGGGCTTTGCGCCCGTCGAGAAGATCGAGTTTTCGGCGCTGGTGCCGCTGGTGCGCGAGAAGCTCGCGGCGCGGCCGCAGGTGCTGGTGACGGGCATGGAAAGCCACGTCTGCGTCTTTCAGACCGTGCGAGATCTGTCGGCCTCGGGGCTCACGCCGTTTCTGGCGACCGACGCGGTGCTGTCGCGCAGCGCGGTCGATCACGAGGTGGGGCTCTCGCTGTGCCGCGACGCCGGCGCGATCATGACGACGGTCGAGACGGCGCTGTTCGACGCGCTCGGCAAGGCCGGCGGCCCCGCGTTCAAGGCGGTGTCGCAGGCGGTCAAGTGACGCGCGAGGCGACGCTCACCTCGATTCGCGCGCTGCGCGACGAGGAAGAGCGCCTGCTCGCCGAGCACGGGCTGAAGGTCGAGCGGGTCATCTCGGTCTTGCGGCTGGTGCTGCAGGTCGCGCGGCTGGTGGCGTTCGGGCTGACGGCGTTCGTCGGGGGCCACTTCACGACGCTGCCGGCCTACGTGCCGGCGCGGCCGTTCATCGTGACGGCGTACCTCGTGTTCTGCATCGTGACGGTGTGGCGGGTGCGCACGGTGAGCGTGAACATCAGGCGGTCGCGCGTGATGCCGCTGATCGTGATCACGGTCGACTACACGTTCATTCTGGCGATGGCGCTGACGACGCCCGACTTCCCCGAAGGGGCGCAGTCTTACGTGGCGGCGATGTTCTGCATGATTCTGCTGGGGTTCGCGGGGCTGCGGCTGAGGCGCATGTTCGTCATCTACTCGGCGGTGCTGTCGGTGGTGGTGTACGGAGCGAGCGTGGTGCGCGACCGGGCTGAGGGGCAGGCGGTGTACGGGCTGCAGATCGTGTTCACGCTGGTGACGTTCGGGGTGATGACGGCGCTGGTGCTCGAGCTGTCGAGCCGGGTGCGGCAGATGTTCAACACGCTCCGCACGCGCGACAACCTGCGGCGGTTCTTGCCGCGGGCGGTCGCCGACCGGGTCGAACAGTCACACATGCACGCGCTCGACCCGGTGAAGCGTGAGGTGACGGTGCTGTTCAGCGACATTCGCGACTTCACGTCGACGAGCGAGACGATGGACCCCGCGGCCGTCATGACGTTTCTCGACGACTACTTCGGGCGCATGTCGTCGGTGGTGCAGGCGCGCGGCGGCACGGTCGGCAAGTTCATCGGCGACGGCATGCTCTGCTACTGGGGCGTGCCCGAAGAAGACCTGGAGCACGCCGAGCACGCGGTGCAGGCGGCGCTCGACATGCGCGCAGTGGTCGAAGAGCTGAACCGCGAGCGGGTGCAGGCGGGCGCGGCGGCGATCAAGATCGGCGTGGGGGTGCACACCGGCACGGTGGCGGCGGGCGAGCTGGGCGGCAAGGGCGAGGGTCTGCACGAGTACACGGTGATCGGCGACAGCGTGAACCTGGCGTCGCGCATCGAGGGGCTCACGAAGCAGCACCACGTCGACATTCTGGTGAGCGAAAACACGTGGAGCCGGCTCGGGTCGCGCTTCGTCGGCCACGAGTGCGGTGAAGAGCGCGTGAAGGGGCGGGCCGAGCCCGTGCGCATTCATGCGGTGACGGCGCGCACGGTGGCGTCGGGCTCGGCGCTCGCATGACGGCGGTGCGGGTGCTCGACTCGGAGGCGTTGGCCGAAGGGGCGCGTGCGGTCGTCGAGGCGCGCGGGCGAAGCCTGGCGGTGGTACGGCTTCGTGGCAGCGTGTTCGCGATCGACAACATCTGCCCGCACCGCGGGGGCGAGCTGGGGCTGGGTGATCTGCAGGGGCATCACCTGTACTGCCCGCAGCACGCGTGGTGCTTCGACGTGCGCACGGGTGAGGGCTTCTTCCCCCAGGGCGTCAACGTGGCGCGGTTCGACGTGGCCGAGCGCGACGGGGGAATCTGGGTGGAGCTGCCATGAAGAGCCTGTGGGCGCACGTGCGGGCGGCGCTGGTGTTGTTTCACCTGACGATGATCTTCGTCATCGCGTTTCCCGCCCCCATCGGGGGGATGGATCGCTCGAACTGGAAGGTGGCGAGCGTTCAGCAAGACTTCGCGGCCTGGGCGACCCTTCTGCACGTGAGCGCGGCGTCGCTCGAAGACGCGATCTACGACCTCGCGGTGCTGTACATGCGGGGCCGCGACGCGGTCGCTTCGCCGTTCGGGCCGTACCTGCGGTTCTCGGGGTGCGATCAGCCGTGGCGCATGTTCGTCGCGCCGGTTCGAAACATCGCGAAGCTGCAGGTTCAGCTGCACGTGCGCGGGGCTGGGCCCGACACGTGGGAGACGCTGTTCGAAGAGGCGAGCGCCGAGCACCAGTGGCACAAGCTGATGTTCGAGCAAGAGAGGCTGCGCTCGCAGATGGCGCGGTGGTGGTGGCCGGCATTTCGCGGCGTGTTCAACGAGAGCTGCGCGTACTTCGCGAGGCTCGCGTTCGCCGAGCGGGTAGACGCCGACCAGGTGCGGTGCCGGTACTCGCTGGCGCCGTCGCTGACGCCCGAGCAGGCGCGCGCGGGCGTGGTGCCGCAGGTGCAGTACACCGAGCCGCTCGTGCACGCGAGGCCGCCGCCATGAAGCGCGTGCTGCGATGGTGGCAGGGCTGGGTCGAGCTCGTCTCGCGGCGCGAAGACGCGGCGTCGCTGGCGATGGCGCGCATCGTGTGCGGAGCGACGGTGGCGGTGCACCTCATTCTCTTGAGGCCCACGGGCGCGGTCGAGCAGTCGTGGGTGCACGTGAACGAGGGTGGCGCGTACGGCACGAGCCCGGCGCTGGTGTTCGGCTGGCTCGGGTGGGGCACGACGGCGCACCACGTCGACGTGATGATGGCGGCGGCGGCGGTGGCGGGCACGCTGATGGCGCTGGGGCTGTTCACGCGGGTGACGACGGTGGCGACGTGGCTGTTGTGGCGGAGCCTGACGAGCACGAACGGCATGTCGGGTGGCTCTTCAGACGACCTGCTGATCAACGCGCTGTTCATCTTGATGTGGTCGGGCTGCGGGCGAACGCTGTCGGTCGACGCCTGGCTTAGCCGGCGGCGAGACCCGAACGCAGCGACCGATGCGCCGGCGTGGCCGCGTTACGTGATGATCTTCCAGCTCTGCACGCTGTACTGGACGACGGGGATCCAGAAGATCTCGAACAGCTGGTGGCCTCCGCCGGTCGGTACGGCCGACGCCATCTGGTACATCTTGCAGCAGGTGACGTGGAACCGGGCGCCGTTCGACCCGTACGCGTGGGCGCCGTTCTACCGGGTGACGCAGCTCATGACGGCCGGCACGTGGCTGTTCGAGGTCGGCGGGCTCGTGCTGTTGCTCGCGTACTGGTACCGGCACACGCGCGAGCGGCCGGGCAGGGTGCGCAGGTTCTTCAACGCCCCGCTGGGCAAGCGGTTGCCGAACGTCGACTTTCGGCTGTTGTACCTCGCGTTCGGGTTCAGCATGCACTTCGGCATCTGGGTGCTGATGGAGGTCGGGCCCTTCTTTCTCGCCGTGCTCGTCTTCTATTGCGCGGTGCTGACTCCGGCCGAGTGGCGCGCGGCGCTCGGCGCGAGGCCTTCGTTGCCCGCCGCCCGACCGGAGACCGCGTGAGAGCGCTCGTGGTGTTGCTGTGCGTCGTCGCTGCTGCCGCGTGCAAAAAAGAGCAGGCTCTGGCAGCGCCCGCCGCGCCGCGTGAAGCGCCGAAGGGGGGCGCGGCGACGCTGTTCGAAGAGACGTGGTGGGGGCAGAGCGAAGAAGAGCTGCTCGCGATCTACGGCAAGGAGCGCACGAAGGGCGAAGCGGCGCGCTTCGGGAGCGACCACCCGCCGATCATCTTCCGCAGGAAGATCGAAGGCCTCTCGCTCGAGGTGGCGCTGCACGCGAGGGGGGCCTCAGGGCTCACGCTGATCGAGCTGAGCGGGCTGACGCGCTACCCCGAAGACGACGACGGCGACGGGTGCAAGAGCGACGCGTACACGCTGGAGCACTGGCTGCGGCCGCGTGCGGGAGCGCCGCGCCACGACTTCAGCTCGTGGAGGTGGTCGACCCCGACGTCGGACATCTCGGTGTTCTGCGACGAGGGGCTGGGGGCGACGTTCGAGCCTGCGGCGGGCGATGCAGGCGAGCGATGATCTGATAGAGCGCTCGCCCATGAGACCTCGCACCGAACCGCGTCACGGCGGCGACATCATCGCTTCGGTTCTCTCTCGCTGGCGCGTGCCGTACGTGTTCACGCTGTGCGGCGGCCACATCTCGCCGATTCTGGTGGGCGCGAAAGACGCGGGCATCAAGGTGATCGACTGCCGCGACGAGCGCAACGCGGTGTTCGCGGCCGACGCGGTGGCGCGCATGACGGGCATCCCGGGGGTCGCGGCGGTGACGGCGGGGCCGGGCGTGACGAACGCGCTGACGGCGCTGAAGAACGCGCAGCTGGCGCAGACGCCGATGGTGCTGTTCGGCGGCGCGACGGCGACGGTGCTGAAGGGGCGCGGGGCGCTGCAAGACATCGATCAGACGAGCCTGGTGAAGAGCGCGGTGAAGTGGATGGCGCGATGCACGATGGTGAGCCAGCTCGAGCCGACGCTGGAGCGCGCGCTGAACGAGGCGAAGTCGGGGGTGCCGGGGCCGGTGTTCATCGAGGTGCCGGTCGACGTGCTGTACCCGGAAGACACGGTTCGCGACATGTTCATGAAAGAGAGCGGGGCGGCGAAGGGCGAGACGCTCGGCCAGAAGGCGATCGGGCTGTACCTGAAGGGGCACCTGTACCGGCAGTTCCACATGCCGTACGTCGACGTGAAGGCGAAGGTCGATCAGGTGACGTCGCAGCTGCCGGGTGGGGTGAGCGACCGCGAGATCGACCAGGTGGCCGAGGTGCTGAAGAAGTCTGAGCGGCCGGCGTTGGTGATCGGCAGCCAGACGATGGTGAACTGTGAAGACGCAGGCCCGCTGGCGAGGGCGGTGAGCGCGCTGGGCATACCGGTGTGGCTGGGCGGCACGAGCCGCGGGCTGCTGGGGCGCGACAGCCCGATTCAGTTCCGCCACGCGCGGGGCAAGGCGCTGAAAGAGGCCGACACGGTGATCGTGTGCGGGTTCCCGTTCGACTTCCGCATGAAGTACGGGCTCGGGTTCAATCGCAAGGGCACGCTGATCTCGGCGAACCTGTCGAGCCGCGAGCTGACGAAGAACAAGCGGCCCGACTACACGCTGCAGATGCCGGCGGCAGACTTTCTCATCAAGCTGGCGCAGCGGGCGGGGGCTCCGAAGTGGGAGTCGTGGGTGGCCGAGTGCAAGAAGCGCGAGGCGGCGCGCGACGAAGAGATCAAGGCGAAGGCGAAGTCGACGGGGCCGCTGGTCGACCCGATTCACTTCTTCATGCGCCTCGAAGAGAAGCTTGCCGACGACAGCGTGCTGGTGGTCGACGGCGGCGACTTCGTGGCGACGGCGGCGTACATCTTGAAGCCGCGCAAGCCGCTGTCGTGGCTCGACCCGGGCGTGTTCGGCACGCTCGGCGTGGGCGGTGGCTTTGCGGTGGGGGCAGCGGCGGTGCGCAAGGGCGCCGAGGTGTGGATCATCTACGGTGACGGCTCGAGCGCGTACTCGCTGAACGAGTTCGACACGTTCGTGCGGCACGGCATGGCGCCGATCGCGGTGGTGGGCACCGACGCGAGCTGGGGGCAGATCGCGCGCGATCAGGTGACGCTGCTGGGCTCTGATGTCGGCACGTCGCTGATCAAGACGGCGTACCACAAGGTGGCCGAGGGCTACGGCGCGGTGGGGCTGCTGCTCGATGACCCTGCGAAGATCGACGCGGTGCTCGACGAGGCGAAGGCGCTGTCGAAGCAGGGCAAGCCGGTGTGCATCAACGTGCACCTGCAGAAGACCGACTTCCGCGAAGGTTCGATCTCGATCTGAGCTCGAGGGGGGGCCGTACCTCGACCGGCGGGCTGGCTCCGGTCAGCGCCTGCGGCGCGCCTATCGGCGCCCTTCGGGCTGACTTGCCCGCGCACGCTCGACAGCCCACGGGCGACGGCCGGCAGTCTGTTTGCGCAGAGCCAGCTTCGGGTGCACGTGCACAGGCAGCTCCAAGTTTCGTGCGGTACATATTGAGGCCAGCTCGACGTCCGTAAGTACCGCACGAAACTTGGAGCTGCCCGGCACCTTGCGCGTCAGGGCGGTGAGCCGAGCATGCTCCACCGATGCGACGACTGCCGGGCGACCGCAGGTCGCAGCGGGTGCGTGGGAGCTTCGGGTGCGCGTGCACAGGCAGCTCCAAGTTTCGTGCGGTACATATTCAGGCCAGGCGACTTCAGTAAGTACCGCACGAAACTTGGAGCTGCCCGACGCCGTGGCGCAGCGTGGGAACTGCAGCCGCGACGCAGGCCTTGGAGCTGAACCAGCCGGCCACTCTCGCGACGGCCGCGAAGCTCGGGCGAGGCCCGGCGCCCAGCTCAGCAGCCGCCGGCCTCGATTGGCACCGAGAACGCGTTCACGCTGCCGTCGCCTCGAGGCTCCCAGCTGTGCACCTCGGTCCACATCCACTCCCGCGCGCCTTCGACGAGCACGAGGCCGAGCTCGCGGCCACCGAAGACGGTGCGCACCCAAATGCACGTGCCTCGCGACGTTGCCGTCGCCACCGGCCTTGGCGAGCAGCGCGCCGTCACGTACGTCGGGCGACGCACCGAGCAGATCGGCCCGCACCCCGCCGTGGCTCGACGGGCCGGCGTCGACGAAGGCCCAGCCGTCGCGAGCCTCTTGCACGACGACGGGGTCGGCGATGCGCAGGCGGCCCAACTTCTTCGCCTTCTCGGTCGGGGCCTCGCGCAGCCAGGCGGCGCTCGCGATCACGAAGCGCTGCTGTGCGTACGACACCGAGGCGACCAGACACACCGCGGCGAATGAACCACGCGAGACGCGCAGGTTTCGAACTACGTTCCACAGCGAATGCCAGCGAAAAAGCCCGACCGGGCCCGCATGGAGCGCGCGGTCGCAGACTTCCTCGACGCGATGGGGCTCGACCGCAACGATCCCAACCTGAAGGCAACGCCCGAGCGGGTGGCCGAAGCGTGGCTCGAAGAGTTCATCGACGGCTACGCGAAGAAGCCCGACGAGCAGCTCGGCGAGCGCTTCCCCGCGGGCAAGACGTCGAAGCGCCAGCTCGTCGTGGTCACGCAGCTGCGCTTTCACTCGATGTGCCCGCACCACCTCTTGCCGTACACGGGCACCGCACACCTCGCGTACCTGCCCGGCCGCGAGGTCGTCGGCTTCGGGCGGCTCAACGCGATTCTCGAGACGTTCGCGCACCGGCTGACGCTGCAAGAAGAGATCGCGCGCAACGTCGCGCGTGCGCTCGCACAGTCGCTGAAGAGCCCGGCGACCGCGTGCATTCTGCAGGCAGAGCAGACGTGCCTGCGCCTGCGCGGGGGCCACCAGCGCGACGCCGTCACCCACGCCGAAGCCTACGAGGGGCTGCTCAAGCGCGACGCGGGGCTGCGCAGCGAGCTGTGGGCCCGCATCGCCGGAGGCTCCCGCTCGTGACGAGACCCCAGCGCAAGCTCAGCCGCACGCTCACGGGCAAAGAAGAGGTCGGCCCGGTCACGCGCGTCGCGCTCGTCACCGGCGCGTCGCGGGGCATCGGGTTCGCGACGGCCGAGGCGCTCTCGCGCGCGGGGCTCGACCTCGTCGTCACGTCGACGATGAAGGGCGGCACCGCCGAGATCGCGCGGCGCGTGCGCGACAACGGCCGCAAGGTGCTCGAGGTGGTGTGGGAGGCGAGCTCGCGGTCGAGCGCCGATGCGCTGGTCGCCGCGGCGACGGCCGGGCTCGGCCGCGTCGACGTGCTCGTGAACAACGCGGGCATCGTGGTGCGCAGGCCCGTCGAGAAGCTCGCCGACGACGACTTCGATCTGGTGCTGAAGGTGAACCTGAGCGGCCCGTTCTACCTGGCGCGGCGGCTGATACCCGCGATGGTGCGCCGCGGGTATGGCCGCATCATCAACGTGTCGGCGATCAGCGCGACCATCGGCTCACCGAAGGCGATCGGCTACGCGGCGAGCAAGGCCGGGCTCGAGGCGCTGACGCGCTCGCTCGCCGAAGAGCTGCGCGGCACGGGTGTGTTCGTGGCCGCGGTGTCGCCGGGCACGGTCGACACCGACATGGTGAAGGGCAGCGGCTTCGACCCGGCGATGACGCCCGATGAGGTGGCGGGCGTGATTCGGTACCTCGCGGTGCAGGCGCCCGACGCGATGCGCGGCGCGCGGGTCGAGGTGTTCGGGTGATCGGGGTCGCGGCGGTGCGGGCCGAGCTGGGCGACATACCGGTCAAAGACGACGCCGACACGCGGGCGGTGTACGGCCACGACGAGAGCGATACGGCCGACTTCTTGCCCGAGCTGGTGGTGTTCGCGCGCGACACGGCCGACGTGCAGCGGGTGCTCAAGGCGTGCGTGAAGCACGGGGTGCCGGTGACTCCGGTGGCGGGGCGGAGCGGCAAGTCGGGCGGCTCGCTGCCGCTGGAAGGCGGCGTGTCGCTGTCGCTCGAGCGCATGAACCGCATCATCGAGATCAGCGCAGAAGATCTGACGGCGGTGGTCGAGCCGGGCGTGATTCTCGAGACGTTCATGAAGGCGGTCGAAGAGAAGGGGCTGTTCTACCCGCCCGACCCGAACTCGCAGTCGATGTGCACGCTGGGTGGGAACATCGCCGAGAACGCGGGCGGCCCGCGGGCGCTGAAGTACGGCGTCACGCGCGACTACGTGCTGGGCATGGAGTGGGTGATGCCGAG
>JAEUJP010000930.1 GCA_016793725.1 Myxococcaceae bacterium | reverse complement strand
GCCCGCGGCGAACGATCGATGAGCTTCGCGGCGCGAGCTTCGGCTTCGTCGACCCCGCGTCGACGAGCGGCTACCTGTACCCGCTGAAGCTGTTCAGAGACAAAGGCATCGACCCGCACCAGTACTTCTCGAGCACGGCGTTCATCGGCAGCCACGACGGGGTGCTGCTGTCGATTCTCGACGGGGGCATCGAGGCCGGTGCGACGTGGCAGGGCAGCTTCGGCGCCTTGAAGTCGAAGTCGGGGGTCGACCCGCTGTCGTTTCGGGTGATCGCGAAGATGCCGCGCACGCCGCAAGACGTGATCTGCGTGCGCGAAGATCTGCCGCGCGAGGTGGGCGACGCGGTCAAAGATCTCTTGCTGCAGCTGTCGATGCGGCACAAGGCCGACCGCGACATTCTGTCGGCGATGAGCGTGAACGGCTACGTCGAGCCCGACGTCGAGGGGTACGCGCAGGTCGAGCGCATCGCGACGCTGCTCGACGCAGGCGACCCGTGATTCAGGTGGCGGTGAGCCACTCGGTCGCGCCCGAGCTCGAGGCGAGGGCGAGAGACCGGGCGAAGCAGTGGGGCCTGCCGTTCTTCGAGCGGCAGAAGAACCGCGGGCTGCCGGCCGGTACGTTTCTGGTGCTCGGAGGCGACGGGTGGACGTTGAGAGACGAGAACGGCGCCCTGCGCTTCGCCGAAGGCCTGGCGCGCCTTCGCATCAAACGGCTCGAGGCGGGCGAGACCGACGACGTGCTCGTGAAGCTCGCCGAGCTGCGGGCCGGCGACGAGGTGCTCGACTGCACGTTCGGGCTCGGGGCCGACGCGCAGGTGTGCGCGCACGTGGTGGGGCCGAAGGGCAGGGTGGTGGGCCTCGAGAAGAGCCTGCCGCTGTGGGCGCTGGCGAAAGAAGGGCAGCACCAGATCGTCATGCACCACGCGGACTGTGTGGAGTACCTGGAGCGCCAGCCGGCGAAGCGCTTCGACGTGGTGCTGTTCGACCCGATGTTCGGGCGCAAGAAGAAGGCGTCGCCGGCGTTCGAGCTCTTGCGGGCGCACGCGAGCCACGAGCCGCTGCGGCCCGAGGCGATCGCAGAAGCGCGACGCGTGGCACGCCGGTGGGTCATCGTGAAGGGCGCGCGCTACTCGGACGATCTCAAGCGGCTGAACCTCAAGGCCGAGCCGCAGTCGCGCTACACCGACGTGGTCTGGGCGCGGGTGAGCGGTCTCTAGGCCTGGTTGGTGCCCTTGGGCGGGCCCTCACCACCGAGCAGGGCCAGCTTCGCCGTCGGAGCGCCCGCCTTCTCGTGCGGCATCAGATCGCGGGGCGATCGGAAGTACTGCGCGGGCGAATAGAAGAGAAAGTTCGAGACCCGGCTCGTGTACAGGCACGCGTACTGCTCGACCTGCTCGCCGAAGCGCGAGTTTTCGTTGCCCTCTTTGAACATCAGGCCCCAGAACGGGTTGAAGCCGGTCTCGACGTCGGCCTCGAGCACCTCGGCGAGCTCGTTCGTCTCGCGGTAGGCCTTGCGCAGGCGATCGAGCTCGCCCTTGAGCCGCTTGCGCTCGTCGTCGAGCGCCGTCTTCGCCACCTCGTCGAGCGGCTCGCGCTCGAGCTTGCGCTCGACCGAGTTGAGCATCGCCTTGTGCTTGCCGATCTCGTCGTCGACGCGGGCGCGCAAGAGCTCGAGCTCAGACAGCCGGGTGATTTCTTCTGACCGGCCGAACGTGTAGTTGAGCTCGTCTTCGAGCTCCTGCACGACCATGCAGGTGCGCCACAGCGACGTCTTCTTCGACTTCAAGATGTCGCCGTAGATGTGATCGCCGACGTACAGCACCCGCTCGCCCGCGTGCTGCGTCAGCCGCTCGAACGCCTGCAGGTTGCCGCCCTGGTACACCTTGCCGCGCTCGAGCGCCGTGGGCTCGCCCGCCGCGCGCACCTGCGACGTCGCCGGGTCGACCTCGAGAAACGGCTCGAGCCCCGTGAAGAAGTCGGGCTTTCGTGCCGCCGTCACCACGACGTCGAAGTAGTTTCGCCAGAACGGGTACTCGGGCACCATGCCGTCGAGCAGGTACTTCATGACCGCCTCGGTGTAGTCCCACCCCGAGTTGGTCAGCAGAAACAGCTTCTTGCCGCCGCTGCGCAGCTTGTGGAGCGCCGGCCCGAGCTCTGGGTCTTTGTAGATGTACCTGCCGATGTCTTTTTTGATCTCGGTCTTGAGCGAGTTGTCGCGGTGCACCGTGTCGATCGCCTCGCGAATGTCGTCGTACAGCTTCGCGTAGTCGAGCTTCTGCCCCTGCTGCTTCTCGAGCATGTCGATGATGCCCGCGAACAGGCACGCCTCGGGCAGGGCGAAGAGCGTGTCGATCCACGCGTACTCGGGGTTCTTCAGCCGCACGAGCTCGTTGCGGTACAGCTGCTTCATCTGGGGCTCGGGCAGCGCGTCGCGCCCGTGGTACGCGCGGCCCACGTGGCCGAAGCGGTCGATCTTGAGCAGGTTGCCGTGCCGCTTGTCGACGAACAGCCCGCGCATCACGAACTGGTGGTCGTAGACGATCTTCGCGATGTCGCGAGGGTACTGGTACGCCTCGATCAGCCGCTGCAGCGTCATGTCGTACGACAGCTGCTCGATGCGACGCTGGTGGTAGATCGCCAGCGTGTAGTCCATATCGAAGCCGATCAGGTCGATGTTCGCGAGCTTCAGGTTGCGGTTCACGAACATCTGCCGCGCGCGGTCGCTCTCGGGCAGATCGCGCTTCGTCGTGAGCAGCCCCTGCAGCTCGCCGTCTTGAAGAATCGTCGAGGCGCGCTTGCCGAGATCTTGCGCCTTCTGCTGATCAATGGGCCCGAGCCGGGTGCCGTGAAGCGGTTCCAAGAGTTTCCCTCGAGTTGTTCGCCGTGGCACTCTTTCACAGCACATGCCGCGACGCCGCAAGAACGACGAGGTGCTCCAGCTGCGAGCCCGCATCGAAGATCTCGAGCTGCGCATGAAGCTGCTCGAGGCCCGCATGCGCGCCGGCCTCCCGCAGGCGAGAGCACCGCAGCGTGAGGCCGCCCAGCGCTCGCGCGCCGTTCGAAGGCAGCGCCCCCGCGCCCGCTGCCCCGGCTGCCTGCTCGAGCTGCCGCCCGGCCGCAAGGGCGACTCGTGCGTGTGGTGCGGGTTTCGGTTCGAAGCGGTGCGGCCGGTGTATCTCTAGTTCAGCGACAGGGCCGTCGCGGTCGCCGGCGCTGCCGCCGTCACCACACGATCGCGGCCCGTGCGCTTCGCCGTGTACAGCGCCTGATCGGCCGCGCGCGTGAGCTCGGCGCCGTGCGAGCCGTGCTCGGGAAACGCCGACACCCCGAACGACGCCGTCACCTCGATGCGCCGGCCGCGGTGGCTCAGCTCGAGCTTCGCGATCGCCGCGCGCAGCGCCTCGGCCTTCTCTTCGGCCGCCTCGAGGCTCGCGCCCGGCAGAATCACCAGCAGCTCTTCACCGCCGAGCCGGCTCACCACGTCGTGGCCCCGCGTTCGGGCGCGCAGCACGTCGGCGATCGCCTTCAGCACCAGGTCGCCGCCGTCGTGGCCGTGCGTGTCGTTCACGCGCTTGAAATGATCGACGTCGATCATCAACACGCCCACCGGCGCCTTCGAGCGCGCGGCCCCCTTCAGCTCGCGCTCGAGGGTCTCTTCGGTGTAGCGCCGGTTGAACAGCCCGGTCAGCGGGTCGCGAATCGACTGCGCCTTCAGCTCTTCGCGCAAGATCAGGTTGCCGAGCGCAAGGCTCACCTGCTCACCCACCGACTCGGCGAGCGTGCGGAGCTTCGCGGCGGTGCCCGGCGGCGACGAGATCGACAGCGCGCCGATCTGCTCGCCGTGCGCGGCCAGTGGCAGGCACAGCGCATCGGCGCCCGGCGCCCCGACGTGCGCACACCGAACCCCGCCGTCGCCCGCCTCGCTCGCGAACGGCTGCCCGCGCCGCAGCGCCCAGCACGCGTCGACGGCGAAGCCGTGGGGCACGTGCTCAGAGCTCGACCGACCCCAGCTCGCGCGCGTCACCACGGCGCCGCCGGTGTCGAGCAGCGCGAGCACACCCGCGCTGCCCTCGAAGAACCGTGGCAGATACTTGCGGCAGACCTCGTAGGCTTCGTCGAGCGTGCGGCTCGCCTGCAGCAGGTCGCCGAGCTCGAGCAGCAGCGCGAGGTGCCCCTCTGCGACCCGCCGCGCGTTGAGCTCGCGTCGAAGCAGCGCCAGCGTCAGGGCCATGAACAGGCACGCGAGCGACGGCGCGATGATCGCCGAGCGCAGGTTGCGGCGTGCCGCCG